>JANJWV010000030.1 GCA_024709365.1 Desulfomicrobium sp. | reverse complement strand
GGGCGGCCAGGACCACGGCCCGACTGGCTTCGTCGTTGACTGGGCGAGTAGCCCCCTTGAGGCGGCGCACCGAGGCGTCGCTGTTGAGGCCGACCACGAGACAGGCGCCCAGAGCCCTCGCGCGCTGAAGGTAGTCCACATGGCCGGGGTGCAGGATGTCGAAGCAGCCGTTGGTGAAGACCAGGCCGCCCCTGCCGGCGAGCCGGTGCGCCTCGTGGCGCGCTAAAATCTTGTTCCTGGTGTCGTGCATGGGTTCATGGGGTTTGACGTGAGCAAGGCCGTGCCGTACATGACGCGGAAAATTCCGCCGGGTAACGCGATGTCCAAAAGCTGGCTTCAGACCAAACACGATTCCTTCGTCCGAGACGTGCTGCGCGATTTCTGCCAAATCGCCAGCGCCATGGAAACACATTTTTCCGAGTACGACGCAAGCGGCTCCGTCAGCTTCCACTTCTTCGACGACATCCTCGGCCGGCAGAACAGCAAGGGCCCTCTGTGGCGCCTCAAGGACACGTCCCACCTGCTGTTCCGCAACGAGGAGCGGTCTCACCTGTCCGTGCTGGGCGAATACCTGGACTGGGCCCTGGGCTACATCTTCCACGAGTGCATCAAACTCAAGGAGGACGCCTACCAGCAGATGAACTACAAGCCGCGCTTCAAGCAGCTGCAGCGCAGCACGTCCCTGACGCCGGAGGAGCAGCACATCGGCTCCGAGCTCTACGCCGTCATCAGGCAGACGTCCGAAAGCATCGAACGGGAGGTGCGCCGCGTGCGCTTCATCCTCTTCCACTGCAAGCGCATGTTCATCCTATATCTTCCCCTGCACCGTGAAAACCCCTTGCTGGCGCGTTTTCTGTACGCCCAGAACGACCTTGTGCGCAGCGTGTTCAAAGGGTACGCAGACGAATTGATCGAGTCCGTGTACGCCGACGGCATGCACCGCATGTACGAACTGGCCGCCCAATCCCTGGAGGAAGGCGGCTGGCTCGACGAGGCGGCCAAGGCCCGCGACGAGGCGGCCAAGGCTTCGCGACCGGAAAAAACACTTGAAATCGCCGCCGGCGATGCTAGGTTTTAAAACAATGGCTCGTGATATTTCCAAACCTTAACGAACGTGAAGGATGCCACCATGCGTTACATGAAATGTCTCGTCCTCGCCCTGCTGCTCGCCTCGTGGGGCTGCGCCGGAACGGACCTCATGGGATCCGGTTCCCAGGACCCGGCCGCGCCCAAGGTACAGCAGAGTTTTTTCTATGATTACAACGATATACGTGTTCCTGAAGAAATGGAGATCCAGACCGACAAGTCCAACATCACCCCGACGGCGGACGGCAAGTTCGGCACCATGAAGTTCAAGGGCTGGGCCGAACCCATCTCCCTCTTCGACTTCTTCTTCCACAACATGCCCAAGGACGGCTGGACCATGGTCACCTACCAGAAGTACCAGCGCTTCTTCCTGGTCTTCACCAAGGACAACCGGGTCTGCATGATCACCATCGAGGAAACGCCCCTCTGGTACACCTGGCTCGAAATCAAGGTCAGCCCCAAGGTCGGGAACACCTACTCCCCGGCCTACTCCACCGGCGGCCAGCCCATGGACACCTATCCGTCCTCGGGTTCCACGGGCGCGCCAGTGGAAGGTGAAAGGACCCTCAGCCAGTGATCCCGGCCCACTACCTCTTCGACACGTTTCACGGGAAACGCGTCCATCTCGGAGTCACGGGCTCCATCGCAGCCTACAAGGCCCTGGATCTGACCAGGGCCTTTCTTCGTCTGAACATCCAGGTCGGCGCGACCCTCACGGAGTCGGCCCGCCGGTTCGTCACGGACCTGTCCTTCGGGGCGCTGGGCGCAGACCCGCTGTTCACGGACATGTTCGCCGCCGGGGCGGACTTCGACCATCTCGAACCCGCTGTCGCCGACGCATTCGTCGTGGCACCGGCCACGGCCAACATTCTGGCCAAGATGGCCCACGGACTGGCCGATGACCTGCTGAGCTGCCAACTGCTGGCCTACCCCGGCCCCATCCTCGCGGCACCGGCCATGAACCCTCGCATGTGGTCGGCTCCGGCCACCAGGCACAACTGGGAAGTCCTGGGACAACGAGGCGTAGTGCGCATCGAGCCCGAATGCGGCAACGTGGCCTGCGGCGACACGGGCCAGGGACGCCTGGCGCCCATCGAGGAAATTTTCATCCGCACGCTGGCCGCCCTCTCTCCCCAGGATATGCGCGGCAGAAAGGTCATGCTGACCCTGGGACCCACCAGGGAATATTTCGACCGCGTCCGCTTCTGGTCCAACCCGTCCACCGGGACCATGGGCGCCTGCCTGGCCATCGCCGCCGCCCTGCGCGGGGCCGAGGTCACGGCCGTGACCGGGCCGGTGGACCTGCCCCTGCCGGCCATGATCCACCGCATTCCGGTGACCTCGGCCCGGGAGATGTTCGAAGCCGCCGGCGACGTGTTCCCGTCCCAGGACATCGGCTGCTTCACCGCGGCCGTGGCGGACTTCCGGCCGCCGGTCTGCGAGTTGGGCAAGTTCAAGAAAGGCGGCGCGCCCCTGGCCCTGACCTTCGAACCCAACCCCGACATCCTGGCAACCCTGAGCGGCAGCAAGAAACCCGGTCAGGTGACCATCGGCTTCGCGGCCGAGGCCCAAGACCTGGAGCGCAACGCCGCCGGGAAGCTCGAGCGCAAGAACCTCGACCTCATCGTGGCCAACCCCGTGGACGAGGCCGGCGCCGGCTTTGCCACGCCCACCAACCGCGTGCTCGTCATGGACCGCCACGGCAGGCGCGAATCCTGGCCGCAGCTGCCCAAGACCGAAATCGCCTGGAGGATCTGGGATTGGATCTTGATGAATACGCCCTGACCGAAGCCCAACGCACGCTGAAGCGTCTCGGCATCACCCACCTCTGGCGCCGGCCCGAACCCGCGCCGCAGGAACCCACGCAGCAGGAACCGTCGCCGCAGGAACCCGGCCCGTTTGTCACGGAAACCGCACAGGCGGTCGCCGAACCAGACCGCAAGCCGGTCGCCCAACGAATTCCGGACCAGGGTCCGAGCCGTGTCGAGGAGCCTGTGCCGCCGCTTCTGCGCTCCCTGTTTCACGGGAAACAATCGCCCGTCCGCACGCTGTGGACCTACGTCGGCCTGTTTGCCGACATGCAGCAGCCCACCCCGCCCCCACGCCTGGACATGTTCAGGAAAATCCAGGCCAGCGTCCGCTCGCACCTGGGCTGGCCGGAAAACGACATCTGCGCGTGGCCCCTCGATGTTTCGCCGGGGCTATTTGCCCACGGCATGCGGTTCTTCGCTCCGCGCATCGTCATCTGCTTCGGACCGGCGTCGCCCGTTTCAGGTGATCCGAACTCCGCCAACGCGATTGCCGTGTTTGGCAGCTCCGAGCTTCGGCTGCTGCCGAACCTCGAAGACATGGCCGCAGGCGACAAGCAGCTCAAAAACGACGCCTGGCAGACTCTGCAGGGCATCCGCAACTGAATTTCCCTTCCGCCCGCTCAATCCACCTGCATCATTTTTCACGCACACAATTCCGTATTGCCCAGAAATGCTCGTTGCGCTAGGTGAACTCCATTGTCACGTTTCACATGGAGCAGCGCATGAAAATTCTCATCACGGGCGCCGCGGGGTTCATCGGTTTTCACCTCGCCAAGCGCTTCGCCGCCGCCGGAGCGGAAGTCTTCGGCATCGACAATCTCAACGATTACTACTCGGTAGAATTGAAGAAGGACCGCTTGCGCCAGCTCGAAACAGATCAGAATTTCCGTTTCGAAGCCGTTGACCTGGCCGACGGCGAATCCCTGAATGAACTCTTCAAGGCATTCGGGTTCACCCATGTCGTCAACCTGGCGGCCCAGGCCGGAGTGCGCTACTCGCTCATCAACCCCAAATCATACATAAACTCCAACATCGTCGGCTTCGCCAACCTGCTGGAATGCTGCCGCCACAACGAAGTGCAGCACCTGGTCTACGCCTCGTCGAGTTCCGTCTACGGGCTGAACACGTCCATGCCCTTCTCGGTCCACGACAACGTCGACCACCCCGTCAGCCTCTACGCCGCCAGCAAGAAGTCCAACGAGCTCATGGCCCACTCCTACAGCTACCTTTACAAGCTGCCGACCACGGGCCTGCGCTTCTTCACGGTCTACGGGCCATGGGGCCGGCCCGACATGGCGCTGTACCTCTTCACCAAGGCCATCTGCGAAGGCAAGCCCATAAACGTCTTCAATCACGGCAAGATGCGCCGTGACTTCACCTACATCGACGATATCGTCGAGGGCGTGTTCCGCGTCGTCCATCGCATACCGGAACCCAACCCCGCTTGGGACGGCAACGCCCCGGACCCTTCCTCCTCGCCCGCACCGTACAAAATCTACAACATCGGCAACAACAACACCGTCGAGCTGGAGCGGTTCATCACGGTCCTGGAGGACGCGCTCGGACGCAAGGCCGTGCGCAACTACATGGACCTGCAGCCGGGAGACGTGCCGGCCACGTATGCCGACGTCGACGACCTTATCAAGGATGTCGGGTTCAAGCCGTCAACGACGATAGAGGAAGGAATCGAGCGGTTTATCACCTGGTACAATGACTATTACCGCAACTAGTTTCCCGTGAAACAAACGGACCGGGAGGGCGAATCTTTGGCGCAGACAATCGTTTTGGCGAATCAGAAAGGCGGCGTGGGCAAGACGACGACCACCGTGAACCTGGCGGCCTCCCTGGCTGCCATGGAGCGGCGGGTGTTGGTCATCGACTGCGACCCCCAGGCCAACGCTTCAAGCGGGCTCGGGGTGGACGTAAGCGGTGTCCGAAACTCCGTGTACCAGGCCCTCTTCGACCCACGGGCAGCTTCTCGGGCCATCATCGGCTCGGACATGGATTTCCTGAAAATCCTGCCCGCGACGCCGGACCTCGTGGGCGCCGAGATCGAACTGAGCGGGGAGCGGGACCGGGAGTTCATGCTGCGCGCCGTCGTGCAGGGCGTGGAAAAGGACTTCGACTACATCCTCATCGACTGCCCGCCCTCCCTGGGCCTCATCACCATCAACGCCTTGTGCGCGGCGAGATGGCTGCTCGTGCCCCTGCAATGCGAGTATTACGCCATGGAAGGCATCGCCCAGCTCATGAAGACCTACGGGCTGGTCAAGGAGCGGCTCAACCCGAAGCTGGACATCCTGGGGATTCTGCTGACCATGTTCGACAAACGCAACAAGCTCTCCTTCATGGTCGAACGCGAGGTGCGCGACCATTTCGGAGAGCTTGTCTTCAGCACGGCCATACCGCGGAACGTACGCCTGTCCGAGGCCCCGAGCCATGGCCTGCCGGCCATCCTCTACGACATCCGTTCCCTGGGCACACAGTCGTACATTTCCCTGGCCCAGGAGATCATCGAGTGCCCGAGGCTTCAGCCGCAGGTACAGGAAGCCTGAGGCGCGCAGGTGACCGTGACCTTGTCCTTGAAATGACGCTTGGTGATGCGGGAACCGCACCCGGCGCACCTGAAGGCCAGCAGGCCGCCCATGTTGGCCGCGGCCAGGGTGAACTTGCGCGGCTCGTCGGCCTGCCAGTCCTCGGTCGAGGCGCCGCAGGTTTCGCAGGCCACGTCCGTGGGAAGGTCGTAGCGAAGGTCCCAGTATTTGACCAGCAGCTCGTAGTCGGCCATAGGCTCAACCAGGGGCTTCTCCGAAGGGCAAAGCTTGTCGAGGACGGCAAGGACATGCTTGGACACATGCTGCCACATCTCCTCTTCCAGAAAGACGCCCTGGGACTGGCCCTTGGCGTCGACGACATATCTGATGGCCGTTTCCTTGTTCACATGGGCTCCTGAGGTTGAAGTTACGAACAGCTTTTCTCTAAATACGAAACGCCCGGGGTCAACGGCCCTGCGGCAAACATCCGCGGGTGGATTATGACTCTCAAGAAACGCGGGCTCGGACGCGGGCTTGATGTACTCATCAAGAGCCGCAATGTCGAACCCGAACATGAAGCCGAAATCGTGAATCTGAACATCGAGGCCCTGAGCCCCAACGTTCACCAGCCCCGCCACCACTTCGACCAGACGGCATTGGAGGAACTGGCCGCGTCCATCAAGGCCCAGGGCCTCATCCAGCCCATACTGGTACGGCCGCTGACTGAAGGGAGATACGAGATCGTGGCTGGCGAACGCCGCTGGCGCGCCTGCCAGATGGCCGGCCTCAGGAGCATCGACTGCATCGTCCGCACCATGGACGACTACGAGAGCATGGCCATCGCGCTCATCGAGAACCTCCAGCGCGAGGACCTGAACCCCATGGAAGAAGCCCGGGCCCTGGGACAGATCAAGGAGCATTTCGAGATCACCCAGGAGGAACTGGCGGACAAGGTCGGCAAGAGCCGGCCGGCCGTGACCAACAGCCTGCGCCTCCTGCGCCTGCCGCAGACGGTGCAGACCATGCTGGAGGAAACGACGCTGTCTGCGGGACACGCCCGCGCCCTGCTCGGTCTGACCGAGGACAAAGACATGGAGGAGATGGCCGCGCTCATCGTCGCCAAGGGGCTCAACGTCCGGGCGACCGAGGAGATGATCAAGAAGTTCAAACAGAAGAAAAGCCGGGGTGAGAAGGCCGGGGCCCGCAAAAAACCGGTCGCCGAGGACATCGCCAGAGTGCTGTCGGGGTTGAACCAGCGATTCTCCATCAAGCATTCCGGGTCCCTGAAGAAAGGCAAGATCGTTCTGTCCTACGCCAGCAGCGAGGAGCGCGAACGAATCGCCGCCTTTCTCGAACGCATGGCCGGGGAGGAACACGCATGAATCTGGCCTTCAACGCATCCCGCATGATCGGCTCCCGCGTGCTGATCATCGGGGACATCATGCTCGACCAGTACCAGAAAGGGGTCGTCGAACGCATCTCGCCCGAGGCCCCGGTGCCCATCGTCAAGGTCACGGACCAGAGCTTCAAGATCGGCGGCGCGGGCAACGTGGCGCAGAACGTCGCCACCCTGGGCGGCAAGCCGACCCTCATCAGCCTGTGCGGCGAGGACACCTATGGCCGCAACCTGCGCGAAATCTGCACGGAACTCGGGGTCGAGTGCCGCCTCATCGCGTCGCAATTCCGGGAGACGACCCTCAAGACGCGCATCATCGCCGCCCATCAGCAGATGCTGCGCGTGGACCGGGAAACGGACAGGCCCCTCGACAGCCTCGAATTCTCGAAGCTGACCGAAGCCGTTGACGCCAGAATCGACCAGTTCGACACGGTCATCCTCTCGGACTACGGCAAGGGCGTCATCTCGGAAAAATTCCTGGCCTGGTTCCACGGGCGAAAGAAACCCGGACAGAAAGTCATCCTCGACCCCAAGACCTGCAACTTTCCCCACTACTCCGGCCTGTACGGCATGACGCCCAACACCAAGGAGGCGTCCGAAGGGGCGGAAATGCCCATCAAAACGCGCTCGGACATCATCGAGGCCGGAAAGAAGATCATCCGGGACCGCAGCCTGCAGACCCTGGTCATCACCCTGGGCGCAGACGGCATGGCCGTGTTCCTGCCGGGCTTGGGCGTTTTCCATCTTCCGACCATGGCCAAGAAGGTCTTCGACGTGACGGGCGCCGGCGACACGGTCATCGCCGTCATCGCCCTGGGCCTCAGCTCCGGGCTCGACCTGCTGAGCGCGAGCATCCTGGCCAACTGCGCGGCAGGGCTGGTCGTGGGCCAGGTGGGCGCCGTTGGCGTGAGCCAGGAGGAGCTGACCGAAGCCCTCGGGGCATGGACTTCGGTCCACCACGAAAAATGGTGCGACCTCGAGGCCGCACCATCAGCATTCTGAGCAATCCTGCCGGGGGCTATATGCTGCACGCACCACCGCAGCATGGTCCCCCCAGGCCGGTGTAGGCCGTCAGGATTCTTCGTTCCTTGAGCAAGCGCTCCTCGCCGAGAGCAGGACAAGGATGCTCCCCGGCCAAGGACGGCAGATCGCGCCACAAGGGAATGGCGTGAAAACCCGA
>JANJWV010000024.1 GCA_024709365.1 Desulfomicrobium sp. | reverse complement strand
GCAGGCCCGCCTCGCGGGCCGCGACGATGAGGTTGACCTTGGAGTTGACCCCGTCGATGGCGTCCACCACCACGTCGAACCGCCCTTCCATCAGCCCGGCCACATTGTCCCCATCCACGAACTGCACCCGCGCCTCCACGGCGCAGTCCGGGTTGATGTCCAGCACCCGCGCCCGCGCCACCTCGGCCTTGGGCCTGCCCACGGTCGAATGCAGGGCGAAGAGCTGGCGGTTGATGTTGGACGCGCTCACGACATCGTGATCGAAGAGCACCAGGCTCCCCACCCCGGCCCGCGCCAGGGCCTCCACCACATAGGACCCCACGGCCCCCAAACCGAACACGGCCACTGTAGCCCCACGCAGACGGGCCAGGCCGTCCTCGCCGATGAGCTGCATGGTCCTGGCGAATCGCATCATCATGCAAACCTCTTTCTTTGTCTTTTCAACACATCGTGCCCAGGCCCGAGGCCAGCCGGTCCGCTTCGGCCGGGTCGGATCGACTGTCTGACTGATCCAGGCATCGTTTGACGGATCGTCGCCGACCGCCCGAGCGCAGGAGTGTGCCCAAGGGGCGACGATCCGTCTCTACGAGGCCGGCGAAGGAGTTTCGATCCGCGACCCGGCCGGAGCGCCGCCGCGCTGCCGCATAGGGTAGGCCATGCGCCTCCCCTGACCGTTCTGTATTCGCGGTCCGGTATAGGCAGGCGCGCAAGCAAGGGCAGGCACGCAGGCCTGCCCCTACGGTTCATTCCGCGGCCGCGCCAACACCCTCGCAACACCGGAAAAACATCCGCGCGTTGGCCGCCGTCCGCGCCGCCACCGCCTCCGGCCTCTCTCCGCGCAGCTCCGCCAACGCCTCCACCACCATGGGCAGGTAGGCCGGTTCGTTGCGCTCGAAATCCACGCCCACGGGCGCGATGGCCGGGCTGTCCGACTCCACCAGCAGCCTGTCGGGCGAAACCCGCACGCAGGCCGTGCGCGCCTTGCGGTTGGCCGTGCGGGTGATGGAGGCGCAGATGGAAATGTGGAACCCCAATTTCTCGAACACGGGCACCATCTCGTGGGAACCGGCATAGGCGTGGAGCATCATGAACGGAGGCCTCTCATCCATGGCCGCGACCAGATCGGCCAGCCTCCCGAAGGCCTTGCGGCAGTGGATGGTCACGGGCCGGGCATACCGCGCGGCCAGTTCCATCTGGGCCAGGAAGACTTCCTCCTGCTCGCCGTCGTTGCGCTCGGGCAGGGCGTTGTCCAACCCGATCTCGCCCACGCCCACGGGATAGGCGGCCACAAGCTCCTCCAGCCGTTCGAGCCACGCGGGGCCGCGCTCACCCACATACCAGGGGTGCAGGCCCAGGGACACGCAGATGTCCGGGTGGCTGCGTCCCAGGCCCAGGACATAGGCCCAGTCGCCCTCGTGGGTGCCGTTGCAGCACATCATGCGCACCCCCGCGGCCCGGGCCCGGATCAGGGCCGGTTCCAGGGCGTGGCGCAGGAACCCGTCCTGCAGGTGGCAGTGGGCGTCCACGAGATCAATCTGGTCGGACACGTTCCATTCGGTCACGGAATAACCCCTGTTTTGCCTTTGCGTACCGCCTGTGCTAGCCATTACCTGTCGGGTTCTTCCCGGTACCAAAAGGAGCGGACATGCACAGGCGGCACATCGTGGTTCTGACCGGCGCAGGCATCAGCGCCGAGAGCGGCATCCCCACCTTTCGGGGTTCGGGAGGCCTGTGGTTCAAATACCGCATCGAGGACGTGGCCACGCCCGAGGCCTTCGCCCGCGACCCCGAAATGGTGCTGGACTTCTACAACCAGCGCCGGGCCCAGCTCGAAGGCGTGCAGCCCAATGAGGCACATAAGGCCCTTGCCCGCCTGGAGCAAGGGCACAAAGTCAGCGTCGTGACCCAGAACGTGGACGACCTGCACGAACGGGCCGGCTCCACGAGCGTGCTGCACCTGCACGGACAGCTCCGGCGCGCGCGCAGCTCCGTGGACCCGGACTGGAGCATGGACATCGGCTACGGCCCCATCCGCATGGGCGACACCTGCCCCCTGGGCGGCCAGCTGCGGCCCGACGTGGTCTGGTTCGGCGAACCCGTGCCGGCCATGGACGCGGCCCGCGACGTGGTCGCCTCGGCCGACGTGCTGCTCATCGTCGGCACGTCCCTGGGCGTGTACCCGGCCGCGTACCTGGCCCACGACGCCCCGGCCCGGGCGGAAATCATCGTCGTGGACCCCGAGGCCCGGGAGGGAAGAGTCCCCGGGGCCAGAATCTACCGGGAAAAAGCCGCCGGGCGCGTACCGCTCCTGGTGGATGAACTGCTCGGATAATACCGCCTGACCAAGGCGGAAGGAGGACCGCATGCAGGAACTGCTCTACCTGCTCCTCATCTTCGGCGTCTGGCTCGTGCTGGTCAGATTCGTCTTTCCGAAGATAGGCATCCACGGCTGAGGCTCCATGCCCAGCGGTTGCAGTTGGCAGCCAAAAGACAAAGACAAGGATAAGGACAAATCATGACTCGCGAAGCTCGGTCATGATGAGCCCCACGAAACCTCCGACCGAGCCGCGATATTCCCAGCCCAGGTGCGCCCCGCAGCCGCGGCACATGGCGTAGCGCCATGCGTAGCCCGGAAACCAGGTGAACTCCGGGGTGAACCCGCCCTCGAAGCGGCACCCCGGAGCCGCGGCGAAGCACCCGACCTCGAACAGGATGCCCGACGGGTTGAACTGGGCGTGCCCGTGCTTGCCGTTCACCTCGACGCGGTCGCGCACGCGGGCCACGGTCTGGCCGCAGGTCCGGCACAGCAGGACCCTTTCCCCGGGCTCATCGGGGAATTCCAAGTCCTGGTCGGCCAGGACCGGGCTGTGGCCTGGACTGTCGGCGCTTCGAAAACAAAGGGGCGGCGGCGCGAACATGCCGGGAAAGTACCGCAGACGCCCCCGAAAGCAAAGAGAACCGCATGAACATGCTCGCCGTGCGCACGGCCCGGGCCAGCCTGGCAGCGCGCATCTTCGAATCCCTCAAGGACCGACTCGGGCCGGACCAGGCGCGGGCCCACTTGGCCGACGCCATCGCAACGGACGCCCGCTGCGCAGGCGCCGCCTTCGCCCGCCTCGCCCCGCAGGTCCCGAGCCTCTCGCACTTCGCCACGGTCCTGGAACGCTGGCGCGAAGGCGGCGCCCTGACCATCGAGAACGTGACCTTGACAGGCGGCACCCTGTCCTTCGCCGTGAAGGACTGCGCCTATGCCCGGGCCTACGCGGACATGGGCCTCGATCCGGAACTCGGCTTCATCCTGTCCTGCTCCCGCGACGAACCGTTCGCCCACGGGTACAGCCCGCGGCTGTCCATGGCGCGCTCCCAAACCATCATGCAGGGCGCGCCCGCCTGCCTCTTCACCTTCACCTGGGCCGGGTGACACGCTCTCCCGGCCGATCTCCCTTCCCGCCCCCACACTTTCCTCCGGCCCAGACGGCAGGCTGGCCTCATGGCGCATTCATGCCCACGAACACTGCGCTGTCGAAAAAAAACTCCATAAAAACGGAGCCCTATCTTTATTTTGAACAATTCGCACAGGCTCATTTGTCCTGACCCGGCCAAGCACGACGATCTCAGGGGCTGTTCAGATCGGATGTGCGCAACCATGTGCCAAAAAATGTTCGCAACATGTTCCTTGCCCAAATCCGCAAACACCCCCCGATCCGGCTCCCTGAAAATGCGCGCGTCCCTTGTCTCGGACGCAAGCGCGAAACGGAGAACAACGAAGCGAACATTAAATACTATTTAATTTCGCAATGTTGTTTTGTTTACGCACAAAATGCACAGCCCGTTCACACACCCTTCGGAACTGTTCACAGGGGTGTTTGCCGGATGTTCGTAACGTGTTCGAAAGCAGGGCTGTCCTGTTCCGGAAACGCCCTTCCGACGCCCCGTCCGTTTCCGCACACGATCCGCACAACTTCGGAGGCCGCGCACACGAAAAAGGCCGCCCCCCGGACAGGGAGCGGCCTGCTGGACCACTGTGGAGAGAGAAGGGTCAGTCCCCGTTCTTGACCCGCAGCACCCCGTCGCCGGGGCGCATGTGCACGTCCATCTGCGGGAAGGGGATTTCCACGCCGTGCTCGCGGAACTTTGCGTCGATGGCTTCCCGGATTTCGGAGCAGGTCGACAGCCCCAGGTCCACGTGCCGCACCCAGAAGCGCAGGATGAAATCCAGGGAGCTGGCGCCGAAATCGTTGAAGATGACCCACGGCTCGGGGTTCGACAGGACTGCGGGATGTTCCTGGGCGACTTCCAGCATGATCTTTTTGACCAGCTGCACGTTGGACCCGTAGGCCACGCCCACCAGCACGTCGCGGCGGATGCGCACGTCGTTGCGGTGGGTCCAGTTGGTGACCTGGTTGGCGATGAGGGTCGAGTTGGGCAGAAAGATCTTGGCGTTCTCGAAGGTCTGGACTTCGGTGTTGCGGATGTTCACGCTCATGACCTTGGCCCACACGCCGTTCACCTCGATGATGTCGCCGGGCTGGATGGCGCGGTCGAAGAGGAGGATGAGGCCGCTGATGAAGTTGCTGATGATGGTCTGCATGCCGAAGCCGATGCCCACGGACAGGCCGCCGGCGATGACCGCGAAGTTGTTCAGGCTGATGCCCAGGAGGTTCAGGCTGACCAGGCCGTAGAGCATCCACAGGCAGTAGATGCCGATGCGCTGCAGGGAGGCCGCCGCGCCGTGGTCGATGTTCTTGCCGCGCAGGCTCTCGCTGTCGAGGATCGTCTTCCAGGCCATGGCCAGGGAGCGGACCACCTGGAAGAGCAGCAGCACCACGCCCAGCCGCATGAAGTTGAAGGAGAAGTCGCCCCAGTTGAGCTCCAGGGACGACAGCTTGTCCACAAGGGCGCTGGTGCCCAGGTTGACGTTGACCCAGGCCATGATGCCGATGATCACCGCCAGCCAGACCAGAAGCGTCAGGAAGGTCATGGCCAGGTCCGCTACCAGGGCGCGCCACCCGCGCTTGTCGAGCTTCTCGACCACCACCCGCACCACGCTCGTCGCGCCGATGGCCAGCTGCACCGCCAGGGCCAGCACGCCCCACATGGTGCTGGCCAGCACGGCCAGGTTGCCCCAGCCGAGCACGGCCACGGCCACGAGGACGGCCAGCACGTAGGGGTGCGCCCGGCGGATGAAGCGTTCGTACCTCAGTTCCGGCCTGATCATGCCGAAAAAGAGGCTGCTGAGGACCAGAAGCCCGACCCAGGTCAGATGTTCCAACCAGAGAGGCAGGCGCAACAGATCCAGGATCGACACGCTCAGGGACAGGAAGACCAGGGGCAGCAGGGGCTGGATGGTGTCCTTCTGGAGAATGCCCCGCACGTTGCGGAAGACCCAGGCCAGGGCCTGTACCCCCAGGAGCATGAGCACATGGGTGAAGACCAGGAGCAGGGACGTCTGCTTGACCTTGCCGGAGAAAAAGGCGGCCAGCAGGGAAAAGGCCAGGGAAAGACAGAGAATGGCCATGGCCGAGGTCACGCGGCCGCCCGCGTGGGCGTTCTCGAACACGCCCGACAGGAAGCGGTACGAGATGACGCCGATGAAGACGAAGGGCAGCCAGAAGAGGACGAAAGTCCCGGCCCAATCACCCGCATCGCCGGCCAGGGAATACTGGCTGAGGAAAAAGGACTTCAGGTTCGCGAACCAGTCGGACAGCTCCTGGCCGACATCGGCTCCAGGCTGCGGAAGCATGCGGAACTCCGTGCCGTCCAGAAATTCCGCCCGCCAGATGAGAGGCAGCTGTGTTTCGAAGGTGGTGATCCAGTCCGCGGTGGCGGTCAGGATTTCGTTCGCCTGCGCGTTGATCTTGTCGATCTGGCCCTGGACGCCCTTGAGCTTCTGCCCGACGGCGGCCACGCTTTTGCGGATGGCCTGCACGTCCTGGCGCACATCCTTGTCCAGGCCTGCGGACCACTTGCGTTCCAGGTCTTCCTCCAGGGACTGGATGGTGACGGCCTTGAGCCCGAGCTCCTTGGACAGGGCCTCCAGGGGCTGCATGTCCTTGGTCAGGGTCAGCTGCAGGTATTTGGCCTCGGCCAGGGCCACTCGCATGTCGTAGGGGTTGGTCTTGACCATGCGGGCCATGACCTCGAGCATCTGCAACCTGCCGCGCGCGGTGGTCAGAGCGGTCGCGAAATCCGGCTCGCGTCCGGCCAGCTGCTCCTGCAGCCCCTCGACGTCCTTCTGCAGGACCTCCACTTCCTGGGCCTTGGCCTGGAAAAAGGAGGACAGAGCCGCGCTCTCGGGAGCGGGCTGGGGCTCGGCCGCCTGGCCCGGCCCGACGATGCAGAGGAGAAGTGCCGTGAGGATGAGAATCTTCTTCATATGCGTCCTTGAAGCAACGAAAGGGCCACCCGTTTCCGAATGGCCCTTCCGGATTGTCGTTTCCGGGCTTACAGGTAGCCCCAGGTCTTGAGCCTGGAGTAGGCGTGCTGGGCCATCTCGCCCTGCCGCACGACCTTCAGGTAGCGGTGGTATTCCTGGGCCGCGTTCTGCTTGTCCTTCATGCCTTCGTAGGAAAACCCCTTGAAAAAGACCGTGGTCGGGTTTCCGGGGAGCATGCGCTCGTAGGCAGTGAAGTCGGCCAGGGCCGCGGAGTAGTTCTTGGCCATGATGGAGGCCACGCCGTGCACGTGCTGGGCCTGGGCCTCGGTCGGGTAGACCCGGCGCGCCCTGTCGGCGTAGTCTGCGGCCTTGGCGGGATTCTTCAGGGCAACCTGGCACTTGGCCATCATGACCAGCCCCGCGTAGTCGTTGGGGGAAATCCTGAGCCCTTCGGCATACCTGCCCTCGGCCGCATCGTAGGACTTGGCGGCCATGGCCTTGTCGCCTTCCTGGAAAAGCTTGAACATGGGGGCGAGCTTGCGCAGCCCGGCCGTGGAGGCCATGTAGCGCTCCTTGTTCAGGGGCAGATTCAGCCTGTCCCCGAAAGTGGTCCGGGCGCGGTTCACGGCCGTCTGATAGCGCTCCTCGCTCATGGGGTGGGAGGAGAACATGGCCTCGATGGCGCTCGGCTGGCGCTTGCCCATGGAACGCAGGACGTCCATGAGGCCGACCATGCCTTGGGGGGAATACCCTGCGCCGACCATGTACTCCATGCCCAGTTCGTCGGCCTGGCGTTCGTCCTCGCGGCTGTACTTGGCCAGCAGCAGACTCGCGCCGAGCCCCCCGACGGAGCCGGTCAGGTTGCCCAGGGTCTGGCTGGCGGCGCCGGCGATGAGGGAGGCCCCGCCAACCAACGCGCCCAGAATCTTGCTCGTGGACATGCGCGCCGCCGTGTGGCGTGCGTTGACGTGGCCGAGTTCGTGGCCGATGAGCCCGGCCAGTTCGGCCTCGTTGTCCAGCTCGGCCAGTATGCCGCGCGTGATGGCGATGCTCCCGCCGGGAAAGGCGTAGGCGTTGGCGTAGGTCGCGTTGACCACGCTGAACCTGTAGGGCATCTGCGTCCGGTGCGTGACCCGGGCCAGGGAGGCGCCGACGCCGGCCACGTAGGCGTTCAGGCCCGCATCCTGCGACACGCCGTAATCGGACGAGAACTGGTGGGGGGAGTTGACCTTGTCGACCTGGATCTCCTCGCCTTCGCCCACGAGCATGAGCTGGCTCTGCCCGGTCACGGGGTTGGCCGCGCAGCCCGCGGCCGTGGACACGGCGGCCAGGGCGGCGAGCTTCATGAAGTCGCGCCGGGTCAGGGTGCCGCGGTAGGCACGGTCGTCGAAAATCGAGGTCATGGTCTGCTCCTGCGGAAAACGGTTGAGTCCGCCTTCTACACCACCCCCCCGCAGCCTGACAACCCGCCCTGCAGCCCCCAAGGGCGCGACGCGCCCTGGCACGCGCCGCTTGACGTGAGCGCGGGAAAGTTTCAAACGTTCGATTGAAACAGGTATTTAATTCCGGAGAACCGATGCCCAGCAAGAAATCCGCCCGGACCAGGGAAAGGCTGCTTTCAGCCGCCGGCGACGTGTTCGTGGAAAAGGGTTTCCGCGACGCCACCGTGGCGGAGATATGCGCCCGCGCCGGCGCCAACATCGCCGCGGTGAACTATTACTTCGGCGGC
Source organism: Desulfomicrobium sp. (assembly GCA_024709365.1). Lineage (GTDB taxonomy): Bacteria > Desulfobacterota > Desulfovibrionia > Desulfovibrionales > Desulfomicrobiaceae > Desulfomicrobium. The sequence continues at coordinate 7,099 of JANJWV010000024.1, read as the reverse complement.
AAGGAGGCCCTGTACCAGGAAGCCTGGCGGCACTGCCTGGCCGAGTCCCTCCGCGCCCACCCGCCGGACGGCGGCGCCGACCCCGGCGCCCCGCCCGAAGAGCGGTTGCGGGAACGCCTGCGGGCCCTCATGGGGCGCATCGCAGACCCCGAGACCAAAGATTTCTTCATTTCCCAGATGGAGATCGCCAATCCCACGGGGCTGCTGGAGGAGGTCATGATGCGGGAGCTCATCCCCATGCGCGAGAAAACCCTGGCCATGGTCCGCGAACTGCTCGGGCCGGACGCCGACGAGCGGCAGGTCGTCTTCTGCGAGGCGTGCATCATCAGCATGTGCGTCCACCCCCTGATCATGCGCCGCCTCGGCCAGAAGACACCCAACGCGCGGATGCCCGTGATCGTGGACGACCTCGACGCCTTCACCGACCACGTGGTGCGCTTCGCCCTGGCCGGCATCCACGCCAGCCGCACGCCCGCGCGGGCGTCGTGAGGTCCTGGCCATGAACGTGCTCAGAGCCTGTACCCTGATCCTGCTTGCCCTCACTGGCCTCACGGGCTGCGTCTCCGTAGGCCCGGATTACATTCCTCCGGTCCCGGAGGCCCCGGCCGCGTGGAGCCGGCTGGACAGCCCGGCCGACAACGCCACGGCCGCAGACCTCGGCAGCTGGTGGCACAATCTGGACGACCCGCTGCTGTCGGAACTCGTGCACGAAGCCCTGGACGCCAACCTCGACGTGCGTAGCGCCCGAGCCCGGCTCAAGGAGGCCCGCGCCCGCCGTGCGGTCGCCCTGGCGGGGTTCTTCCCCACCGTGAGCGCCTCGGGCAGCGGCAACCGCAGCCAGTCGAGCCGCGAGACAGGCAGCGGGCTGACCCGCGAGCTCTACAGCGGAAGCCTGGACGCCGGCTGGGAGTTGGACGTTTTCGGCGGCACCCGGCGGGGCTACGAAGCGGCCGATGCGGATTTCGAATCGTCCCGGGCCGAGCTGCACGCCGCCCGGGTTTCCATCGCGGCCGAGGCGGCCCTGAGCTACGTGGAGATGCGGGCCCTGCAGGAGCGCCTGCGCATCGCCCGCGACAATCTCGCCAGCCAGACCGAAACGCTGCAGCTGACGCAGTGGCGCGCCCAGGCCGGTCTGGTCGACAGCCAGGACGTGGCGCAGGCGCGCAGCAACCGGGAGCAGACGCGGTCGCAGATCCCGGTCCTTGAAACCAGCCTGGCCGAAACGCAGCACAGCCTGGAAATTCTCCTGGGCAAGGCGCCTGGCTCCCTGCGGGCGCGACTGGACGTCGAGGCGGAGTTGCCGGCCGTGCCCGAACGCATCGCCGTCGGCATCCCGGCCGACACCTTGCGTCAGCGCCCGGACATCCGCGCGGCCGAGCGCACGCTGGCGGCGGAAACAGCCCGCGTGGGCGTGGCCGAAGCCGCGCGCTACCCGTCGTTCAACATCTCGGGCTCCATCGGCCTGGAGGCCCTGACCTTCAAGGCCCTCGGCGGAGGCGAAGCCGGCACATCGTCGCTTCTGGCCGGCATCACGGTGCCCATTTTCGAAGCCGGCCGGCTGAAGAGCCAGGTCGAAATCCAGGACGCGGTCCGCGAACAGGCCCTGGTCGCCTACGAGAAGGCGGTGCTTGCGGCCCTGCAGGAGGTCGAGAACGCCCTGATCTCCCTGGCCCGGTCCCGGGAACGCGCCCAGGCCCTGGGAGACGCAGCCGACGCCGCCCGCAGCGCGGCAAACATGGCCCGGCTGCGCTACGGCTCCGGGCTCATCGATTTCCAGTCGGTGCTCGACACCGAGCGCAGCGTGCGCACCATCGAGGACAGCCTGGCCAGCGCCCGCGCCGACGGGGTGCTGGCCCTCATCCGATTGTACAAGGCCATGGGCGGCGGCTGGTCGCCGCAAACGGCCCCCGCTCAGGCCGTCGAGGACACGCCATGAACGACTCCACTTCGCAGCATGCCAGCGAGACATCCCTGCAGCGCCTCATCGAAACCCGCTCTCCCGCCCGAAGCGGACGACGCTGGTTCTGGCTCCTCGCCTCCCTGGCCGTCCTGGCCGCAGGGGGGATTCTTTTCCTGCGCAACGGCAAGGAGATGGAAGGGCCGCGCTACAAAACCGAGGCGGCCGTCGTCGACACCCTCGTGGTCAAGGTCTCGGCCACGGGCAACCTGCAGCCCACAAACCAGGTGGATGTGGGCAGCGAACTTTCGGGCATCATCGACCAGGTCCTGGTGGACGTGAACGACCGGGTCGAAAAGGGTCAGATCCTGGCCCGGCTGGACCTCTCCAAGCTGGAGGACGCCGTGGCCAAGTCGCGGGCCAACCTGGCCTCGGCCCAGGCCCAGGTGCTGCAGGCCCGGGCCACGGTGGCCCAGTCGCGGGCCGAGTTGAGCCGGATGCGGCAGGTGTCCGCGCTATCGGGCGGCAAGGTGCCGTCGGCGAGCGAAATGGACACCGCAGATGCGGACCTCAAGCGCGCCGAAGCCGACGAAGCCAAAGCCCTGGCCGTCGTCCGCCAGGCCCAGGCCGATCTGCAGTCTGACGAGACCAACCTGCGCAAGGCCAGCATCCGCTCGCCCATCGACGGGGTGGTCCTGGCCCGGGAGGTGGACCCGGGGCAAACCGTGGCCGCGTCCTTCCAGGCCCCGGTGCTCTTCACCCTGGCCGAGGACCTGGCGAAGATGGAGCTGCAGGTCGATGTGGACGAGGCCGACGTCGGCCAGGTCCGCGAAGGCCAGAACGCCACCTTCGCCGTCGACGCCTGGCCCGGACGCAGGTTCGACGCCGTCATCACCAGGGTCAGCTACGGGTCCCAGGAAAAGGACGGCGTGATCTCCTACCTGACGGAACTGCAGGTGGACAACGCGGACCTGTCCCTGCGGCCCGGCATGACCGGCACGGCCGAAATCACCACTCTTGTCAGGAAAGACGCACTGCTGGTGCCCAATGCGGCCCTGCGCTTCTCGCCGCCGGAAACGGACGCGGCGCCGAAGAAAACAGGCGTCAGCCTGGTGGGGGCCATCATGCCCCGCCCGCCTCGGCAGGCTGCACCGCAGGCCAAGGCTGCAACCGGCGCCGCACCGCGGGTCTGGACGCTGCAGGACGGGCGGCCCGTCGCTGTGGAGGTCGTGACCGGAGCCACCAACGGCCGCATGACGGAAATCCTGGACGGCGCCCTCGCCGCGGGCACGGAAGTCATCACCGAGACGCTGGAGAGCGCCAGATGAGCGACCCCGCCCTGATCCGGCTCTCGGCCGTGACCAAGACCTACGGCCAGGGGCCGTCGGCCTTCCAGGCCCTCAAGGGCATCGACCTGGCCATCGGCCAGGGGGAGTTCGTGGCCATCATGGGCCCCAGCGGCTCGGGCAAATCCACGGCCATGAACATTCTCGGCTGCCTCGACGTGCCCACGGACGGGAGCTACGAATTCCAGGGAGTGCATGTGGAGCGCCTGCAGCGTGACGAACGGGCGCTGCTGCGCCGGCATTTCCTCGGCTTCGTCTTCCAGGGCTTCAACCTCCTGGCGCGGACAACGGCCCTGGAGAACGTCGAACTGCCCCTCATCTACCGCGGGCACGACGCCGGCGCCCGTCACGCCGCGGCCCGCGAAGCCCTGCGGCAGGTCGGCCTCCAAGGCTGGGAACACCACACCCCGGCCGAATTGTCGGGCGGCCAGCAGCAGCGCGTGGCCATCGCGCGGGCCATGGTCACCTCCCCCCTGGTGCTCCTGGCCGACGAGCCCACTGGCAACCTGGACACGAAGACCAGCCGGGAGATCATGGACCTCATCACGAGTTTCAACCGCGACCGCGGCATCACCGTGCTCATGGTCACCCACGAACCGGACATCGCCGCCTTCGCCGGGCGCGTGGTGCGCTTCGTGGACGGACGGGTGGACAGCGACCACCGCCAGGGGGAGGCCGCCTGATGCTCTGGAACACCCTGCTTCTGGCCCTGCGCGCCATCCGGCGCAACCTCATGCGCTCGTTTCTGACCATCCTTGGCATCGTCATCGGCGTGGCCGCAGTCATCACCATGGTCACCCTCGGCAACGGGGCCACGAAGTCCGTTTCGGATCAGATCGCGAGCATGGGCAGCAACCTGGTCATGGTCGTGCCCGGCCAGCGCTTCGGGCCCGGTTCGGGCGGCGCGCCCAACTTCAAGAGCGCCGACCTGGAGGCCGTACGCAACCAGATCTCCGCCGCGGAATGGGTCGCGCCCGTGGTCAGCAAGTCCGTGACCGCCGTGTACCAGGCCAGCAACTGGGCCACGGTCGTCGCCGGGAGCAACAACGACTATTTCAGGGCGGGCAACTGGGAACTGGCGCACGGGCGCACCTTCAGCGAAACCGAGGAACGGGCCGGCAAGGCCGTGTGCGTCATCGGCGCGACGGTGCGCGAGAAGCTTTTCGGAGGGCAGAACCCGGTGGGCAGCGAGATCCGCATCAAGCAGTTCTCCTGCGAGGTGGTCGGGATGCTGAAACCCAAGGGGCAGTCGGCCATGGGCTCGGACCAGGACGACATCGTGGTCATGCCCCTGCGCACGGTGCAGCGCCGCCTGAGCGGCAGCCAGGACATCAACCGCCTGAGCGTGTCCGTGCGCGACGGGGCCTCCATCGACGCCGCCAAGAGGCAGCTGACCCTGCTGCTGCGGGAGCGCCGCAACATCGCCGAAAACGAGGAAGACGACTTCCGGGTCATGGACACCCGGCAGATTGCCGAAACCCTGACCGGCACGACGAAGATCCTGACCATGCTCCTGGGTGCGGTGGCCGCCGTGAGCCTGCTGGTGGGCGGCATCGGCATCATGAACATCATGCTCGTCTCGGTCACGGAGCGCACCCGGGAGATCGGCATCCGCCTGGCCATCGGCGCCCTGGAGCGAGAGGTGCTCCTGCAGTTCCTCATCGAGGCAGTGGTCCTGTCGAGCCTGGGCGGCCTCATCGGCATCGCCCTGGCCACGGGCGCGTCCATGGGCCTTGCCGGCGTGATGGGCGTGCCCTATATCTTCGACCCGGCCATCAACATCGCCTCGTTCCTGTTCTCCGCGGCCATCGGCGTCATCTTCGGCTACTTCCCGGCCCGCCGGGCGGCCGGACTCAACCCCATCGACGCCCTGCGCCACGAGTGACGCCGGCCGGGAAACCGGCGGCAAACCCGTCCAGACCATCCAAACGGAGCCCATTCTTGTTCAGCCACGTTCCGGGCCTGCTGCGGCTCGCCCTGCCCCTCATCCTGTCCTCCTCGACGATCACCATGATGCAGATCGTCGACGCCTTTGTCCTGTCCCTGCATTCCAGCGCGGCCGTGGCGGCCATGGGACCGTCCAGTCTGGCCGTGATCCTGTTCCAGGGTTTCCTGTTCGGCACGGCGGGCTACGCCGGGACTTTCGTGGCCCACAGTCACGGCCGCGGCGACGAGGAGGGCATCCGCCAGGCGGCCTGGCTCGGCGTGCATGCGTCCCTGGTTTCAGGCCTGGCGGCCCTGGCCCTGGCCTGGCCCCTGGGAAGCCTTTTCCTCTTCGCCGGCCACGAGCCGCAGGTCGCCCGGGACGAGCAGGCCTATTTCGCCATCTGCATGGCCGGCTCCCTCTTCCCGGTCCTGGGCGGGGCGCTCGGCGGTTGGCTGGCGGGCATCGGCCGGGCCGTGACGGTGACCTGGGTGACGCTCGTCTCCTTTGCGGTCAACGCCGTCCTCGACTGGGGGCTGGTGCTTGGGGAATGGGGATTGCCGCGCATGGGCATCGCCGGCGCGGCGCTCGGAACCGTGGCGGCCCAGCTGGTGGCGGCCGGGCTGTACGCGACGCTCTTCGCCATGTCGGGCGGGTTCGCCGACCGGCTGGCCCGGCGCTTCCGGTGGGCCGAGTTCCGACGTTTCCTGTCCCTGGCCACGCCGATGGGGTTTCGGATCAGCATCGAACTCGTGGCCTGGACCTTCTTCCTGCTGATCCTGGGGCGGCTCGGCACCGTCGAGCTGGCCGCATCGAGCATCGCCTTCCGCATCAACGGCACGGCCTTCTTCCCGGCCCTGGGTCTGGCACAGGCCTCGGGCATCCTGGTCGGACGGGCCCGCGGGGCCGGGCGGGACGAGGACGTCCTGCCCATCGCCTGGCAGTCCCTGGCCGTGTGCGAGCTGTGGCTTGCGGTCATGGCAATCCTCTTCGCCACGGCCTCGGAGCCGCTGATGGCCGTTTTCGCCGGGGACGGCCCCGAAAGCGCGGCCATCATCGAAGCCGGGTCCGTCATCATGAAATTCGTGGCCGCCTACTGCCTCATCGACGCGGCCAACATCGTCTTCGGGGGCGTGCTCTCGGCGGCGGGCGACACCGGCTGGATCGCCCGCGCCTTCCTGGCCGCCACGAGCCTCTTCCTGGCCGCGCTGTGGATGATCGACCTCTTCATGCCGAGCCTCGTGGCGGAATGGACCGCGGCCACGATCTTCGTGGCCGGCACGGCCGTGGCATGGACGCACCGGGTCCAGGCCGGAGCCTGGAGAAAGGCCCGGGTACTCCATGACGAGGCGGCGTAGGGGATTACTCCCTGCCTTGCCTGTCCAGTCCGCGGTAGTTGATGGCTTCGGCCAGATGCACGACCGTCAGGGTCTCGTCCCCGGCCAGGTCGGCGATGGTGCGGGAGATGCGCAGCACGCGGGTGAAGGCCCGGGCCGACATGCCCAGGCGCTGCACCGCGCCTTCGAGAAAGTCGTGCTCGCGCGCGGTCAAGGGGCAGAAGCACTCCAGCCACCTGCCCGAGAGCTCGGAATTGGATGAGAAGTGCAGGCCGTCGTAGCGCCTGCGCTGGACTTCGCGGGCCGCGTCGATGCGCTCCCGCATGGCGGCCGAGCTGATGCTGCCCTGCTCCTGTTTCAAATCCCGATACGGTACGGCCGGCACCTCGACGTGCAGGTCGATTCGGTCCAGCAACGGGCCCGAAAGCCGCGAACGGTAGCGCTGCACCTGCAGCGGCGTGCACGAGCAGTGGTGCTTCTCGTCGCCCAGGTACCCGCAGGGGCAGGGGTTCATGGCAGCCACGAGCATGACGTCGCCGGGGTACTCCAGGGACACGGCGGCCCGCGAGATGGTCACGCGGCCCTCTTCCAGGGG
>JANJWV010000209.1 GCA_024709365.1 Desulfomicrobium sp. | reverse complement strand
GATTTATTGGTCAGGAAACGGGAATCAACTCCGTCAACGAGACATTTACTGCTTTCGCTTGAAACCGATTGATACTTCAGTGTGCTGTCCTGGGAGCGTTGGATTGAAGACGATCCAGCATGATTGAAGAATTTTTTTTTGTATTTTTGTATATTCTTTTATGTCATTAAAATAAATATAATATATTGAATTTAAATATTAGGTTTATTTTAATTACTTAACAGGTATCCCTTGAAAAAGGAATAGCTGGCTTCAATTTTGATAAACTCCTCTGTGCTGCATGTTTTCGATCACCCCCTGCCAGCAGCGTCCGTTAATAACGCCTGGGTGCCGTTACAGCCTTAAGACCCCTGCGTCACTCCGGTGAGCAACTGGGAGGTGCATAACAATGGCGAATAGATATGGTGTTCACTGCATGCCACTTTTTCCAGTCCGGGGCTCTTGAAGAGCAGTGGCTCACCGACCTGCGAACTCAGGGCGACGGAACAGCATTCGTTGACCGTCAGGCCTGCTTCGTGCCTTCCCCGCCCGAAAATTTTCCATATTCGCCGAGTCTGGAGATAGAGTTCCTCGTCGACGGGGATGATTCTGATCTTCGCCTTGAGCAGCAGCAGGTCGCATTCGCGGCCCCCCGCCTCCCCCTTTCTGGCCTCCACCGCGATGCTCGCGTGCATGGCGGCGACGCTGGTCATGGACCGGCTGGGGCTGGACGCGATGACCTTGGCGAAGTGGTCGGCCTCGGTGTCTCCAAACAGGATGGCCAAGATGGCAGACGTGTCGATTACCATTATGCAAAAACCCCCGGATCTTCGCTTTCGACATCCCACTCGGCACCCGCTTCGTCAGGCAGGGAGCAGCATCGTTTCGATATGTCCATGAGCTCTTCAGCCAGTCCGGTGGAACCGGAGCGGGCCTGCAGCTTGCGCAGGTATTCCTCCAGGGCTTCGACCACGACCTGCGTCATGTTCTTGCCCGTCTGCTCCGAAGCTTTGCGGGCCAACTCTTCCGCCTTGGGGTTTCTGAGACTGAGCGCCATGGAAATTGCCTTTTATTGTCAAAACATAATGACAGAAGTATGTACGTACAGCTTGACGTATATGCGTATTTGATAGTACGGATTGAGTGTGGTCGCAACAAAAAATTTTCATTTTTCGAAAATTCCATGTTGGCAACGGGTTTCAGCTTAGTGACCACTCAATGGGATGGAGTCTCCGGCAGGGGAGGAAAGGCGGATCATGCCGAAGTCGTATGATTCCTATTGCTCTGATACGAAAATCAACGCATAGTTATTGACAATATTCGTACGCAAGGATGTCAGGAAGTCAAGCTTTTGGCTTTGGTTAGTATGTATGAAATCTGATGATTGCCTGCCGCGTGCCGGTATGGAGTCAAGGGATGTCCTGATTTTCGGCAGATCTCCAAAATTGTCATAGAGCTTCCTTTTCCGGGCCGGAAGCGAAACGGTTCGGCGCGGGCCGGCCGATGAGGGCTGCGAGCCGGCCCTGGTCCCTGTGTTTTGGTCGACGTTCGACACCATCTTAAGGATATACATGTCGTTTCTCGAACTGCTCAACGAAAAAGGCCTTGTCTCCCGCAAAGAAATCGAACGTCTTGTCTCCGTGAAGCGCGACGACGAGCCGTTATACCTCACTGCCGTGCGCATGGGCGCCATGAGCGAGGACGATTACCTGCAGGCCGCGTCGGATTTCTTCGGGCACAAGGTGTTGGTTGCCCTGCCCGATGGCTACGACCCGGAGCCCTTCGCGCATCTGTCCCCGGTATTCCTGGAGCAGCGCCTGGTTTTCCCGCTGGCGGTCTCCGGCGACGAGCTCTCCCTGGTCGTGAACGACCCCCTGGCCATAGGGGCCATGTCCGCCCTGGGCTATTTCTTCCCGGGCAGGCGGGTCGTCGTGCATCTGGCCCGCGAGGCCCATATCCGGGCCTGGGTCAGGGGGTTCTACGGCCTTGACGACGTCCCGGCAGAGGATGCGGGCGAGGATGTCACCCTGGCCGAGGACATCGCCGGCCTCAAGGATCTGGCTTCCGAGGCGCCGGTCATCAAGGCCGTCAACCAGATCCTGACGCGGGCGGTGGAGGGCGGGGCGAGCGACATCCACATCGAGCCCTTCGCGGACCGCGTGCAGGTGCGCTTCCGTTCCGACGGCCTGCTCTATGAGCACGAAGCCCTGCCCAAGGGCATGCTGCAGGGGCTGACCACCCGCGTGAAGATCATGGCCCAGCTGGACATCTCGGAGCGGCGGCTGCCCCAGGACGGGCGCATCCAGATCAAGGTCGCCGGCAAGAACGTCGACCTGCGCGTCTCCTGCCTCCCGGTCATGTACGGCGAGTCCATCGTGCTGCGCATCCTCGACAAGCAGAGCATTTCCTTCTCCCTGGCCACGCTGGGTTTCCCGGACCGCGAGCTGCGCAAGTTCGAGAAGCTGATCCGCCAGCCCTACGGCATCATCCTGGTCACCGGCCCCACGGGCAGCGGCAAGACCACGACGCTCTATTCGGCCCTGCACGACATCAACACCCCGGACAGGAAGATCGTGACCGTCGAGGACCCCGTGGAGTACGAGCTCGACGGCATCAACCAGGTGCAGGTCAACACGACGGCCGGCCTGACCTTCGCCAAGGGGCTGCGTTCCATCGTGCGCCAGGACCCCGACGTCATCCTCATCGGCGAGATCCGCGACAGCGAAACCGCCGAAATCGCCATCCAGTCGGCCCTGACGGGTCACCTCGTCTTCTCCACCCTGCACACCAACAACGCGGCCGGCGCCGTGGCCCGGCTGCTGGAAATGGGCGCCCAGGACTACCTTTTGGCCTCCTCGATCATCGGCATCATGGCCCAGCGGCTGGTCCGGGTGCTGTGCCCGCGCTGCAAGGAGCCCTACACCATGCCGCAGGAACTGCGCGAGAAGTACGGGCTGGACGACGCCGGCGCGGAGGTGGTCTACCGCCCCAAGGGGTGCGATGCGTGCTCCAAGACCGGTTACAGGGGGCGCATGGCCATTTTCGAACTGCTCGAAGTGGACGACGAAATCCGTGAACTCATGCTGCTCAACAAGAGCTCCGCGGCCCTGACGGCCGCCGGGGTGTCCAAGGGCATGCGGCTGCTGCGCGACGACGGGTTCGACAAGGTGCGGCAGGGCGTGACCTCCCTTGAGGAGGTCATCCGGGTGACCGGCGCATGACGGAGGCGGCCGTGTTCCACTACAAGGCGATCGACGCGCAGAGTCGGATCGTGACCGGGAGCTGGGACGGGCCCGACGCCGACGAGCGGGCCGTGGTCGCATATCTGCAGGGCCGGGGCCTCGTGCCCCTGCGCATTCAGCGTGCCCCCTTCGCCGACGCCCCGGCCGCGCCTCGGCCGACTGCGCGTCGATCCTGGCGGCAGGTCGGGAGGGGCGCCAGGGCGGAAACGCGTGAGCTCGTCTCCCTGGCCGAGGACGTGGCCCTGCTGCTCGGCTCCGGCGTGCCCCTGAGCAGGGCGCTGGTCATCCTCACGGAGCTGCACGCGTCGCGCAAGACGTTTGCCGGAGTGCTGCGCAAGGTGAACGACGACATGCGCGAGGGCTCGACATTCTGGGAGGCGCTGGAGCGTCGGGACGGCTTCTTTCCCCCCATTTTCGTCAACATGGTCCGGGCAGGGGAGTCCAGCGGCGCCCTGCCGATCATCCTGGAGCGCCTGTCCGCCTACCTGGAGGAGATCCAGGAACTCAAGGACTACCTGCGCTCGGCCATGATCTACCCGGTCATCCTGACGGTCACGTCCCTGGTGTCCATGGTCCTCATGCTGACCCTGGTCGTGCCCAAGTTCGCCGAAGTCTTCCAGGACATGGGCATGGCCCTGCCGGCCATGACGCAGGCCATGTTCACCCTCGGGCTGCTGCTCAGGGACGGGTGGTGGGTGCTGGTGCTCGGCGTGGCCGGGCTCTTCGCCGTGGTCCTGGCCGTGCTGCGCGTCGAACGCTGGCGCAGGGGCCTGGACGGGGCGGTGCTGCGCATCCCGGCCATGGGCATGTTCGTGCGCAAGATCGAGGTCGCGCGTTTCTGCCGGACCCTGGGCACGCTCCTGGACAGCGGGGTGCCGATCCTCCAGGCCATGAACATCGTCCAGGGAGTCGTCTTCAACGGCGTGATCCACGCCGCGGTCGCCCAGGCCGGCGACGACCTCAAACGCGGGGTGGTGCTGTCCGGGGCCCTGCGCAAGACCGGCCTCTTTCCCGAACTGGCCCTGAACATGATCGGCGTGGGCGAGGAGACGGGCCGGCTGGGACACATGCTCGACAAGGTCGGACAACTTTACGACAAGGAGCTCAAGAAGGGCATCAAGACCTTCAGCTCCTTTTTCGAGCCCATGGTGCTCCTGGTCATGGGCGTGCTCATCGGCGGCATGGTCATCTCCATGCTCATGGCCATATTCAGCATCAACGACGTGCAAATGTAGGGAACAGCATGAAAGGAAAAAACACTTCGGGCTTCACGCTCATCGAACTCCTCATCGTCATGATCATTCTCGGCCTCATCGCGTCCCTGGTCGGACCGAGGATGTTCGGCCGGGTCAGCAGCGCCAAGACCGGGACGGCCCGCACCCAGATCGAGCTGCTCGGCACGGCCCTCGACGCATACCGCCTGGACAACGGGGCCTACCCGACGTCGGCCCAGGGCCTGAACGCCCTGCGGGAGCAGACCCAGGGCCTGAAGACGTGGCGGGGCCCGTACCTGCCCAAGCCCGTGCCCCTGGATCCCTGGGACAGGCCGTATTTCTACAGGAGCCCGGGCGACCACGGCGACTACGATCTCTACTCCTACGGGCTGGATGGACAGCCCGGGGGCGAGGAGGAGAATGAGGACATCCTCAGCTGGGAAAACTAGCCCGCGGGGCTTCACCCTCATCGAGATGATCGTGGTGCTGGTGATGCTGGCGGCGACCGTTTCCCTGATTTCCGGGGTCAACCTGCGCCAGCGCGACAGCCTGGTCCTGCGCGACTTCGGGACGTCCCTGACGGCCTTTTTCCAGCTTGCCCGCAGCACGGCCCTGGCCGACGGCAGGAAAAGCGTGTGCCTGCTCGACGTGGCCGGACGCAGGGTCTTCAGCCCGGGGGTGGGCAGGTCCGTGCCCGTGCCCGCCGGCGTCGACGTGGCGCGCAAACCCCCCTTTCCCGGGACGGGCGAGGAGAATGTCAGGCTCATGGAATTCTTCATGGACGGATCCTCATCCGGGGGGACCGTCGCCGTGGCCTTCGGGGAGCACACGGGCCTCATCGAGGTCGATCCCCTGCTTGGCGGCGTCCGGGCCAGGTGGTGAGGCGTGGGCCAAGGCGGACGACGCAAAGCGCAGGCCCCGGGAGGCTTCACCCTGCTCGAAGCCCTCGTGGCCCTGGTCATCGTCAGCATTTCCCTTGGAGTGCTCTTCCAGGTCGTGTCCGGCAGTTTGCGCCTGGGCGTGCGGTCGAGCGAGGCCTTCGCCGTCAGGCAGGACGCCTGGGAGATGTTCGGGCGGGTGCTGCCGGAGACCGTCGATTGGAAGGAAATGCCCTGGGGCAATGCCACCAGGGACTGGGAATGGAGCCTGGAGGCCCGTCCCGTGGCCCTGGCCGATTCCCTGCAGCGCATCGGCCTCGCATCGGGGCAGGACCTGATCCTGTTCGTGTTCACCTACACGGACGAGGCGACGAAACGAAGCGTCAGCCTGTCGTCCTACCGCCGCGTCTCCCCGCAGGCGCTGCGTTACATCCTGGACCCGCGCAACAGGAACCTGGTCTGGGAAGACCACGACAGGCTCATGGAGACGCTGCGTCCGTGATCGGGGACCAGCGGGGATTCACGCTGCTGGAGATGATCATCTCCATGCTCATGGTCGGTGCCATCGTGCTGATGATCTATTCGTCCTATTCCATGGTCGTGCGCACCTGGGACAGGCATCAGGAACAGATCGCCGAGCTCCGGCTGGAAATGGTCGGGGACCGGCTGCTGACCGAGGATTGGGAACAGATGGGGAGCTACGCGTTCTCCGTGCAGGGCGAAGGCTTCCAGTTCCTCTACGGGTCGCCGACGCGCATGGCCTACGTGACCAGGCACGGGCTCGGGGGCGTGCGGAACGTCGACGGCCGCCTGTTCTTCACCCTGCTCATGATCGAGCCCAAGGACGATGGAGTGGCGCTGTACTGCTACAAGTCGGACGTGCCGGAACTGGAGCTTTTCGAACTGGTGCGGCTCTACCAGACCGCGGGTGAAGGCCGCCGCGCCGTGCCCCTTGAGGCCGGCCTCCTGGAACGGGCCATTCTGCTGAAGGAGGGTGACGAGGCGTTTTTCTCCTATGATTTCGCCCTGGAGCGCCCCGGTGATTTCCGTGAGGAGGACGAGGTCGTGCTTCCGCTCCCTGTGCCCATGTGGCGCGATGCGAAGCCGCCGAAACGCATCCGCCTGATGACGCTGCGGGACGAGGAGTTTCTGGCCCTGGACGGGACTCCCCGCACGCAGGCCCATTTCGGCAACGCCAGCGCCTGGGGCGGTCCGCAATGAGGGTCGCGGGCCGGCGCAACGGGTTCATCCTGGTGGCGGTGCTCTGGCTCCTGGCCATCTTCGGCGTCGTGGCCCTCGGGTACTCGCGGGCCACGCGGTTCAAGAGCCTGGAGATCGCCAACGAGATCCGGCTTGCGGAGGAGGACCACCTCATGTGGAGCGGGCTGGAGCGGGCCGCCTTTCACTGCGACCTCTACCTGCGCAACAGGGAAGCCTTTTTGCTTCCGGCCCGACGTGGGGGGCTCAGCGAAGTGCAGAGGTCGGTGATGTGGTACCCCCGGTTCGAGACCTACCCCCTGGACATGGGTGGGCATGTTCTGCATGTCAGGGTCGAGCCGGTGGGGGCGCGCATGGGGCTGGCGGGCATGACCCCGGAGCGATGGTCCGCCGTCCTGTATGCCTGCGGGGTGACGGACGAGCGCGCCGCCCAGGAGATCATGGACGCCGTGGCGGACTGGCAGGACGAGGACGGCCTGCAGCACGCCGAAGGGGCCGAGCAGGACTACTACGACGGCCTCGAACCCGCCTACGCGTGCAAGAACGCCCCCATCGAGAGCCTGGACGAGCTGCTGCTGATCAGGGGGGTGACCCCGGAACTCTATTACGGAACCGATGAACGCCCGGGCCTGATCCATTTCCTGGACGTGAACGGGCAGGCCGAGAGGCTGGACATCAACGCGGCCCACCCGCTTGCCTTCGCCATCGTTCCGGGGCTTTCACCAAGGGAGGCGGCCGTCTTCGTGCTCATGCGGCAGGAGGCGCCGTTCACCACCATGGCCGAGGCCACTGAACTCCTGAGCCTGGAAACGGCGGGGGAGCTCGAGCGATATTTTCATGTGCTGCCGGAATCGGCCGGCCTGGAGTTGCGCATATCCAGGGAATCCGAACCGGGACCCGATGCGCGGATCGAAACAAGGACGTTTGTGCAGTGAAATATTTCGATTGGACCATCTTCGTGCCCGGCCAGCTGACGCTCCTGCTCCTGCCGGGTGAAGTCGTGGCCGTGCGCAGCACGCGGCTTCTGCACCGCACCGTGATCGGGCAGATACGGCGCTTCCCGCTCAAGGGACCGGGGGGGCTGCCGGAAGCCCTGGCGAACGCCAGGGACCTCCTCGGCATCAGGAAGGAGTCCTATTGTCACGTGGGGATGCCCCTGCAAGCCATGACCCTTGTCTCCTTCTCCCTGCCCCTGGCCGCACGCGAGGACCTGCCCGGGGCGGTCCGCCTGGGACTGATGCGCCATGTGCCCTACCAGCCGGACGAAATGCGGTGGGGCTTCAGCTCCCAGGAACGCGGCGACAGCCTGGATATTTCCGTGGCGCTGGTTCAGACGTCGGCCCTCGACGACCTGCTCGGCCACTTCAATACCGCAGGAATTTCCGTGGCCAGCGTGTTTCCGACCAGCATGCTCCTGGCAGGGCAGATCCCCCAAGGGGGAATCGTGGCCCAGGTGCATGCGGCCGGCCAGGAGGCGCTTGTCTGGAACGGTCAGCGGATCTGCTGGCAGGCCGGCCGCGAGAAGCCCGACGCCGGGTTGCTGGCTACGGCTTCGGCCATGCTCGAGAACTACGGCATCGCGTCGCGTCGTGCGGTCATCTTCGGGGACGGGGAGGTCGAACTGCCCCCGGGGCTGGAGGCGGAACTCGTCCGGCCGGAAAGCCTGGAATACGGGATGCACCAGCCGTTCAGCATCGACCTGGTGCCCGAGTCGGAGGTGCGCAAGGTCCGCAGGCTGCAGTACACGGTCCTGGCTTCGGCCATCGCGCTGCTCCTGACCATCGTGCTCCAGCCGTTCCAGGACGTGTTCCTGTGGCAGAAGCGTCTCGCCGACCTCGAGGTCCGCGTCGGGGCTCTGAGGGGCGAAGCCGAGTCCCTCATCAGCATCCGGCAGAGCAATTCCGAGATCCGCGACCGCCTGGAGCGCTGGGGCCGCCGTCTCTCGCAGAACGTGTCGGCGCCCCTGGTGCTCGGGGAGATCACGCGGCTCCTGCCCCGGGAGGCATGGCTCGAAAGCCTGCAGATCCAGGACGGCAAGGTCATCCTGAACGGCAACGCGCCCTCGGCCACGTTCGTGCTCGAACAGGTGGAGAATTCCGCGGTCTTCGACAACGCGCGCTTCGACGCGCCGGTCACGAGGATGGGGGAACTGGAAATATTCCGGATCGTGGCGACCATCAGCCCCAAGTGAGGCAGCAATGGGCAAAATCTGGCAGAACGAGACATATCGCCGCATGGCACTGATCGGGACGGCCGCGGTCCTGCTCTTCATCGTCGGCGGCGTGCGGTCTTACGAGTACACGGGGAACAGGCAGCGGGAGATCCGGGACGCCTATGACATGAAACTCATGGAACTCGACCGGTTCCGCCGCATCCTGGCCGACAGGGAGCTCTACGGGGCGTCCCAGGCGAGGCTGCAGGAACTGGAGAGGGACGTGGCCGGCTCCCGCTTCATCACCGCCAGGACAGTGTCCCTGGCCGAGGTCAGGTTCCAGGACCTGGTGGACGCCGTGGCCACGAAGACCGGCCTTGAGATCAGCTCGCGCAGGGTGCTCAAGGCCACCGAGGTGGAAGACGTGAAGGAGCTGCGCCTGTCCGTGAACTCGCGGACGGAGATCGGCCCCCTGAACGATTTCCTGCACGAAATCGAGTCCCAGCAGCAGGCCATGTTCTTCGAGTCCGTTGAGATCAAGCGTCTCGGAGACCGCGACGAACGGCTCTACACCTTCAATGCCGTGATCAAGGCGTACACGCTATGAGATTGCCGCTTCCGTTTCGCTATCTCGCCGTCAGCGCCGTGCTGCTGGCTTTCGTGGGCTTCAACTGGGTTCATTTTTTCATGGAATTCTCCCGCGTGGGCACGACCGAGGACAGCGCCGTCCCGGTCGCGGCGGCCTCGGCCGACAATTCCACGGACGCTGGTTTCATGGCCTGGTTTCAACAGTCCGCTTCGCCGCGCACGCGGGCCATCGCGGAGCAGAACATCTTTTCCCCTCTGCGCCGGGAATGGGTCTCGCCGCAGGCGCGTCAGGAGTCGGTTCAGGGCGAGGCCGGGGTCGCCGGCTTTGCGCCGGCCGGAAAGCCGCGCGACGACATCGAGCTGCGGGGCATCGTCGTCGTCGGCGGGGAGCGCAGGGCCATTCTCCGGTTCCTGGCCTCCAAACCCGAGCGGGTCATTTCCCTGGCCGAGGGCGAGAGCACTGACAAGGACGGCGACTCGACCGGGGAAGTCTTCACCCTCGCACGCATCGAGTCCGAGTACGCCCTGATCCGGGACGAGGACAGCACGCTCTACCAGATCGGGCTGTTCGACCACCGGCGGGTCGCGCAACCGGTCAAGGCGCCCGAGGTGAAGATCATCATCACGCCGCTGCCCCCGGCCCCGGGGCCGTCGTCGGTCATCTCTCCCGAGCCGGAGAGAAAGGACCAGAAACCCGCTGCGCCGCGTCAGCGCTCGGCCGCGCGGAATGCCGCGGCCAAGGGGTGATCGCGGCGATGCCCATTGGCAAAGTTCCAGAATCTCGCCGCCGGCCCGGTTTCAGCGCCGTGGTCGCGGACATTTTCCATGCAGGGATGTGCACATGAATCGATTCGTAATGGCTGTTTTGGTGTTGGCGGTGGTGATGACGACGGCGGCGTGCCAGACCCCCACGCCGCTGCAGCAGGCGAGGAAGGGGAGCATGCGCCCGGGGACGCTGGTGGACGAACGCACCCCCGCGGAGGAATCGGAACGCAGCCTGGAGGATGAAGCCGCAACGGCGCAGGACGGCGACGAGCGCGGTGGAGCCGACCTGCTGGCCGGCCTCGACGACAGGGACAGGTCCTTCAACAGGCGCATCGACCAGGTGCTCGGCCGGGGCACGGGGCCGCAGAAGGTCGGCCGCTCCGAGGTCAAGGGCAAGGGCCAGGCCATTCAGGGCGAGACCCTGCAGGTCAACTTCAACTTTTCCGACGCCGAGCTCGGTGACGTGGTCCGCCTCTTCATGGAGCTGCTCAAGGAGAATTACGCCCTGGACCCGAAGGTGGCGGGCAAGGTGGCCCTGCACGTGGACGCCGAATTGGGCCGGGAAGAGATCTGGGAACTCTTCCGCGGCGTCTTGAGGATGCACGGCGCGACGGTCATCCTGGACAACGGGCTGTGGCGGGTGCTGACCCTTGCGGACGCCGTCAACGCCGTCGACGAACAGGGGATCGTCTTCTCCGGGGAAAGCGGTTCGCGCAAGCGCGGCCAGTCCGTGCAGGTCTATCAGCTGGAATACCTGCCGGTCTCGGAGTTTTCGGAGGTCATCAAGCCCTACCTGTCCCCCGGGAGCATGGTCTACGGCCACGAGCAGTCCGGTGTGATGCTCGTCTCGGACTTCCCCCACACCCTGCGCAAGATTGAGCGCCTCGTCTCGATCTTCGACATCAGCGCCTTCGCCGGGCTGTACATGCGGGTCTACTCCCTGAAGTTCGCCAAGGCCGAGGACATGATCAAGGAGCTCGACGGGCTGGTCGAGGCCACCATGTTCAAGCAGCAGGGGCGCGAGAAGGTCAGCTTCCTGGGCCTGCCGCGGTTGAACATGATCGTGGCCCTGACCTGGAACGAGTCGAACCTCGCCTTCGTCGAGGAGTGGGTCAGGGAACTGGACCGCGAAGCCCCGGCCGTCTCGACGATGCAGCAGCGGGAGAACATTTTCGTCTACTACGTGGAGAACGGCAGCGCCAAGAACATCGTCGAGGCCCTGGAGGGGCTTTTCGACAGCAGCGGGGGAATGAGGGATTCCGAGTCGTATTTTTCCAGGCGCAGATCCCGGGACGGGCGCGTCGAGGAGACGGAGCTGCCCGTCGGCACGCAGCTGGCCGAGCAGCAGCAGAAGGCCTCGAACCTGATCCAGCACTCCCTGGACATGTCCGGGTCGACGGGCGAGGCGGGCCGCGAGCGGATCGGGTTTCTGGGCCAGCTCAGCGAGAACGTGTCCTTCGTGGTCGATGAGGTCACCAACAGCATCCTGGTGCGCTGCTCCCCGAGCGACTACCCCCTGATCCGGGGCGTCATCCAGAAGCTCGACATCTTCCCGCGGCAGGTGCTCATCGAGGTGCTCATCGCCGAGATCAACCTCGACGAGACCAACAAGCTGGGCATCGAGTGGGAGAACATCTTCGACCTCGGCGGGTCGGCCACCGGCACCCTGCGGGTCGACAACTCCCTGGGTACCGTCACCCCCGGCGCCCTGTCGCCCATCAGCGGCGGCCTGTCCTACCTCATCGGCAACACCGAACGCTTCAAGGCCGCCCTGCGGGCCTCGGCCAACGAGAACAACGTGCAGATCCTGTCGTCGCCGCACATCCTGGCTTCGGACAACCAGATGGCGACCATCGACATCGGCTCCGAAGTGCCCGTGGTCACGTCCCAGACCCAGAAGGAGGACACGACCTCGACGGTGCTGACCACGCAGCAGAACGTGCAGTACCGCAACACCGGCATCCTGCTCACCGTGACCCCGCACATCAACGACAAGGGCCTGGTGCGCATGGAGGTGTCCCAGGAGGTCAGCGAACTGTCCGACAGGGTGGTCGAGGGCATCTCGTCCCCCGTCTTCAACAAGCGCAAGGCCGAGACGGTCCTCGCCGTCAAGGACGGCCAGACCATCGTCATCGGAGGCCTCATCAGCCAGAGCAAGGCCGACAACTACTCGGGCGTGCCCGTGCTCTCGCGGGTGCCGATTCTCAAGAACCTCGTGGGAGTGCAGAGCAAGGGCTGGGTGAACACGGAACTGATGCTGTTCATCACTCCGCATGTGGTCGTGCACAACGACGATGCGGAATTCATCTCCCGCCGGTTTCTCGATCGTGTGGAGTTCGTCAAGCGTGGCATGCACTAGACCCGAGCCGCGGCGGGGCGGTGGGGGACTGAGCCGCCGGCGTTTCCTGGGCCTGGCGGCGGCCGCGGCGGTATCAGCCCTGCCGGGGCTGTCGTCGGGGGCCTTCGGGGCCCCGGCGCAGGGCTTCGAGATCGTCAGCTCCTTCCCCCACGACCCCAAGGCCTTCACGCAGGGCCTGCTGTACCACGACGGCTTCCTGTACGAGAGCACCGGGGGCTGGGGCACGTCCTCCTTGCGGCAGGTCGAGCTCGAAACCGGCAGGGTCGTGCGCCGCAAGGACCTCCCGGCGGAGCACTTCGGCGAAGGCCTGGCCCTGTGGGGCGAACGGCTGATCCAGCTGACCTGGACGTCTGGGGTCGCGTTCGTGCATGACCTGCGCACGTTCGGGGACGCCGGCTCCTTTTCCTACGCCGGGCAGGGTTGGGGCCTGACGCAGGACGGCAGGCACCTCCTGCTGAGCGACGGCAGCAGCGCTCTGCGCCGCCTGGACCCCATGACCGGCCTGGAGGTCGGCCGCACTGAAGTCCGGGACGTGGCCGGCGCGGTGTCCATGCTGAACGAGCTCGAGTACGTAGACGGCCTGCTGTGGGCCAACGTCTTCACCTCGGATGTCATCGCACGGATCGACCCCGCGACCGGCCGCGTCGTCTCCTGGCTCAACTTCTCCGGCATGTTCGAGGCCCACAAGCGCGTTTCGCCCGAGGCGGTGCTGAACGGCATCGCCGTGGACAGGGCTTCGGGCAGGATCTTCATCACGGGAAAGCTGTGGGACAGGGTGTACGAGGTGCGCCTGACGTCTTGAGCCCATGCCATGCCGAACGTGTCGCATCATGGTCGGGCGTGGTCTTCTGAAAGCTACCGATAACTACAGACTAAACCAGAAATTTGCTTCCCCCCTCTGCCCGAGCGGTGACTTAGCCGGTCCCTCGGTCCACGATGCCTGCGCAACGCCTGAAGGCCCTGCGCAACTCCTCGATCCTGAACGGTTTGGACAGGTAGTCGTTCATCCCGGCCGCCAGGAATTTCTCGCGGTCGCCGCTCATGGAGTAGGCGGTCAGGGCGATGATGGGGATGCTCGCATAGGCCTTGCCGGAGGAACGGATCGCCCTCGCCGTCTCCTCACCGTCCATGACCGGCATCTGGATGTCCATCAGGATGTAGTCGAACTCCCGTTCTTCGAGCAGAGCAAGGACCTGGCGCCCGTTCTCGGCCACCATCACCTCATGGCCGTCCCGCTCGATCATCCTGCTCGCGGCCAGGGCGTTGATCGGCTCGTCCTCGGCCAGCAATACGCGCATGGCGGGCAGAAATTCTGAATCCTCGGGGCTCGTCCGGATGTCCACCCCGCTCTCGGGCAGGCCCAGCGGCAACACAACGTGGACCGCCGTCCCCTCTCCGAACACGCTGTCCAGCATAATGTGTCCGCCCATGAGTTCGACCAGCCGCCTGACTATGGCCAGGCCCAGCCCTGCGCCCTGGTACCTGCGATTGTAGGCGCCTTCCACCTGGAAGAAGGGAGTGAACAGATCCCGATGTTTTTCCGAGGGGATGCCGATGCCCGTGTCCACGACGGAAAACAGGATGCGGCAATGCTCCCGCCCCCGAGGAGGAAGGGCCGTCAGCTCCACGCGTACGAAGCCCCGGTCCGTGAATTTCAGGGCGTTCCCCACCAGGTTGAAGAGCACCTGCCTGAGCCGGGCCTCGTCGCCCTTGAGTCTGGGCGGCACGGAGGAATCCGTCGACAGCTCCAGGGACACGCCCTTGCTCTGCGCACTGGTGCTGAAGAGTTCGGATACGGACTGGAGCAGCTCCTGGACCGCGAACGCCTCCTCACGAATCTCGACCTTGCCGGCCTCGATGCGCGAAATGTCCAGCAGATCACTCAGCAGCCGGGTCAGCCGCTCGGACGATTTTCTGGCCAGGTGCACGTACTCCGTCTGCTCGGGGTCCAAAGACGTCATCTCCAGGAGCTGCATCATGGCCGTGACGCCGTTTAATGGGGTGCGCAGCTCGTGGCTCATGTCGGCCAGGAATTCATTCTTGGCCTGGCTGGCTGATTCGGCCGCCTCCTTGGCCCTGGCCATGGCCTGCTCCGCCTGTTTGCGCTCGGTGATGTCGATGGTGTACCCGGCCAGGAGTTTTTTCTCGCCAAGCTGGACGGGAAACTTGATGGTCGTGTAGTGGCGGCCGCGCAGGTCCTCGTCCACGCGCAGGATCTCGCCGCGGGAGACCACGTCCCAGTCGTCGGCGCTGATCTTGGCCGCGAAATCGGCCGGGAAGAGGTCCGCCATGGTCTTTCCGACCATGTCCGACCCGGGAATGCCGATCATGTCATGAAAGTTCTCGCTGGCCGCCAGAACCCGGCTTTCTTCCGGGGTCACCTCCTTGATGAAGGCGTAGATGGGGGAGTTGCGGATGAAGAGCGAGAGCAGTTCATTGCTTTTGCGCAATTCCTCCTCGGCCATTTTGCGTTCGGTCACGTCCCAGACCGTCGAAATCATCAGGTTCGTGCCCGGCAGCGGGATGTTGCGGGCGGTGACGAAGCGGGTCTCGTCCTGCCGGGTGATGGGCACGTCGGCCCAGCACATGCGTTCCGGACTCCCGCTGGCGCAGTCGGCCATGACCATGCCGTGGATCTTTCCCCGGAATTCCGGTTCGGGATATGCGGCCTTCCAGAACCCTTCGGGGGCGGTCATGGCTTCCCTGGTGGTTCCGTAAAACCTGGGGAAGAGCTCGTTCATGTACTCGAACCTTACGTCCGGCGAGACCGTGTTCACGGCCACGCCCACGGGCAGGTTGTCCAGCACGGTGCGGATGAATTCCTCCCGCTCCCGCAATGTCTTTTCGGCCTGGATGCGGCTGTCCAGCTCCTGGTTGGCCTGTTCATAGAGGCGGGCGTTGACCAGGGCGATGGAAACCTGATGGGCCTGGGTCTCCAGAAATTCGGATTGGGGGTGGAAATCCCTGGCTGTGCGGGAAGCCAGTCCCATGACGCCGATGACGTCCCTGCCGTCGCGAAGCGGCAGCGCCGCGAAGGACAGGATGCCGGCCTCCTTGCATTCCTGCCTGGTGCAGCGGTCATCGCTGAGAATGTCGCTGGAGTACAGCGGCTCGCCGCCCAGCACCGCCAGCCCGCACAAGCACTCCCCGACCCGGTGCTCATGAACTTCATGCAGCAGCTTTTCCGATTCTTGCGGACACACGGCCTGAAGCAGAAGGCGCTCCCCCTGCCTGAGGAACAGATAGACCATGTCGGAGCCCGTGGTCTCCCGGACCACGCGCACCGAGGCGGCCACGACCTGGTCCATGGACAGCGAGGAGCTGACGACCATGCTCAATTCATGCAGGGCGGCCAATTCGCGGGCCCTCTGGCCCGATGCCCGCTCGGCCTGTTTGAACCCCGAGATGTCGAGCAGAATGCCGGTCCACAGCACGTCCCCGTTGTCCAGGGACCTGGGCACGGATTCGAAGTGAACCCAGCGGTCGCCGTCGGCATGGACGATCCGCCCCTCCCAGGTGAAGCGCGCCAGCGAGTTCACGGCGAGCACGTTCCTGGCCACGAAATCCGCCCTGTCCTCAGGATGCATGCGATCGAGGGCGATGGTCGCGCTGGCTTCACACTCTGCCCGGGTCGCGCCCAGGATCTCGCAGAACCGGTCGCTGACCATTTCAAGCGTGTAGTTGGATTCCAGCTTTTCGACCCACTCTCCCGGGCCCCAGGGCTTTTGGGCCAGGACGCGCAACCGGTACACTCCGGCGGGCTGCGAGTCGACGAGATCGCGGTACAGGTTCCGTTCGTGGGCCAGGGCCGCCTCGACCTGCTTGCGGGGCGTGATCTCCGTGACGAAACCCAGAAAATGCGACGTCTTTCCGGAGCTGTCGCGCACGGCCCGCGCACTGGTGGACACCCAGACCTCGGAACCGTCCCGGCGGAGGTGGCGGGTTTCCCGGTCGAAAATTTCGTCCTGGATGTCCAGAAGCAGCAGGAACGTGTCTCTCCCGGCAGGGTCGCCAGGCATGTCCGATTCAGTCTCCGAGGAAGAATCTATCAATGCCTGGGGCGATTCGTAGCCGAAAATCCGGGCCATGGCCGGGTTCACGGACAGGTAGCGGCCTTCGGGCGAGGATGTGAAGATGCCGATGGGAGCGCCCATCAACAGGTCCAAGGGGTCTTCAAAGCTTGATGGCGAGAGTGACATGCGCACCGTTCAGGTCCTGAAAGACCATGCAGGATGGTTGTGGACGAAATTTCTTACACGATTCCCCGGCATGCGAAAAACAGGCAATCCCGAGACGCGCATGAAACCCGGCGCGACCGGACGAAGGGTCCTGGGGGCTGGGGGCTGCGTTCGACTCTTTTCTGCTTGAATCTCGCGTCCTGCCGACGAGGGAACAGCTGGCTCGCGCCCCGTCTTCGCGTTGGCAGAAACTCAA
Organism: Desulfomicrobium sp.; assembly: GCA_024709365.1. Taxonomy (GTDB): domain Bacteria; phylum Desulfobacterota; class Desulfovibrionia; order Desulfovibrionales; family Desulfomicrobiaceae; genus Desulfomicrobium. The sequence goes on along the minus strand of JANJWV010000209.1, from coordinate 12,721 downwards.
CTAACCCCGATCAAAGAGTGCTGTAAACCTCTCCACGCGGCCCATGAGATCGCTCGTTGCGTTGCCGGGATGGACCATGCGCATGTGACCGTGCAAGCTGGAATGCCTGATAGTTTGACACCGAGCCCGGCCGACGGCTTCGGGGGATGAATCTACGGATCAACAATGTCGACTTTGTGAGATGGTCGGGGCAGACTCGCTGAAGCCGTTCCGGTATCATCTGAAACGTGCTCGGGTACCTTGCCGAGGATCAGGTCGTGAGCGGGGAAGTGAGTCTGAATATCGTCGAGGCCGACAAGGCGGCATAGGTTCGCAGAGAGTTGACCAATGGTTGACCACTTGGTTGAAAATAAAAAAGGATCCAAGCTAACTTGCCGGGATCCTTTCATATTTATGGTAGCGAGGGAGGGAATTGAACCCCCGACACTGCGGATATGAGCCGCATGCTCTAACCGTCTGAGCTACCTCGCCGTATTCGCGGTTTCGGGTCTCCCCGAAAGCGAAGTCGGTTAATATAGAGGGGGCTTTCAAATGGCAAGCACTTTTTTTCCTGAACCGCGATTTTGACGATTTGCCTCTTGGACGGGTTTGGGTTAGTGCCTATTAGAAGTTCATCGGAACATGTCAGGCTCCCGGGGGATTGGGCTCCGGGACACGAGAAGGAGGTCTTCATGATTGCCAACAAGCGTATCCACATTCGCAAGGACTGCCTTGTGCCCGTCCGCTACACCTACGAGGGGCAGCACAAGACGTATTACGCCCGCATGGTCAACTACGGCGACGGCGGGCTTTGCCTCAAGACCCGGACGCCCATCGAGCCGGGGGCCAAGCTTGAACTCTCCCTGGAGGGTTACAGCCCCAAGGAATCCGCCCTCGGCGAATTCGACCGCTATCCCGTGGCCGTCTGCTGGACCAAGCAGATTCCCGAGCGGGGGCTGCCGGTTTACGAGACCGGACTGAAGTACAGAGGGTAAAGGGCCGGCCATCCGGCCCTTTTTTTGCGCCTTACGCCCGCGGGCCGTTCCAGAGGATGTTTGCGGGCAGCTGGGTCACGGCTCTGGTGCCGGTCATGACCATGGCCTGCATGAGTTCCGTGCGCAGCGTCTGGGCGTAGCTCGCAACTCCCTCGGTCAGGCCGCCCATGGCCGCGATGCTGAAGGGCCTGCCGAGCATGACCGCGTCGGCCCCGAGGGCCAGCATCTTCAGCACGTCCCCGCCGCTGCGGATTCCTCCGTCCGCGATGATGGCGATCTTTCCCTTCATTTCCTTCGCGATGCCGGGCAGCACCTTCGCCGTTCCCGGCGTGTGGTCGAGCACGCGACCGCCATGGTTGGAGACGACGATGGCGTCCGCTCCCGCCTCCGCGGCCAGGCGGGCGTCCTCCACGGTCATGACTCCCTTGACGATGAACTTGAGGCCGGCCCTGGCGATGATCTCCCGCAGGGTGTCCACCGGCTTGGGCGAAACCGGCCGTCCCATCTTGCGCAGGGTGATGAGGCCGGCGGCGTCGATGTCCATGCCGACGACGGATGCGCCCGTGTCCCGGGCCTTGGCGAGCTTGTCGTAGAGTTCCGCGTCCTCCCAGGGCTTGATGAAGGGAATGCCGTGTCCCCCCGCGGCCGCGATGGCCGCGAAACCTGCTTCATGGATGAACGGCGGGACACCGTCGCCGGTGCATCCGACGATCCCTGCCTGCCTGCAGCCGTCGATGATGGCGGTGATGTACTCCTCTTCGGACCTTTTCCCGCCCATGTTGAAGGACACCCCGCCGATGGGCGCCGCCATGACGGGCATGGACAGCTCAAGGCCCAGCAGGGACGTGCCGGTGTCCGGCTCGGTGATGTCATGCACGAGGCGCATGTTGAACGTGCAGTCCGCCAGGGCATGCACGTTGGCCATGAAGGCCGACCCCGTGCCCAGGCCGCCCATGCCCGGCACCTCTCCGGCGCAGGCCTTCCCGTTGCAGACAGGGCAGACGCGGCAGTAGCCCGTCATCAGGTCGCGGGCGGTTTTGCGAATTTCCTTCATGAGTTCATGCTCCTTTCTTTGAGGTGAATACGATTTCCCTGGTATGTTCGAGATGTTCCGTCATGGCGGCGCAGGCGCCGCCCGTATCGCGCAGGCGCAGCGCCGCCAGGATTTTCCTGTGGTCCTCGAGGGCCTTGCGGCTGCGCTCAGGCGACTGCAACGCTTCGTCGCGGCTCTCGGAAAGCAGGTCGTGCATCTGCTCCATGAGCCTGACGATGGCGTGGTTGCCCGTGGCGGCCGCGATGGTGTCGTGGAGGTTCTGGTCTATCTCCAGGACAGCCTCCCCGTGCCTCACGGCATTCTCGTAGTCCTGCATGAGTCCTTCCAGCCGTTCGAGGGTGCCTGGCGATACGCGCTGTGCCGCGAGGCGCGCGATTTGCGGCTCAAGCAGCAGGCGAAGCTCGAAAATGTCTTCGAGCCTGTGCCGTTCCCGGGCGAAGGCCTCTCCGAGTTGCCTGGCCAGTTCCGCCTGGCTGGCCGCAGAGATGAACGTCCCGGCTCCCGGTCTGCTTTCAAGCAGCCCGGCTTGCTCCAGACTCTTGATGGCCTCCCGCATGGAGTTGCGCGACACGCCGAAAAGCGCCGCCAGACTGCGTTCCGGCGGCAGGCGGTCGCCTGGTTTCAGGTCGTCCGCCTCCACCAGCTCCTGCAGACGCCGGGTAATTTCTTCGTAGATTCTTTTTTGCTGTTGCGGTGTACTCAAGGTTGTGCTCCCGTGAAATTGGTCCTACCAATATTGCGGGGAGTGGTCAAAGGCAAGGGGTGCGGGCCCCGGTACGAGTGCCCATCGGGGCGAAAATCGGAATAACCCGGCAGCGAGGAGGACGGCATGGACGACAGACGCATCATGGAAGTGTTCGAGGCCTATTTCGAAAAGTACAAGAAAACGGAAGGGGACCGCACGAGCTGGTCCGCGCACTGGACAGTCTATGCGGCCGGCCGCAGCTTCGAGATCAATATGACCAAGTGCCCGCGGGGGACGACGTTCAAGCTCTTCGCCGACAGGAAGAAGATCGGTGAGATCGAGGGCTGGGACGTGTTTCTGGGCAGTCTGGAGCGGCTCGAAAAGGAATACGGCCCGGTTTTCGAACGAGGCGACTTCTTCGCGCAGATGGAGGAAATGCTCTGAGCCTGCCGGGCCCCGGTCTCCTCGGAGGCTGCGCGGATCAGTTGCCCGCCAGGGCGATGATCACGGCTCCGGCCGTCATCCAGGCCGTGCCGTGAAGGCGATGGCGCAGCAGAGGCTGGTGAAAGACGAAGCGTTCGAAACCGAGGGCGAAGAGCCCGTTCAGGCGCTTGATGGACAGCATGTACGCCACCGTGGTCATGGAGACGGCGGCGAAATGGCAGATGATGTGCAGGTACAGGCACAGGCCGAGACTCAGGGCATGCCCCGCCCTGGGCCGCAGTTCCCGCAGCCTGACCTGTCCGATGATCGCCAGGAAGACGAGCAGCGCCAGGTTGTGGGCCAGGCTGAAGATGCATCCCGCGTACAGGGGGCTGGAGAGCAGGATGAGCTTCTTGCCCATGACCGAGGCCACGCTCCAGACCAGCGCCGCGGCCAGCATGAGCATGGACCCGCGCTCCTGCAGGACGGCCTTGAAGGGGGCCCAGATGCCTGCGTCCTTCTCCGCGTACAGGAGGTACCCCCCGGCCACGGTGACCAGAACGCCGAGGCAGCCGAGCATGGATGGGGTTTCGCCCAGCGCGATGAAGCCGGTCGCGAGGACGAATGCCGGCGTGAAGGCCATGAAGGGCACGGTCAGAGACAGGGGCGAGCTCTTGAAGGACCAGCTTTGCAGGTAGAATCCCAGCGCGTTGATCGGCACGAGGGCCGCCAGTACGGTCCAGAAGCCGGGTTCGAGCCGCGGCGCGTCCAGAAAGGGGAGCGTCAGGGCGAACAGCGGCAGGCTGGTCATGAGCGGCGCGGCGACCGCCGAGGAGGGCGAGGCGTGCTCGAACCCGTGGCGGGTCAGCGCGGCCTCGGTCGCGGAAAAGAGGGCGGTCCCGAGGGAGAGCAGTATCCAGAGCATGATGTCGTCTCCGGGCCGGGGAGGCGCCGAGGAACCGCTGCGCTGCACCACCCGCCTGTTCCCGGTCATGCCGGAGCGGGGTGCCGCCTTCGGTTCCCTGAGGGTTTGCGCCGGGTCAACCGGCACGGCCTGTCCGCCTAGCGGAAGATCTCGTCGGCTTCCCGGCGGCGAAGGTCGGTGACGGCGATCTTCATTTTCTCCACGACATTGCGGATGTCCTGGCCGTCGCCTTCGATCCTGGACATGAGGGACTCGGTGAAGGCGCTCTCGGCCTTGTTCAGGACGTTGCACTGCAGCAGATAGTCCGTCTTGCTGCGATACCCCGACCGGATCAGGGCCTCGGACGTACCGCCATGGGCTTCGAAAAGCGTGCGGTAATGATCCGTGAGGACGCGCATCCAGTCCTGGAACAGGGCGCGGGACTGCTCCGGGATTGCGCCCGCGCTTTCGAGCAGGCGGGCCGTGTCGACGGGCGAGCCTGTCTCCTGTTCGTCCATGACCGCGTCGAGAGCGAGGCGGCGCGGTTTGCTGTAGTTCTGGACGAATTCTTCCAACCCGCTCGAATATTGTTTCATTTTTTGCGCGAAGAAGACGAAGAATACCGGGACGAAGATCATCCACAAGGGCGGTTTGGGCTTGTCGAGCACGCAAGCGGCCAGCTTGTTGGCGAACTTCTGCTCGTACTCAAGGATGATCTGCTTTTTTTGGACTGTCGTACTCATGGAACGTTCAGTAGTGAGAGCGCCCCGGACGGTCAAGGTCGGTTTTGGGGAGCTCCCGCCCATCTCACGGGACCATGACCGCCTGTGCGCGTATCCCGGCGGGCAACACGATCCCGAAACGGTCCAGCTCATATGCGCTGAACGTGTACGTTCCGGCCTGGGCGGTTTGCGGCGGAATGGCGCCGGGCGGGGTTCCGGAAAGTACCCGGCGGGCTATTTCCCCTGCGGCCACGCCCTGGTCGTATGCGCTCAGCACATGCCCGCCGATGGTTTTCCCCCTGCCCACGGCGAAATCCCAGAAGGCGAAGATCGGAACGGGGGTGTTGGCGTTGGCCCAGGCCAGGACCTCGTCCTCGGGAACATGCCTGCCGGCGCTGTCGCGCAGGGTGTGGAAAAGCCCGATGTAGACCGTGTCGAACCCTTCGGCCCTGGCGTTCAGGAGGGCTTCCCGCCATTTGTCGACGAGGGAGAACTGCTTCAGTTCGACCCGCACCTTGCCGAGATCGAGGTGCGATCTGCCTCCGAAGGCCTCATGAACCACTGCGTCGGAAGTCGCATCGGAGTCGAAAAGGATGAGGACCTTGGTGTCCTCGGTGTTCACGAGTTTGCACATGGAGTGCAGGGAGCGCTTCAGCAGGGGCCGTTCGAGGACCCCCGTCATGTTCGGGGCGGGGAAGAGTCCGTAATCGCGCGGGTTGCGGTTTATCCCGACGTACACGACGGGAACGGGGCCGTTTTTCAGGCGGGGGCCAAGGAATTTGGCGGCGTTGTCGTCACAGAGAATGACGAGGCTCCACGCCGTGGCGCGGATTTCCTCCCACACCTTGTCCGCCCGCGCGGGGTGTTCCTCCTTTGGCGTGCGCTTGGTGTCGAGGTAGAAGTGGCGGATGGATGCGTCCCGGGGCAGGGATTGCAGGAGTCCCTCCGTGAGGCGTTGCTCCCACGCGTACTCCTTGTGATAACTGTGGATGATGCTTATGGTGGTATCTGAAACGGCTGCGGAAGCGTGGAAGAGGATCGCGATGAGCGCTATGAGAAGAATCCGCACTGCTTTCCCCCGGTGGTGGAAGTGATCGGTTTTTTTGTTACCACCGTACAGGCCAAAGAACAACATGAACGCACCCGAGTTGTCGCTTTCCCTTCTTGCCTGCAAGAATGCCTGTCCCCGCGGACCTGAAACGGTGGAGAGGGCGGGCGGGGCCGGGCGATCCGGCAGGAGCGTCTCGTTTCTCGTCCTGTGCGCGCTGCTTTCCATTGCCCTGCACTCGGTTCTCCTGCTGGGGCTGGATTTCCGGACGGCCGTGCTCGAAGAGAGGAGGACCCTCCTGCTCGATATCGTGGCTCCCGCGGCCAAACCGGACCTGGAGCCGTCTGTTGTTCCTCGACAGGAGCCTGAGGCTTCCGCCGGAGTCCGTGCCCGGGACAAGCCCAATCTCCCCGCCCGGCCGCCTGCCCCTCGGCCCAAGCAAGCCCGTCGATCTGCGGCGGCAAAGGCCGCCACTCCCAAGGTCCCTGCCACAAGCCAAGACCTTGTGGCGAGGCCGCAAACCCTTCCTCCCGAGCCCATCAGCCCCAAGACGGAGCAACAGACTGCCGTGCCCATCGGACAGGTGGCGCCGCGGCCCGACGCGACGGTCCTGGCCAACGAGTCGGGGCAGGACGCCCTCAAGCACGGCGCCGAGGCCAGGTTCATGCATGGCGTGGCCACGGAAGAGTTCGTGGAGGAGAACTACGTCGGCGAGTACGCCCTGCACGACTCCAGCCGTGTCTGGATCGAGGACGACCGGGCTCGCAGCGGCCACCTCATCCTGCACGCCGAGGGGATGGGGCTGCACCGAACGCTCTACCGTTTCAACCGTTTCATCTATGTCTACGGCGACACGTCCGATTCCCCGTCGCCGATCCTTGGTTCGGTGACGTTCTTTTCCGACGGCTACCACATTCACCAGTTCCTGTGGCAGCACAATTCGACGACAGCCCACTTTCCCCGCAGAAAATAGCGAGTCCTCCCCATGTCCGGCCGTGCGTGGCCGCGTTTCGGCGCGGGAGTCCCGTCAAGTCTCACGCGATTGCATAAGGTCGCCGGCTCCTTGTGTCTGGCGGCGTAGAGTCGTACGCGCGGCTTTCATGGTTGATTGAACAGTTAATTTTTTGCGATCTGTAACATGAATCATTGAAAAAGTAACATCATTCATGCTCATATCTGGATAACTTCGCTTTGTTCCGCGCAATGTGTCTCGTGGCAGTATGCGGATCGGGGCAATCGTGAATTTCGATCCAAAGCGCGTTGACATATTGAATATTTAGAAGATATCGAAGCGTTCGTGAAAAAAAGGCCGAAGTCTCTGCACGCTATTACCTTTTTGAAGGAGGAGGGTATGAGTTTAAGCAGACGTGAGTTCGTCAAACTGTGCTCCGCAGGTGTCGCCGGACTGGGCATTTCCCAGATCTATCATCCGGGCATCCTGCATGCCATGACCGAAGGGGCGAAGAAGGCCCCGGTCATCTGGGTACAGGGTCAGGGCTGCACCGGGTGTTCCGTGTCCCTGCTCAACGCCGTTCATCCCCGGATCAAGGAGATCCTGCTGGATGTCATCAGCCTTGAGTTCCATCCCACCGTCATGGCCAGCGAAGGCGAGATGGCGCTTGAGCACATGTACGCCATCGCCGAAAAGTTCAAGGGCAACTTCTTCCTGCTGGTCGAAGGTGCCATCCCCACTGCCAAGGAAGGCCGCTACTGCATCGTCGGTGAAACCCTTGACGCCAAGGGTCATCACCACGAAGTGACCATGGCCGAGCTGATCAGGGATCTTGCGCCCAAGTCCCTGGCCACAGTGGCCGTCGGCACCTGCTCCGCGTACGGCGGCATCCCCGCCGCCGCCGGCAACGTCACCGGCGCCACGAGCGTGCGTGACTTCTTTGCCGCCGAAAAGATCGACAAGCTGCTGGTCAACGTGCCCGGATGCCCGCCCCATCCGGACTGGATGGTCGGTACCCTGGTCGCCGCCTGGAGCCATGTCCTCAACCCCAAGGAGCACCCGCTGCCCGAGCTTGATGACGAAGGCCGCCCGATGCTGTTCTTCGGCGACAACATCCACGAAAACTGCCCGTACCTCGAAAAGTACGATGCGTCGGATTTCGCCCCCACCTTCACCAAGCCCGGCTGCAAGGCCGAGCTCGGCTGCAAGGGCCCGTCCACCTATGCCGACTGTTACAAGCGCCGCTGGAACAACGGCATCAACTGGTGTGTCGAAAACGCCGTGTGCATCGGCTGTGTGGAACCGGATTTCCCGGACGGGAAGTCTCCTTTCTATGTAGCGGAATAATCAAGGAGGACGCACGTGTCACAAGCAGCTAATCCCGCCACTGACGGGAAAATCAAGATTGCCATCGACCCGTTGACCAGGGTCGAGGGTCACCTCAAGATCGAGGTCGAAGTCAAGGACGGCAAGGTCGTCGACGCCAAGTGCTCCGGCGGCATGTTCCGCGGGTTCGAGCAGATTCTCAAAGGCCGCGATCCCCGGGATTCCTCCCAGATCGTGCAGCGCATCTGCGGCGTCTGCCCCACGGCCCACTGCACCGCTTCGGTCATGGCCCAGGACGAGGCTTTCGGCGTGAAGGTTCCGACCAACGGACGCATCACCCGCAACCTGATCTTCGGCGCCAACTACCTGCAGTCCCACATCCTGCACTTCTACCATCTGGCCGCCCTGGACTACGTCAAGGGTCCCGATGTCTCTCCCTTCGTGCCCAGATACGCCAACGCGGATCTGCTCACGGACCGCATCAAGGACGGCGCCAAGGCCGAGGCCACGAACACCTACGGCCTCAACCAGTACCTGAAGGCTCTTGAAGTCCGCCGCGTCTGCCACGAGATGGTGGCCATGTTCGGCGGCCGCATGCCGCACGTCCAGGGCATGGTCGGCGGCGGCGCGACCGAGATTCCCACCGCCGAGAAGCTGGCCGAATACGCCGCCCGCTTCAAGGAAGTGCAGAAGTTCGTGGTCGATGAATACCTGCCCCTGATTTACACCCTGGGCTCCGTGTACACCGACCTGTTCGCGACCGGCATCGGCTACAAGAACGTCATCGCCTTCGGCGTCTTCCCGCAGGACGACGAGCAGAAGACCTTCCTGCTCAAGCCCGGCGTCTACCTCGACGGCAAGGACGAAGCCTTCGATCCCAAGCTGATCAAGGAATACGTAGGTCATTCCTTCTTCGACTATTCCGCTCCCGGCGGCCTGCACTACAGCGTCGGCGAGACCGTCCCCAATCCGGACAAGAAGGGCGCCTACAGCTTCGTCAAGGCTCCCCGCTACAAGGACAAGCCCTGCGAAGTGGGCCCCCTGGCCCGCATGTGGGTGGAAAATCCCGAGCTCAGCCCCGTCGGCCAGAAGCTCCTCAAGGACCTCTACGGCATCGAGGCCAAGAACTTCCGCGATCTGGGCGACAAGGCCTTCTCCATCATGGGCCGCCACGTGGCCCGCGCCGAGGAGACCTGGATGGTTGCCGTGGCCGTTGAGAAATGGCTCAAGGAAGTCACGGCCGGCGGAGAAACCTACGCCAAGCCCGAGCTCCCGGACGTCGGCGAAGGTACCGGCTTCACCGAGGCTCCCCGCGGCGCCCTGCTGCACTACCTGAAGATCAAGGACAAGAAGATCGACAACTACCAGGTCGTGTCCGCCACTCTCTGGAACGCCAACCCCCGCGACGACATGGGCCAGCGCGGCCCCATCGAGGAAGCGCTCATCGGCGTGCCGGTTCCGGACATCAAGAACCCCGTCAACGTCGGGCGCCTCGTTCGCGCCTTTGACCCGTGACTGGGCTGTGCCGTGCACGTGCTGCACGCTGAGACCGGTGAAGAACACGTCATCAACGTTGACTGATTCGCATCCGATGGATCATGAAGGGCCGGGCGACCGGCCCTTTTTTTTGAACGACGCCACAACGCAACGCGCCGCAATCAGGCGGCGCAGGATTTCGGAGAGCATGGCATGAAAAGACTTCTGGTGCTTGGGGTGGGGAATCTGCTGCTGACCGACGAAGGGGCGGGAGTGCACGCGGTGCAGGACCTGTCCCGGGAGGAGGAGTGGAACCCCGATGAGGTCGATTTCCTGGACGGAGCGACCTTCACCCAGGACATTTTCTACGTTTTCCAGGAATACGAGCGGGTCCTCGTCCTTGATTGCGTCAAGGGCGGGCGCGAGCCCGGCACCATCTACCGCTTCACCGAGGACAACCTGCGGGAGAACGGGGAACAGCGCCTCTCGCTGCACGACATCGACCTCCTCGATTCCCTCAGGATGGCGGAACTGCTCGGCCACAAGCCGCAGACCCTCATCGTCATCGGCATCGAACCCCTGACCATCAGCGACTGGTCCATGGAGCTGTCCGAGCCCGTCAAGGCGAAGTACCCGAAGTATCTGGAGGCCGCCCGGCGGGAAATACGCGCCCTGCTGGCCTGATATCAATATAAAAGGCTCCGCCGGCAGAAACCGACGGAGCCTTTCTTCTTTTCACACATCCGGACTTATTCTTTCTTGCCTTCCTTCGATTCGGCCGGCGCAGCCTTGGCGGCAGGGGCTTCCTGAGTCGGAGCCTGGGCGCCCTGGGGTTCGAATTCCTTGCGCATTTCCTCGGTCAGGGTTTCGAGCTTCGGCACCACGCCCTGCATGTAGGTGCGGGCCACGGTCATGCTCTGCTGCATGAGTTCGGGCATCTTCGCCGTGACCTTCTTGCCGAGGTCGGACTTGTAGAAATCCACCAGGCCCTTGGTCTCCTCTTCGGTGAAGACGGACGTGTACAGGTCGAGGTACTGCGTCTTGACCTTGTCCCAGGCCATGTCCTCCTTGAGGATGGCGTCGAAGCGCTTGGAGTACTTTTCGAGCTTGGGCTTGTCGGCTTCCTGGACGTTCATCTGCGCCGTGATCTGCTGGAAGATCATGGTCACCTGGGCCTTCATCTTTTCCATGACCATATCGCCTTCGGTGATCTTGATCAGTTCTTCGGCCAGGGCCCGGTGCTCCTTTTCCCCGGCGACGGCGGTGGAGCAGGCAAGCATGAAACACAGAACAAAGGCAAATTTTTTCAACATGTTGTCTCCTTAAGAGAAAGGCGGGGGATCGGTTGTTCGGGCAGGGTGGATATGTGACGCACGCATGCCGGAGGGCAGGCGGATATCGCCTGGACGGCTGGTTTCTAGTCCAAGCGGACGCGGTTGACAAGGGGCGCGGCGACGGGTCTGGGCCCGCCACCGCGCGAAGCGTCTCAGAGTTCGACAGTCACGAGAGAGGCCGCCTTCTTCGCCTTGTCCACGGCCTTGTCGATGCTCTCGTCCCGGGCCACGACCACGCCCATGCGGCGCTTGCCGCCGACCTCGGGCTTGCCGAAGAGGCGCAGGTCCGTGTCCGGTTCGGCCAGGGCGGCCTCGAGGTTGCCGAAGCGGACCTGGCGCGATGTTCCCTCGACCAGAATGACGCTGGAGGCCGAGGGGCCGTGCTGGCGGATGACGGGCACGGGCAGGCCGAGGATGGCCCGGGCGTGCAGGGCGAATTCCGAGAGGTCCTGGGAGATGAGGGTCACCAGGCCCGTGTCGTGGGGGCGCGGGGAGACCTCGCTGAAATAGACCGTGTCGCCCTTGATGAACAGCTCCACGCCGAAGATGCCGCGGCCGCCCAGGGCGCCCGTCACGGCCTCGGCCATGCGCCGGGCTTCGGCCAGGGCGGCGGGGCTCATGGGCTGGGGCTGCCAGGACTGCTGGTAGTCGCCGTCCTTCTGGAAGTGCCCGATGGGCTCGCAGAAGGTCGTACCGCCGATGTGGCGCACGGTCAGCAGGGTGATCTCGTAGTCGAAGTCCACGAAGCCCTCGACGATGACCTTGCCCTTGCCCGTGCGGCCGCCTTCCTGGGCGTATTTCCAGGATTTCTCGGCGTCGGCCGGAGTCTTGACCACGGACTGCCCCTTGCCCGACGAGCTCATGATGGGCTTGACCACGCACGGCGTGCCCACGGCTTCGACGGCCGCCAGGTATTCCTCGTAGGTTTCGGCGAAGCGGTAGGGCGAGGTGGCCAGACCCAGCTCCTCGGCCGCCAGGCGGCGGATGCCCTCGCGGTTCATGGTCAGCTTCGCGGCGCGGGCCGTTGGGATGACCGTGAACCCTTCGGCCTCCAGTTCCAGCAGGGTGTCCGTGGCGATGGCCTCGATCTCGGGGACGATGTAGTCCGGCCGTTCGCTTTCGATGATGCGGCGCAGGGCCTGCCCGTCGAGCATGGACACCGTGTGGGAGCGGTGGGCGACCTGCATGGCCGGGGCGTTTTCGTACCTGTCCACGGCGACGACCTCGACGCCGAGGCGCTGCAGTTCGATGACCACTTCCTTGCCCAGTTCGCCGGAGCCGAGCAGGAGCACCTTGGTGGCCGTGGGGGAGAGGGGGGTTCCTATGTGCGCCATGTGTACCTCGCGGAAAATTGTTGTGTTCGGTGGCAGTGCCCTAGCCCAAGTCGCCGCGGTTGGCCAGAGCGGGGAGGGGATAAGGCTTGACGCATGCCCGCGCCGCGGGCCATAGATCGGGACTTTCCCGAGGACCGGAGGCTCCATGATCAAATTCGTATTGTCTGTCATTGGCAAGGACAAGCCGGGAATCCTGGCAAAAATATCGACCATCCTCTTCGCGCACGGCTGCAACATCGAGGATGTCAGCCAGACCATCCTGCAGACGGAGTTCGCATCCATCTTCATCGTGCTCAACCCCGAAGGCCATCCCCTGGACACGATCGGGGCCGCCCTGAACGGGGCCCTGGACGGCATGGGGCTGAGCGCCCATCTGAGTCCCATGACGTCGGCCGCCGCGCCGGACCCTGCCCAGAGCCAGCCCTTCGTCATCACCACGCGCGGCGTGGACAAGCCCGGAACCATCTCGGCCGTGACCACGGCCATCGC
>JANJWV010000180.1 GCA_024709365.1 Desulfomicrobium sp. | reverse complement strand
GGCTTTGATGTGTTCTTCCACGGTGCGGTGGGCGATCCTTCCTTCAGCCCTGTCTTTCCGCGCTTCCAGCAAGGCCGCCTCCAGTTCGCAGGCGCGCAAGTGCTGGTACTGTTCCATGTTCATGACGACGTACGTTTCCTTGCCGCGCACGGAAATGGCCGCTTCGGGCGCGTGGGCCAGGCTCTCGGCGATGCAGGCCACACCCCGGCGCTTGATGTCATTGGCAGTGATGACGGACATGATGAACCTCCTTTACACAGCACTCTTGTAAGTGCTCTTTGGCATGCTGTCAAAAGTACTTTTAACGTTAGGGCAAGGGGTCATTAGCGGGAGCAAACAGGAGAAAGGGGGGGCATCTTGAATCTTGAAATGCCCTCCCCTGCGCACATGAAAATGGCCTCAAACAACAGGATGCGGCCATTTTCATTCAACCACGCCGAGTCATGGCGGCGTCAGTCGAGCTGCAGGACCTCACTGCCCAGACCGCATGCACCGGATCAAAATGCTGGATCATGGGATAGTAGCGGCCCCGTGCGCCCATGGGCCACGGCCAGCCGCACACCGAAAGGATGGCCAGATCCTTGACCCACCGCTTTGCCGAAAATACTCAGTGACCGACGCTGCACCGCTGCAACTCTGCCGTTGGCGAAGGTAGCGCGCGTGCGCCCCTTGACCGCAGGCTTGCCCCTTCGATGCGCAAAAGACCTGTCATCCCGAAATGTTGGAAAAACGTGACCCGTGTCCTCCAAATGGCATCGCTGTTGCTTTGGAAGAAAGAACAGCGGAAAGGTCGCAGGAGGCACATCGTGAGACGAGCCAAGGAGAAGCTGCGCACATGAGCGACGATTTCGACCGCATAGTCGCGGTCCTGCAGGAGACCATCAACGAGGACACCAGGGCGGCCTGGGGCGAGGAGGCATTTCAGCGCTGGGTCGATCCACCCAACCGGGGAGCGCTGGAGAACGCGGACGGCTCGTCCCTGCTGCGGGGAACCTGCGGCGATTCCATGGCCATCTTCCTCAGGTTCGAGGGCGAGCGGGTCGGAGCCGCGTCCTTCGAGACGGACGGGTGCGGGCCGAGCGTGGTCTGCGGCTCCTTAGCCGCCGAGATGGCCGTGGGCAGGACGGCCGAGGAGATCCTCGACATCACCGGCGAAGAAATTCTGTCCCGGGCCGGGCAGATCCCGGAAGACCATCACCACTGCGCCTTCCTGGCGGCGTCGTCCCTGCACGAGGCCGTGAACAGCCACATGCACCCCGGCCCCAAGGACGGGTGACATTTTCCCACACAACCGCTCCCGCGCGATCGCGGGAAGGAGGATCGTCATGCCAGCTGGTGACGGAACAGGCCCCATGGGAATGGGCGCCATGACAGGCAGAGGAGCCGGATACTGCTCCGGCGCGGCAATGCCGGGCTATGCCGGCTACGGGTACGGCCGCGGGATGGGTTTCGGCGGCGGCCGGGGCTGCAGGAACCGTTTCTTTGCGGCCGGAATGCAGGGACGCTTCGCACCGCGCGCCGGGTTTGACCCGGCCATGGAGAAACAGGACCTGAAAAACCAGGCCGAGGCGCTGCAGGCTCAACTGGACGCCATCCAGAAACGCCTCGCAGACATGGAATAGAGCCCGACACGAAGGCCGCCCCTATCAGGAGCGGCCTTCGCCTTTTGCGGAACGGCCGAGAACGCGGCCTTCAGCTCACAATGCCCCAGACCGCGTGCACCGGATCCGAATGCTGGATCAGGGGATAGTAGCGGTCGCGGGCGTCCATGGGCCGCGGCCAGCCCCGTTCGGACAGGGTGGTCAAATCCTTGAAGCCCCCGCTCTGGCGGAAATACTCCGTGACCAGCCCGGCCCGCTCGAACTCGTGCAGCTCGGTCCAGATCCGCACGGCCTGATCCGGGAACCAGCGGTGTGAAAAGACCATGACGCACAGTCCGCCAGGCTCAAGCACGCGGGCGACCTCGCGGAAGACCTCCAAGGGCCGGGTCAGGTATTCCACGGACAGGCTGCAGATCACGGCGTCGAAGGACCGGTCGCCAAAAGGAAGGCGCGGGTCGGCGTTGAGGTCATGGACCACCGCGGATGACAGGGCCGGGTTTTCGCCCATCTCCTCGGCGTTCATGCCCAGGCCCGTGGCAGTGACGCCATCCGGAAGATGGGACTGCCAGCCGGCCATGAGATCCAGTATGCGCTTCCTGCCGGGCAGAAGGCGATTGTAAACCTTGCCGATGTTCTCGCGCGCCTGGCTGTCCACATGGGCAACCTTGCGCGGCGTGGCGTAAAAGGCGGCGTCGCCCTCTCCCAACGGCTTTTCCAGCGGCGCGTCCAGACCGAAATCCGTGCCCCTGTCCGCCTTGCGCTTTAGCCCCGGCCCATCGGTCAGGGCGCAGATCCAGTCCTGGCACTGCCCGCCGAACTCCGCCTGCTTGGACCAGACGGCAAGGGGCGTGATTTCGAGCCGCGCCTGCACATCGGCCAGGGGATGGTTCAGATCGACGGTCAGCGTGTCCTCGCCGATATTGATGACCCGGAACGGCTGGATATTCTGCGGATAGATGCCGGGCAGGCCGCGCAGCAAGCCCTGCGGGTAGAATCGGCCCTGGGTCGGGACAATGGGGGGAAGGTCCGGGGCGACCTTGAAGGCCTTGCGCGGCACGGTCACGACCTTGCGCATGTCCCGCACCGGCACATGGGCACCAGGCTTCAGGTCCACATGCCGGGACTGTCCTTCCTCCAGGCCGAGAATTTCCTTCTCCAGCCCGGCAGGAAAAACATCGCGCCACAGGTTCACGTTCTGGGCATAAAAACTGTCTTCATGGCGCACTCCGTGCTCTTCCCAGTGCAGGCGGAACAGGATGTTGGCCAGGGTATCGTTGGAAATGGCGGTCATGACTGCCTCCGGTATGGTTGCTCAATAAATGACAAATATTCTCATTAAGATGCTTGAACTTGCAGTCAAGCGCAGTTGCCGATCTGTACGCCAGACGTTAAGAAAGACTACGGAGCAAACAGCATGAAAAACCTCTCTCAACGTCCCATTCATCCCGGAGAAATTCTGCTCGAGGATTTCATGAAACCCCTGGCCATCACCCAGTATGCTCTGGCCAAGGCCATCAGCGTTCCTCCTCGCCGCATCAACGAGATCGTGCACGGGAAAAGGGCCATCAGCGCGGACACGGCACTCAGGCTCGGCCGCTATTTCGGCGTGGATCCGCAGTCGTGGATGAACCTGCAATCGCACTATGAACTTGAGGTTGCGGCACAAAATCTTGGTGAAAAATTGGAAAGCGAAGTCAACCCGCTTAGCGCTGCCTGAGCGAGTCATATCCTGTAATAAAAAAGGGGCGCCCCGCATGGAGCGCCCCTGTCACGTTCTCTTTCAATACCCGCTATTCGATGACCTCGATGCAGTCGTCGGGGCAGTAAGACGCGGCCTTGCGGGCCAGGTCCTCCTCGCAGGGGTTCTTGAGGACCACGGCCACATGGTCGGCCTCGTCGTAGGCGAAAATCTCCGGGGCCAGCTCCACGCAGGCCAGGCAGCCCGAGCAGCACGGCCGGTTCACGGCCACTTCGACCATCTTCATTTCAGGCCTCCCAGATATTTTTCGAGACGGCGCATGCCCTCCTCGATGTTCTCGATGGAATTGGCGTAGGAAAAGCGGATGTAGCCCTCGCCTCCGGGACCGAAGTCCACGCCGGGGGCCACGCCCACGCCGGCCTTTTCCAGCAGGTCGAAGGTGAACCGCATGGAGTCGTTCGTGAACTTCTTGGCGTTGGCGAAGACGTAGAACGCGCCGGTCGGCTCGACCTCGATGCCGAAGCCCAGCTCCCGCAGCCGCCCGATCATGTACCGGCGCCTCTGGTCGTAGACGGCCTTCATGCGTGCCACGTCCTCCCCGGCCTGGGTCAGGGCGGCCACACCGGCCCACTGGGCGATGGAGCTGGTGCACAGGAAGAAGTTCTGCTGCATGGTCTGCAGGCGGTTCATGTAGACCTTGGGGGCGATGACGTAGCCCAGGCGCCAGCCGGTCATGGCGTAGAGCTTGGAGAAGCCGTTGAAGACGAAGCAGTTGTCCGTGAATTCCAGGGCCGTGTGCTCCTGCCCCTCGTAGACCAGGCCGTGGTAGATCTCGTCGGAGAAAAGCGGCACGCCAAGCTCCGCCAGTCCGCAATAGACCTCGGGGCTGACCAGCGTTCCCGTGGGGTTGGACGGGGAGTTGACCAGAATGCCGCGCACGTCCTCGCCCATGCGGGCCTTGACCTGATCGACGCGGAACTGGAAGCCGTCGGCCTCGCGCACGGGCACGAAGTCCGGCACGGCCCCGGTGAAGCGGATGAAATTCGGGTAGCAGGCGTAGCTCGGATCCGACAGCAGAACCCGTTCGCCGGGCCGGCAGAGGAGCGAGAAGACCAGCAGCATGGACGGCGACGTGCCCGAGGTCACGAGAACCTGGTCGGGGTGGACGTCCACGCCGTACTTGGCGTGGTAGTGGGCGCAGACGGCCTCGCGCAGCTCGATGATGCCCAGGGAATGGGTGTACTGGCAGCGGCCGTCGCGGATGGCCTTGCAGGCGGCGTCCTTGACGCACTCGGGCGTGTCGAAGTCCGGCTCGCCGATCTGCAGGTGCACGATGTCCTGCCCCTGACTCTCCAGGGCGCAGGCCCGTTCGAGCACGTCCATGACCTTGAAGGAGCTCAGGTCCTGGCAACACGGGTTGATGCGGCATTCGTTCATGAAAAATCCCCCTCGCAAGTTGTGATAGGGGCCGCTTATACCCGTTCGGGGGAAAGCTCAAATTCTTCGGATATGCTGATCACGGACAACGAATTCCGGTCACGGAACCAAACCCGATCTATTTGGCGTTTGATGATGCCGCCCAATAATTCGGGAATCAAGAAAACAGGCGAAGAACCTCTCAAACCGAGAATATTCCTTGCCGGTTGAAGCACAAACTGGATATTAATTTTTCCAGTTCAGCATCGAACCAGTCACAAAAAAAACCGGAAACAGAACCATGATTGAAACTATAAAAGAAATAATCCTGGATTTCCAGCAGAGTAAGCTCAAAACAGGCATGCCACGACACGCGGGCATCAGGCCGGTGCCCGGCAAGGCGACCGTGTGCATCGGAGTCAGACGTTGCGGCAAGTCCACCCATATGCTGCAACTCATGCAGAAATTGCTCGACTCCGGCGTCAGGGGTGAAAACATCCTCTGCCTGAACTTTTTCGATGATCGTCTGCACGCCCTGCGGCACGACAGCCTCGGCGTCATTCTCGAAGCCTATTTCTCCATCTATCCGGAAAAGAAAAACAGGGAGAAGATCTACTGTTTTTTCGACGAGATACAAGTCATCCCCGGATGGGAACCGTTTGTTGACCGCCTGCTGCGCACGGAAGAATGCGAGGTGTTCATCACCGGATCTTCAGCCCAGATGCTCTCCAGGGAAATCGCCACCCAGATGCGCGGCCGCGCCCTCTCCTGGGAAATGTTCCCGTTCTCGTTCAAGGAGTTCCTCGATTTCAAAGGCGTCGAAAGTGACGGGGCCCTTTCCACCAAGAAGCGCCTGATGGTTCAGAAAGCCTTCGAGGAATACCGGGAGATGGGGGGATTTCCGGAAGTGGCAGGACTGGAACGCATGCTCCGAATCAAGACGCATCAGGAATATTGGAGCGCCATGCTTTTTCGCGACCTGATCGAGCGCCACGGCATCGCGCATCCCAAGGCTCTGACGGACCTGGCCCATTGGCTGGTGGACAACACTGCGTCACTTTACTCCGTCAACAGCCTGACGGGTTACCTCAAAACGCTGGGGCACAAGGCGCCCAAATCCGCAATCTCCGATTATATCAAATGGTTCGAAGACGCCTATATCCTCTTTACCGTGCGCATCTTCGATGCCTCGCTGGCGCGCTCCAACACCAACCCCAAAAAAATCTACTGCATTGACCACGCATTGGTGACCTCGGTCAGCTCTGGCATTCTGGTCAATTCGGGGCATCTTCTGGAAAATATGGTCTTCACCGCACTCAGAAGGATTTCTCCGGACATCTTCTACTTCAAGACCAAAACGGGCAAGGAAGTGGATTTCATCGTCAGGCTCAGGGACGGCTCTCGCATGCTGATCCAGGTCTGTGAATCCATGGCCGATCCGCAGACCAAAAAACGAGAGGTCGCGGCCCTGGCCGAAGCCATGACCGAATTGAAACTATCGATGGGGACGATTGTCACACGGGGAGAAAGCGAAAAGATTTCTCTTGGAGGCGGCAACATAGAATTGGTGCCGGCATGGCGATTTCTGCTCGGTTTTGCGGAAAACGCCTAGCCTTCCATCACGTTGTCACCGATTTTACAGGACAGACTGGAAAGGCTGGAACAAATCATCCAAAACCTCCCGTCAGGCGACACGTAGCGGTTTGATGTTGCGCATTTCGTCCGCAAGCGCCAGCTTGGCCTGATGGAGATCGACGGCCCGTTGCAGGTTCAACCAGAAATCAGCCGAGTTGCCGAAGAACTTGGACAGCCGAAGAGCCATTTCCGGGCTGAGCGCACGCCGCTCGCGCAGCAATTCGTTGATCGACTGCCGGGATACCCCCAGGGCGGAAGCCAGTCCGCTGACGGTGAGTTCGTAATCGGCCATGAACTCCTCCCGCAGGATCTCGCCGGGATGGACAGGCTTGCGTTGCAGCGAACGTGTATTGGGAATGCTCATGTCACGCCTCCTCAGTGGTAGTCGCAGATCTCGACATCGTAGGCGTCGCCATCCGTAAAGCGGAAGCAGATGCGCCATTGATCGTTGACGGAAATCGAGTGTTGGCCGGTTCGATCGCCTACCAGCAGGTGCAGCCGGTTTCCGGGAGGAACGCGCAGGTCTTCGACCTGGGATGCGGCATCGATGGCGGAGAGCTTGCGCAAGGCGCGCCGGGCGATGTCGGGGGGCAGCCGTCCCGCCTTCCCGGTCGCCCAGAACTGCTCGGTCTGCTTGTCCGCGAACGACTTGATCATGCGGGACGATGTAATGCGTCACGTGACAAAAGTCAAATCCAGACCCCGGATCGCGACGAAAATCAGCTCAAATCCGCGCCTTGCCTCCCGACGCCTATCATATTATGGCTTCGCCACCTCGCGTCCGGCCGCCGGGCGCTTGAGCACATCACAATCATTCCATTCCGTTTCCCGTCGACGTCGCCCGCGCATCACAAGGTGAAGATGCGCTCGTCAGCGGCGCGCCCAGCGCGCACTGCGAAAGCGTACAGAGAAGCGGCATGAAGGAGATATCATGGGACTGAGCATCGGCATCGTGGGCCTGCCCAACGTGGGCAAGTCCACCCTCTTCAACGCGCTGACCAAGGCTCAAAACGCCGAGAGCGCCAACTACCCCTTCTGCACCATCGAGCCCAACAAGGCCGTGGTGCCGGTGCCCGACCCGCGCCTGGCCAAGCTCGTCGAGCTGGTGAACTCGCAGAAGATCATCCAGGCCACGGTGGACTTCATCGACATCGCCGGGCTGGTCAAGGGCGCGAGCCAGGGCGAAGGGCTGGGCAACCAGTTCCTGGCCAACATCCGCGAGTGCGACGCCATCCTGCACGTGGTGCGCTGCTTCGAGAATGACGACGTCATCCACGTCAGCGGCTCGGTCGACCCCATCCGCGACATCGACATCATCGACACCGAGCTCATCCTGGCCGACCTGCAGGCTGCCGAGCGCAAGGCCGACCGCCTGTCCAAGCAGCTCAAGGGCGACAAGAAGCTGGGCGTGCAATTGGAACTGCTGCAGAAGCTCATCATGCATCTCAACGCCGGCAAGCCCGCCTCCGAACTCGAAGAGCTGAAAAGCGACCTGGGCCAGGAACTGCGCAAGGACCTGCTGCTCATCACCTTCAAGCCCGTCATCTACGGCATGAACGTTGACGAGGAAGGGCTGGCCGAGGACAACGACTACGTGCGCCAGGTGCGCGCCCTGGCCGAGGCCCGCGGCTCCCGCGCCGTGAAGATCTCGGCCCGCATCGAGGAAGAGCTGGTGGGCCTCACGCCCGAGGAGGCCCAGGAGTTCCTGGCGTCCTACGGCGTGACCGAGTCGGGCCTGGATCTCGTTATCCGCACGGGCTACGAGATGCTCGGCCTGTGCTCCTACTTCACGGCCGGCCCCAAGGAAGTGCGCGCCTGGACCATCCGCCAAGGCACCAAGGCCCCCCAGGGCGCGGGCGTGATTCACACGGATTTCGAGCGCGGTTTCATCCGGGCCGAGGTCATCGCCTTCGACGACTACGTCAAGCACGGCACCGAGGCCAAATGCCGCGCCGCCGGGGTGCTCAGGGTCGAGGGCAAGGAATACGTCCTCAAAGATGGCGACGTGGTCCACTTCCTCTTCAACGTCTAGAGGAAAGCCGTGCTCGACAACATCGACGTCATCCTCTTCCGGCCCAAGTACCCCGAGAACATCGGGTCCGTGGCCAGGGCCTGCATGAACATGGGCTGCGGCCAGATCGTGCTCGTGGATCCGTGGAACTGGAACATCGACAAGGCCCTGCCCCTGGCCACGCACCACGCCCGGCATCTGCTGGACAACGTGCGCATCCACGCCACCCTGGCCGAGGCCCTGGCGCCCTACTCCTTCTCCTACGGGACCACGGCCCGCACGGGCGGCTGGCGCAAGTCCATCCAGACGCCCGAGGAGGCCGCGCCACAGATCATCGAGCAGCGCAACACCGGCGGCTCCATGGCCATCGTCTTCGGCCCCGAGGACAAGGGCCTGACCAACGACGAGACGGAGCTGTGCAACCACCTCCTGACCATCCCCACCACCGACAACCTGACGTCCCTGAACCTGAGCCAGGCCGTCATGGTCGTGCTCTACGAGTGCTTCAAGAAGTCGCTGACCAAACCCTTCAAGATCGCGGGCCAGCCCAAGGACCGCTACATCAATCACGAGGAGCGCGAGATCCTTTTCGCGGAGATGCGCGAAACCCTCCTGGACATCGACTATCTGAAGCCCGAGAACCCGGATTACTTCATGCTGTCCATCAAGCGCCTCCTGAACAGGGTCAACCCGCGCCTGAACGAATACCACCAGCTCATGGGCCTGTGCCGACAAATGCAGCGCATCGTGAACATCGCCAAAAACGGTGGTTCGTAGGGGCGAAAAATTTTTCGCCCCTACACCATCCGGTTCGCATCATCCACCGGATCATCGGCCTCATACCCGGCCGGCGTTTCACGCAATCCATGTCCCGGATGCAATCGATCCATTTCCCATCGCGCAGGATTGTTCGTGATGTATTCCCGGATGCGGATCAATTCCGGTTCGTCGCGCACGATGTGTTCCCAATAATTGCGTTGCCATACGACATGAATGTCGGTGTTGGCCCGCATCCATGTGGTGACCCCGATTTTAAATCCACGCACCACAGATCCGACCGTTTTGGACGTTCCGTGTTGGGGCGAAAAATTTTTCGCCCCTACGGGCACCGCGAAATCGGCAATGACCAATATTCCATGAACATGATTAGGCATAATCACAAATGCATCAAGATGAACATGTGGAAAATGTTTCGGGATATCATCCCAACAATCGCATGTTACGCGCCCAACATCGTTCAACCACATTTCCCCGCCCACCACATCGCCAAACAGACATGATCTGTCCTGCACGCAAATGGTCACAAAATACGCGCCAGGCCGGGAATAATCATAATTCGGCAACCGAATGGAACGTCGGTGATGGATTTTTGGATTGTACGGCATCAATCCTCCGGGCGGGAATCATGACGCGTCACGACAATTCCGGTCAAGAACAAGCCGACACAAAGGCAAAAATACAGACACCACCGTATCGTCCGCGATCCGTGCATTCGTGGCTGTGTGCGGAAAATGGGCAGCGCGAATGACAGGTCTGCCCATACGATTTACCACCCCGCCCCCACGGCGTATCGCCCTGACACCCACGAATCATCCCTGATCCGCACATTTTGTACGTGCGCCCCCCCGCGACGCATCGCCCCGAAATCCACGTTTTTCCCACGGACCGCCAATTGTAGGGGCGAA
>JANJWV010000121.1 GCA_024709365.1 Desulfomicrobium sp. | reverse complement strand
CCAGGCCGTGGATATGCAGCCAGCGGTCCGCCGTGACCTTCTCCGGGCAGAGCCTCTCGCGCATGGCCGGCGAGAAGACCTCAGCGCCCCCGCCGGGCAGGGCGTCCAGGCCGACCGCCCGCATCTCCCGCAGCACCGTGGCCTCGTCCGTGCCCAGCGCGTCCGCGAAGTGGGCGACCTCCACGGCGGTGAAGGCCTTGACCACGGCGTTCGGCCGCACTTCCTTGCACAGGGCCAGCAGGTCCAGATAATATTGATACGGGAGGTCGGGGTTGAGACCGCCGGTGATGTGGATCTCGCGGATGGGCTCGTCGATGCGGTCCATGAGGCGTTTGCGGGCCTCTTCCAGGGAATAGGTGTACCCGCCCTCCTCCCCGGCCTTCTTGAAGAAGGCGCAGAAACGGCACTGGTTGCGGCACACGTTGGTGTAGTTCAGGTGCTGGTTGTAGACGTAGTAGGCCCGGTCGCCGTGCCTGGCCCTGCGCTGTCGCAGGGCCGCCTCGCCCAACTCGTGGACCGAGGCCTGGCGCGCGATCTCCAGGGCGAACTGCGCGTCGATGCGCTCGCCTGGTTTCAACGTGGCCAGCCGCCTTTTCGCGGCGCTGTCGAGTCCGCTTTCCATCATGTTCTCACCCCCTGAAAAGAAATGAGGCCGCACCCGTTCGGATGCAGCCTCGTGTCATGTCCGTACCGGCGCGAAGCTGCCGTTACGCTTATTCTTCTTCGCTCTCGGCGTCGGCGTTCTCTTCCATCTTCTGACGGATCATATCGCCCAGGTTGCTGCCGGTCATGGTGCCGCTCTGGGTGGTGCGGAACTCGCCGCCACCGGGACGCTTGCGCTCGTCCTGCTGCTTCAGGGACAGGCCCAGACGGCGCTCGTCGGCGCTGACGTGGATGACCTTGGCCTCGATGGCGTCGCCCTCGTTGAAGGCTTCCTTGGGGCTCTTGATCTTCTTCTTGCTCATCTCGCTGACGTGGACCAGGCCTTCGATGCCTTCCTCGACCTCAACGAACAGACCGAAGTCCGTGATGTTGGTGATGGTGCCGGTCAGCAGGGTGCCCACGGGGTAGCGGTTGGGCACGTCCAGCCACGGGTCGTCGGCCAGCTGCTTGATGCCCAGGGTGAACTTCTCGTTCTCCTTGTCCACGGTCAGAACCTTGGCGCGGACAACGTCGCCCACCTTGTAGAGCTCATTGGGGTGGCGGATCTTCTTGGTCCAGGACAGGTCGGACACGTGGATCAGGCCGTCGATGCCGTCCTCGATGCCGATGAACAAGCCGAACTCGGTGATGTTCTTGACGCTGGCCTCAAGGATGGTGCCCTCGGGGTACTTCTCGGCCACCAGGTCCCACGGGTTCGGGGCGACCTGCTTCATGCCCAGGGAGATGCGCTTGCGGTCCACGTCCACGCCGAGGATGATGACATCCACTTCGTCGCCGGGGCGGACCATCTGGGAGGGGTGGCGCAGCTTGCGGGTCCAGGACATCTCGGAGATGTGCACAAGGCCCTCGACGCCGGGCTCCAGCTCCACGAACGCGCCGTAGTCCACCAGGTTGGTGACCTTGCCGCTCAGCTTGTGGCCCTCGGGGTACTTTTCGGAGATGTTGGACCAGGGGTCCTGCACCAGCTGCTTCAGGCCCAGGGAAACCTTCTTGTCGTTCTTGTCGAAGGACAGGACCTTCAGGGTCAGTTCGTCGCCCAGCTGGACCATTTCCTTGGGGTGCTTGATGCGCTTCCAGGACATGTCGGTGATGTGCAGCAGGCCGTCGAGGCCGCCGAGGTCGATGAACACGCCGTATTCGGTGATGTTCTTGACCACGCCCTTGACGGTCTGGCCCTCTTCGAGGGTGGTCAGCAGCTCGCCGCGCTTGCGGTCGCGGTCTTCCTCGAGCAGCACGCGGCGGGAAACGATGACGTTGCTGCGGCGGCGGTTGATCTTCAGCACGCGGAATTCGAAGTCCTGGTTGACCAGGGCGTCCATGTCCGGAACGGGACGCAGATCGACATGGGAACCGGGCAGGAAGGCCTCGATGCCCTTGATTTCAACGACATATCCGCCCTTGATGCGGCGGACGATGCGGCCGACAACGACATCGCCGGTCTCGAGGAGCTTCTCCAGCTCGTCCAGGACCTGCATGCGCTTGGCCTTTTCACGGGAAAGAACGATGGAGCCTTCGCGCTCGTTCTTGCGGACGACATATACGTCTACGGTGTCGCCGACTTTGACCGCCACCTGGCCGTTTTCCATGAATTCCTCGATCGGAATCTGGCCTTCGGACTTGAAGTTGACGTCCACGAGAATGTAGGTTTCGTCGATCTTTACGACTTCGCCGGAAACGATCACGCCTTCTTCGATGTCGCCGAAGTCGGAGTTGAGATAGTTCTCGAGTTGGGACTCGAAATCCATCTCCATGTCGAAATCGTTCATGGACTCGGTCGTGGTTTGAGTGTTGTTCATGTGTTTACCCCCTAACGAAAATAAATTTGGGCAGTCCTAGCAGAGTGACCCTACCTTGACAACCAGAATAATCTGCGGGAAAAAATAAGGTCTGGCCCTTTGCTCTTTTGCATGCACGAAGCTTTTCCTCATTTGATTCCGAAATATTACGGACGAAACACTCAGGCCAGGGCGACGAGGTCGTAGGTCTTGGTCTCCTCGATCACGGCCCTGATCATGCGGCCCGGCCGTACATTCTCCCCGCTGACGTAGGTAATTCCGTCCACCTCCGGGGCCTGGAACCAGGTCCTGCCTTCGTAGAGGCCGGGCCACTCCTCGTGGGGCCTGTCCACCAGCACCTCGAGCTCCGTGCCTTCGAATTCCGACAGCAGTTCCTCGCTGATTTCGGCCTGCAGGGACATGATGCGGTCGCGCCGCTCCTCCTTGACCTCGTCGGGCAACTGATCCGGGAGCACCGCGGCCTCGGAGCCGTCCTCGGGGTAGTAGGGGAAGACGCCCAGGTGCATGAAGCGGGCTTCGCGCACAAAGGCCTCCAGGGCCGCGAACCGCTCCTCGGTCTCCCCGGGGTAGCCGACGATGAAGGTCGTGCGCAGGGCGGCGTCGGGAAAGAACTCCCGCACCTGCGCGACCACGTCCCGCGGATCGCGCCGGAAGGGCCGGCCCATGGAGGCCAGGATGTCGGGGTGGGCGTGCTGCAGGGGGATGTCGAAATAGGGAATGAAGGGCCGCCCCAGGTCGCGCAGGAAGGACAGCAGGTCCCGGTCAAGGCCGGCCGGGTAGAGGTACATGAGCCGCATCCAGGCCAGGCCCGGCAGGGGCGCGAGCTTTTCCAGCAGGCCACGCAGGGCCCTTTCGCCCCTGTCCCGCCCGTAGGCCGTGACGTCCTGGGCGATGAGGACCAGTTCCTTGCGGCCCTGATCCAGGCAGCGCTTGGCGTCGTCGAGAATCGCGCTCTCCGGGCGGCTGACCAGGGGCCCGCGGATGGAGGGGATGGTGCAGAACCGGCACCGGTTGTCGCACCCCTCGGCGATCTTCAGGTAGGCGAAGCCGGGCGCCGTGGTCAGCAGGCGCGCCGGCGGAAAGTCCTGCAGGGGCGAACGCCCGTCCCTGGCGGCGAGAAGTTCCCGTACCCGCTGCTGCAGCTCGCCCTGGCGGCGGATTTCCAGGAAAAGGTCCACCTCCGGCAATTCGGCGCGCAGATCCTGGCCGTAGCGCGAGACCAGGCAGCCCGTGACCACCAGGGGCGGCCTGGGGTCGAGGCCCGCCAGGGCCTGGGCCGTGTCCAGGATGACCTGCAGGGACTCGCTGACAGCGGGCTCGATGAAGCCGCAGGTGTTGACGAGGACCACGTCGGCGTCCTCGGGACCGGCCGCGTTGACGAAGGCGGAGCCGAACCCGCCGAGCATCCACTCCGTGTCGACCTGGTTCTTGGGACACCCCAGGCTGATGGTATGTACTCGCACTTTTTCCATTATTCCTCCAATTCCGCCTCGAATTCCGGCTCAGGCCAAAATGTCACGCGGTCCTTGACGATGCCGAGTCCGGCCAGGGCCGGCGCATTGGCGCGGCCGTGCCCCCAGAACTCCCCGCTGAGCCGGTCGGGCACGGAAATGCGCGCCAGCCGCCCGCCTGCGGAAAGCAGCCTCTGCTCCAAAAAAAGCCGCAGGGCAAGGCTGCGGACCATGTTCCCGAAGGCCGGGTGCCAGGGGCCGGCCACGAGCCGGGCCAGCATGTCCGGCTCCCCTGCCAGCCCCAGGCGGATGACGTGCACGCCCCGTTCCCAGAATCGCAACAGCGCATGCCCGCATTCCGACACCGCGTCCTCCAGGCTCCAGGGGGCGTATTCGCCTGCAGCGTGCATGTCCGCCAGACCCGTGCCGGCCATGACCACGCAGGGGTAGATGCGCACCGCGTCCGGCTGCAGGGACAGGGCGCGCTCCACGTCCTCCCGCCAGAGCGCGGCGTCATGGCCCGGCAGCCCGGGAAGGAGCTGGATGCCGAGTTCCAGCCCCGCCTCCCGGACCATTGCGCAGGCCCGCATGGCGACCTCGCCCTCGTAGCCCCGCCCGCAGCGCTCCAGCACCCCGGAATCGAAGGTCTGGACCCCGAGTTCGACCATGTCCACGCCGTGCCTGCGGAGTCTGGAGAGCGTCTCCATGTCGACCCGGTCGGGCCTGGTGGAAACGCGCAGGTGCACGAGATCGCCCGCACGCCTGAATCGGGCGGCGGTTTCCAGGAAACGGTCCTGCCAGGGAACAGGCACGCCGGTGAACGTCCCCCCGAAAAAACCCAGTCCGAAGGGGCCCCGCGCGCCTGCGAGCCTGCTCTCGAGTTCCGGGAGCGCTGCGTCGGGGGCCGCCGCGCCCTGCCCCGTCTGGGCCCGCTGGTCGCAGAAAACGCACCTGCCGGGGCAGCCCGCGAAGGGCAGAAAGAACGGCACGAGCCGCATCTTTTCAGCCTGCGGTTCGGGGTGTGGAAAACTCAGGGTCCGTGTTCTTGCCATATGCGTCAAAAAGAAAAAAAAAACAACCTGTTATGCTTGAAAAAAAAACACACGTCGGATATTGCTCATCCAAGAATAGTCATCGAACGCGCCGACTTACGGCCTTTTCGCAAAAATCTTCTTTTATTGCGGGAAGATAGCATATCGTTGCCGGACAAATGTCCGGCAGGAGGATCCATGAGCAACAATACCCTCACCAAGGCTGAAATCGTCGACAACATCTATGAAAAGTCGGAGCGCAACAGGGCCGAGGTCAAGGCGCAGGTCGAGACCATGCTCGACATCATGAAGGACGCCATCAAGAAGGACCATTCCCTCCTGATCAGCGGTTTCGGCAAGTTCGAAGCCTACGAGAAGGACGCGCGCAAGGGCCGCAACCCCCAGACCAGCGAATCCATCATTCTCTCGGAGCGCAAGGTCGTCGTGTTCCGCATTTCCCGCAAGCTGCGCGCCGAACTCAATCCGCAATAACGAAGCAGTCCGGGCTTTCCTTGGCCAGCCGCTGGCGGACGGATTCCGCATTGGTCAGGCTGGGGAAGGCCCCGACCTGCACACGCCAGTACGTCGTTCCGTTCAGATCCCCCCTGGTCACCCTGGTGCCGGGAAATCCCCTGGCCACCAGCTTGTTCCTGAGGTTGCGGGCGTTGGCCTCGACCACGAAGGCCCCGTATTGCACGAAGAAGGGGCCGACATACTGGATGCGCTCGCCCGGGATGGTCTCGAGATGGACCCTGGCCGTACCTGGCCCCACCACGCCCAGGACGCTGGCGGCCGCGTAGGAGAGGTCGATGACCCGGTTGTTCACGAAGGGGCCGCGGTCGTTGATGCGCACCTCGGCCACCCGCCCGTTGTCCAGGTTCCTGACCATGACCTTGGTGTGCATGGGCAGGATGCGGTGTGCGGCCGTCATCTGGTGCATGTCGTACCATTCCCCGTTGGCCGTCTTCTTGCCGTGGAAATCCGGTCCGTACCAGGAGGCCACGCCAGTCTCAGCATAGCCTTCGGCCGAGCCGAGGGGATAGTACGTCTGCCCCATGACGGTATAGGGCCGGTACGTGCCGCCCTTGCCCGCGGGCGCCTTCTTGCCCGGGGCGGGCGGTGCGCTTGCCCCGGGCACGTACTTGGAACCGCATCCGGCCAGGCCGATGGCCGCCAGACACAGGAAGACCATCAGCACACCTGCGCGGAAACCGCGCCCCGAGCCAAACGCCATCACACATCCACCTCGGCCATCTTCAGCTCGATCTCGCCTTCCGCGTCGGACAGAAGTTCACGAAGCCGGACGGAATCCACGACCGAGCCGTTCCAGGAGCATTGACAGCCGTCCAGGGCGATGTCCGCGTCGTCAAGATACTCCAGCAGGGATTTGGCCGGCACGATGACGCCGTTGCGCAGCACGGCCGGAAAGCAGTCCTGGGCCACGAAATTGAACATCTTGACCTTGGCCACGCCGCCCTTGCGCTCGTCCTTGTCGTGATGGCTGACCAGATCGGGACGGAAGGCCCTGATGGGGCTCGAACGGCGCAGGGCGATGCCGCACAGGCCCGGCATGGTCCCGCTCATGCCGACCTCGTCGCCGTCGCCGACGCGCTCCTCGCGCCAGTCGTCGACCGGGGCGCTGTTCAGGAAAAGCCCGGGCACGCTGTTGGTCGCGTAATTCGGATCCATCCCCAGCACGTCCGTCATGAAGTCTCGAACGCTGACCGCCTTGTCCAGAAACACGCCCACGCCGCGACGCAGCAGGCCGTGCCAAGCCGATACGGAAATTTTCGGTACCGCCAGAAACAGCTGGTTTGTAATCCGTCCGTTTATGCCTTGCATGACATAACCCCCTTTTCTTCTTGACTTTATGCGAAGAGTGTCTGCTATCATTCTGTAAAAAGCAAGACAACGCGCGATTTCGCGCTCAAACTCAAGGAGTATACGATGAAGATTCTGCGCATCAATACCCGGACCAAGGCCTTCACGTTCGAGGAACTTGGCGACTACGCCGGTCTCGGCGGCCGCGCCCTGACTTCACGCATTGTCAATAGGGAAGTGCCGGCGGACTGTCACGCCCTTTCCGCCGACAACAAGCTCATTTTCGCCGGCGGCGTGCTGGCCCCGACCAACGCCGCCAACTCCGGCCGCGTCTCCGTGGGCGCCAAGTCGCCCCTGACCGGCGGCATCAAGGAGAGCAACTCCGGCGGACAGTTCGCCCACACCCTGCCCAAGCTGGGCCTGCAGGCCATCATCCTCGAGGACAAGCCCGAGGCCGGCAGCCCCATGCAGGAGATCTTCGTCTCCGCCGACACGGTCGTCTTCAAGGATTCCGCCGCGGCCGGCCTGCGCACCTACGCCGCCCAGGAAAAGCTCCTGGCCGCCTACGGCGACAAGGCCGTGACGGCCCTGGTCGGCCCTGCCGGCGAGCAGTGCCTGGCCGCCGCCACCATCCAGTTCTCCGACCCCGAAGGCCTGCCCTCCCGTTCCGCCGGCCGCGGCGGCATGGGCGCGGTCATGGGCTCCAAGGGCGTCAAGGCCATCGTCCTCGACGGCGCGGCCAATGTGAAGACCGCCTACGGCAACGAGGAACTGTTCAAGGAAGCCCGCAAGGAGTGGGTCGACATCCTGCGCGGCCACCCCGTCACCAGCCAGGGCCTGCCCGGCTTCGGCACGGCGGTGCTGGTCAACGTCATCAACGAGGCCGGGGCGCTGCCGACCAAGAACTTCCGCATG
>JANJWV010000205.1 GCA_024709365.1 Desulfomicrobium sp. | reverse complement strand
CCGAAGATCAGGCCTGTTCCGAATGCCATACCCTCAAGGCCCAGGGTTCACAGCCCGGCCTGCGCATGGCGTACCATCGGCAGTGCAAGGAGTGTCACGTGGAGAAAAAGAAAGGCCCCGTGGCCTGCGGCGAATGCCATGTGAAGAAATAAGTCCTTCCAGTTCAGCACACAGACAAACCCGGCTTCCGCTCTGGAAGTCGGGTTTTTTTTCGGGATCTTTTCCCTCCTGCTGAAGGGGTTTTGTCGGCCTCCCGCCACTATTTTGCTGCTTGGGTCAAGCGCAAGTCTTTGATTTAATATTCTGAAATAATGTACTAAAATTGTCCGAAATTCATCCGTCCGTGAATCTGGACTTGATTGTGAAAAAATGGATTTAGCCTTGACGAGATTTTCGGAATTCTATACCTCCGAGGTCGGAATAAATCATACCTGAACAGTCTGTTTCAAATTTCCTGTCCGGCTTTCGTGCGGACATGTTCGAGGTCTGGTTTTTCCGGGACAGAGGAGGGCGCCGGGAGGCGGTGCCTCTTGGCGAGGGTGGTTTCCGGAATTTTCCGGAGTGGATTTCAACAAAGGAATTTTCACATGGAGAAGGGAAGACCAATGCTGCGATGGGTCGGAATCCTGTGCGTAAGCATGGCAGTGGCCGGAATCGGTCTGAACGCTCTTGGGGGAAAGCAGGAAGAGGTCGCTACGAAGCAATTGGGTGCCGATCTCGTCACCATCGACACGCTCAAGCAGTTCGGTGATCTCGAGTACCCCGTTGTCCGGTTCGAGCATGACAAGCACACCAAGGCCGTCGAAGGGAAGTGCGAATCCTGCCACAAGGTGACCGGCAACACGGTCACGGCCAAGTTCAAGCGCGAGGCAGACACGACCGCAGCCGAAATCAAGGCCGTTTACCACGACAACTGCATCAAGTGTCACACGGACACGTCCAAGGCCGGCAAGAAGAGCGGGCCTGAGAGCGGACAGTGCCGGACATGTCATGCCGGGCCTGCGGAAACGTCCCGCACGCTGCCGACCTTCGACAAGTCCCTGCACTACAGGCACCAGTCGTCCAAGATGGTCCCCGCACCGGCCGGCCAGAAGGACAACTGCTCCAAGTGCCACACCCAGGACAAGCCCGAAAAACGCAATCTTTCCTTTGCCGAAAACAAGGATCAGTCGCACGAGAAGTGCATGTCCTGCCACATGGAGATCGCCAAGGCCAAGCAGCCCAGCGGTCCCGTGGAATGCGCCGGCTGCCATGACGCCTCCGTGCGCGCCACGTTCAAGAAGGTCGCCGACGCGCCCAGGCTCGAAGCCGGCCAGTCCGATTTCTTCCTGCTCACGGCCGAACCCGCCAAGCCCGCTGCCGAGCCGGCTCTCATCAACGCCGTGCCCTTCAACCACAAGAAGCACGAAGAGAAGAACGAGAACTGCTCGGTCTGTCATCACACCGCCTCGACCAAGGGCGTGGTGGCCTGTTCCCAGTGCCACACCTCCCTCGGCAAGGAAGAGGGCGCCTTCATCACCACCGAGCAGGCCATGCACCGCGTGACCGCCAAGGCCAGCTGCGTGGGTTGCCACGCCCAGGCCCAGGAGAAGAAGCAGTGCGCCGGTTGCCACACCTTCATGGGTCGCACCGGTCAGAAGACCGAGGCCAGCTGCGCCAAGTGTCACGTCAGCCTCACGGCCGGCCCCGAGATGACCCAGGACAAGAACTTGCAGGTCAACACCGCGGCCATGATCGTCGAGGCCCGCGCCAAGAGCGATACCGTCGTCAAGGTCAACGAGATTCCCGAGAACGTGGAGATCGGCGTTCTGGCGAACGAATACCAGGCCAGCAAGTTCCCGCATCGCAAGATCGTGCAGAAGATCATGGAAGGCATGAAGGACGACGCCATGGCTGCGTATTTCCATTCCAGCCCCAACGCCGTCTGCTCCGGCTGCCATCACAACAGCCCCGCTTCGGCCAACCCGCCCAAGTGCGTCAGCTGTCACGGCAAGGGCGCCAGCCCCCTGACAGAGGCCAAGCCCGACCTGAAGACCGCCTATCACCAGCAGTGCATCGGCTGCCATACGGAGATGGGTATCGAGAAGCCGGCGGCCACGGCCTGCACCGAATGCCACGCCGCGAAAAAGTAACCTGCCTGCAAGGTCGCAATAACGAGGAGCTACTATGAAACGCAGAAAATTCATTGGCATGCTGGCTGGCGCAGGGGCCTGTTTGGCGGCGTCTTCGGCCAGTGCCGGTGGAACTCATCATTTCACGGGATATCCCGAGAGCTTTGGGGTGCTCTTTGACAGCACCAAATGCATCGGCTGCAGAAAGTGCGAAGCCGCATGCAACAAGGTCAACGAACTGCCGGCCCAGCCCGTGCCCTTCGACGACCTGACGATCATGGACAAGCGTCGCCGCACGCACCACGACACCTTCACGGTGGTCAACAAGTACGCGGTCGGCGACAAGCCGGTCTACCGCAAGCAGCAGTGCAACCACTGCCTGGAACCGGCCTGCGCCTCGGCCTGCTTCGTCGGCGCCTTCAAGAAGGACAAGACCGGCGCCGTCAGCTACGACGCCTCCAAGTGCGTGGGCTGCCGCTACTGCATGGTCGCCTGTCCCTTCGAGATCCCCACGTACGAGTACCATGACCCGGTCACGCCGCGGGTGCGCAAGTGCACCATGTGCCAGCCGCGAATCGAGGAAGGCAAGCTCCCCGGCTGCGTCGAGGACTGCCCCAAGGGCGCACTGGTCTTCGGCCGGCGCGAGGATCTGCTGGGCATCGCCCGCGAGCGCATCCGCAAGCATCCCGACACGTACATCAACCACATCTACGGCGAGAACGAGATGGGCGGCACGAGCTGGCTCTACATCTCCGGCGCGCCCTTCACGCAGATCGGCATGCGCGAGGATCTGGGCATCACTCCCGCCCCGCAGTTCACCTCAGGCCCCCTGGGCGTGGTCCCGGCCATCGTCGGCCTGTGGCCCGTGTTCCTGACCGGCGCCTACGCGCTGACCAAGCGCAAGGAGAAGATCTCCGAGGAAGAGCAGCACCACGCCGTGGCGGAAGCCGTGGCCGAAGCCCAGGCCGAAGCGGCCAAGAAGCTCAAGGCGGCCATGGACAAGGCGGAGCGCGACAAGCAGGCTGCCGTCGATCGTGAAGTGAAAAAGGCCCTGAAGGACGCGGAAGAGGCTCGCAAGAAAGAAGCCGAAGCCGCCGACGCGGGCGAGCAATAAGGAGGAGTGGCGATGTCTCACCACACCACACCCGACAAGAAATTCTGGACCCCGGCCAACATCCTGACGGCCATCATCCTGGCCGTCGGCCTGGTGCTGACCGTCAAGCGCTTCACCATGGGCATCGGCTCCGTCACCAACCTGACCGACGACAACCCCTGGGGCATCTGGATCGGCTTCGACCTGCTCTGCGGCGTCGCCCTGGCCGCCGGCGGCTACACGACCTCCGCGGCCGTGTACCTCTTCGGCATGAAGAAGTACCATTCGGCGGTTCGCCCGGCCATCACCACGGCCTTCCTGGGCTACGCCTTCGTCGTCTTCGCCCTGCTGTACGACCTGGGCCGCTACTACCGGCTGCCGTACCCCCTGACCATCTACCCCGGCCCCACGTCCTTCCTCTTCGAGGTAGGTCTGTGCGTCGCCCTGTACCTGACGGTCCTGGCCATCGAGTTCTCGCCCGCGGTCTGGGAGACCCTGCGCTGGAAGAAGATGCGGCATTACGCCCACAGCCTGACCCTGGTGCTGACCATCTTCGGCGTCATCCTGTCGACCCTGCACCAGTCTTCCCTGGGCGGACTGTACCTGATCGCCCCCTCCAAGCTGCACCCGCTGTGGTACTCCCCGTACCTGGCCCTGTTCTTCTTCGTTTCGAGCATCCCGGCCGGCCTGTCCATGGTCATTTTCGAGGGCGGCCTGTCCCACAAGTTCCTGCATCACAAGATGGACGAGACCCACATCGAGGAAGCGCCCGGCGTGACCCTGGGCTTCTCCAAGGCGGCGGCCGTGGTCCTCTTCGGCTACTTCAACCTGAAGTGGATCGGCGTGGCCATGGACGACAACTGGCATCACCTGGCCACTGGCTGGGGCGCCTGGTTCCTGGTCGAGGTCATCGGCTTCGTGCTCGTGCCCTGTCTCATGTACGCAGTGGCCGCCCGCGAGAAGAACCAGAAGCTGGCCTTCTGGGCGTCCATCGTCACGGTCTTGGGCATCGTCCTGAACCGCCTGAACATCTCC
>JANJWV010000005.1 GCA_024709365.1 Desulfomicrobium sp. | reverse complement strand
TACTTTTTTTACTCCCCCCCCGCCTCACCACCCCGTCTTCATTTTTTTCCCCTTCTTCCTATATGTGTCGGCTCTAAAAATTTCCCCCCCCTACGGCGTATCGCCCTGGCACCAACGCATCATCCATGACCCGCACATTTTGTACGACCCCCGCGACGCATCGCCCCGGAATCCACGTTTTTACCATGCACCGCCAATTGTTGGGGCTAAAAATTTTTCGCCCCTACGGCGTATCGCCCTGGCACCCACGAATCGTCCATGATCCGCACATGTTGTACGCCCCCCACGACGCATCGCCACGGAATCCACGTTTTTCCCATGGACCGCCAATTGTAGGGGCGAAAAATTTTTCGCCCCTACGGCGTCTCGCCCTGGCACCGGCGCATCATCCCTGGTCACGCACGTTTTTCCGGGCGCCCCTACGGCGTATCGCCCTGACACCCACGCATCATCCATAATCCACATCATTCGCCCCCCATCGCCCGTCCCAACCGCCGTATCCCCTCCTCAATGACCTCCTCGCTGCTGGAGGCAAAATTCAGCCTTATACATCCCTCGCCCTCGGCCGGGTCGAGGTGGAAATTCCCGCCCGGCGCGAAAACCACGCCTTCCTTGCAGGCCATCGGCAGGACCTCCGAGGCCTTCATCCCTTCCGGCAACCTGACCCAGACGAATAGTCCTCCCCTGGGCCGCACCCAGGACGCCCCTGCGGGCATGTGCCGCTCCAGCGCCGCCAGCATGGCGTCCCGGCGGCGGCGGTAGACCGTGCAGGAGCGCTGCAGGTGGGCGTGATAGCGTCCCACGGAGACGTAGTCGCGCAGGGCCCGCTGGATGAGGTTGCAGGTGGCCAGGTCGTGGCAGCGTTTGGAGCGCAGGAGGTGGTCGTAGACCGGGCCGTCGGCCACCACGAAGCCCACGCGCAGGCCGGGGATGAGCATCTTGGAGAAGGTGCCGACGTAGATGACGCGGCCGTCGGGGTCCAGGGACTTGAGGGTGGGCTGGGCGCGGCCCTCGTAGCGGATGTCGCCGACGTAGTCGTCCTCGAGGATGGGGACGTCGTAACGCCCGGCCAGGCTGATGAGCCGCCTGCGCCGCTGTCCGTCGAGGCAGGCGCCCGTGGGGTTGTGGAAATTGGGGATGGTGTAGATCAGGCCCGGGCGGTGACGTTCGAGGATCTGCTCCAGTTCGTCCACGTCCATGCCGTCCTCGTCCACGCCCACGGTATGGATGGCCAGGCCGCGGGCGCGGAAGACGTCCAGGGCGCCGGCGTAGGTCGGTCGCTCCGCCACCACGCCCTGACCCGGGGCCAGGAGCAGCGCGGCGACCAGGGACAGGGCCTGCTGGGAACCGGCGGTGATGAGGATGCTGTCGGCGCTCGTCTGCACGCCCTGGCTGGCCAGGACCTGGGCCAGGGTGGCGCGCAGGGGGCGGTAGCCGCCGATCTCCCCGTACTCCACGGCCGCGGCCCCGTCCCGGCGCATGACCTGCCCGAGCAGGCGGCGGAACTCGTCCATGGGGAAGAGCCTGGGGTCGCAGGCCCCGCCGTCCAGGGCGATCCAGTCCGTCTGGCGGCTGACCTCGGGCAGGTAGGCGCTCATGGCCTCGTAGCCGCCGTAGCGCAGGCGCCCCTGCCAGGCGGGCCAGCCCCCGGAACGGGACGCCGCGGCCGGTTCGCCCGGCGCGTGCGCCAGCACGTAGAAGCCGCTGCCCTGGCGGGAGGCGACGAGCCCTTCTGCCACGAGCTCGGCATAGGCGCTCTCCACCGTGGCCCGGTTCACGCCGAGGCTCGCGGCCAGGGCGCGCACCGCCGGCAGGCGCACGCCCGGACGCAGGTTGTCGGACAGGATGGCGTCGCGGAAGTGCCCGCCGATCTGAACATAGAGAGGCTGTCCGGATTCGTAGTCGAGGGCGAGGCGCACTGTTGTCTCCGGGGAAAAATTGGACTGGTCGTTTTTCTGAAAAATTGCCCCTTCTTGCAGGGCCAATTCTCCTCTAGACCACCTTCCAGCCCAGCACAAGAAGGAGATCCCCCCATGGCCATGTCCCGCTCCGCCCAAGGATACACCGCCGCCCTCGTCAGCGCCGTGTTCCTGTCCACGACCTCCATCTTCATCCGCTACCTGGTCACGGGTTTCGACATGCCGCCCCTGATTCTGGCCTTCTGGCGCAACGTCTTCGTGGTCGCGACCCTGCTCCCGGTCATGCTCGTGGCCAGTCCCCGCCTGCTGCGCGTGGATCGGGCGCACCTGCCCTTCCTGGCCCTGTTCGGGCTCATGCTGGCCGGGTTCAACGGCCTGTGGGCCATTTCCGTGGCCAACAACGGCGCGGCCGTGGCCACGGTCATGGTCTACTGCTCCGTGGCCTACACCGCCGTCCTGGGCTGGAAGTTCCTGGGCGAGAGCATGGGCTGGCTGAAAATTACGGCCATCGCCCTGTGCATGGGCGGCTGCGCCCTCATTTCCGGCGCGCTGCAGGCCGCGACCTGGCAGGTCAACCTCCTTGGCGTGGTGGCCGGACTGCTGACGGGCCTGTGCTACACGGCCTACAGCCTCATGGGCCGCGTGACCTCCGAGCGCGGCATCTCGCCGTGGACCACGCTCCTCTACATCTTCGCCTTTGCCGGCTCGTTCCTGTTCCTGATCAACATGACTGGCGGGAGCGTCCCGGGGTCGGCCGTGCGCGCCGCGGACCTGTTCTGGCTGGGCGACAGCGTGCGCGGCTGGACCGTGATGATCCTGCTGGGCGCCATCCCCACGGTGGGCGGCTACGGGTTCTACAACGTCAGCCTGACCCTTCTCGACGCGAGCATCGCCAACATCATCGTCTCCCTGGAACCGGCCTTCACGGCCGTGTTCGCCTTTCTCGTCCTGGGCGAGATCCTGACGCCGGTGCAGGTCCTGGGCAGCGCCCTGCTCCTCTCGGGCGTGGCCGCCATCAAGCTGGCCGATCTGCGCCGGGCGCCGGTGTCGGCACTCCAGGAAGCATAGCTCACCGCCTCCAGACTGCGACCGGCCCCGTCAGGGCCGGCCGGATGCGGGCCAGCCAGGGCTCGCAGACCGTCACCCCCACCCCGCCCAGCAGCAGGGCCGAGGCCACGGCCAGCAGCGGGCTGAACTCCTCACCCATCCAGGCCACCGACATGGCCAGGGCCACCACGGGCACCAGCAGCGAGAACGGCGCCACCTGCGGCGCGCTGTAACGGCGCAGGAGCCAGGCCCAGGCCCCCCAGCCGAACAGCGTCGAGGCGAAGGCCGTGTAGGCCAGGGCGAAGAAGCCGCTTCCGCTCAAGGCGGCCAGGTGCGCCCACTGCCCCTCTTCCAGCCAGGCCGAGAGGAGGAAGTTGGGCAGGGGCGGCACCAGCGACATCCACAGCACCAGCCGGAACCCGTCCACCGTCAATCCCCGCCCCAGCCGCTTGATGACCACGTTGCCCAGGCCCCAAAACAGGGCGGCCATGACGACCAGCACGAGCCCGGCCGGGTTCAGGGCGCCCATGCGCTCGAAACCCGCCAGCGCCAGGCCGCACAGGGCAATGCCGATCCCCGCCGACTGCCAGGGCGAAGGCGTTTCGCGCAGCAGGGTCGCGGAGAAAAGGACCGTGAACACGACCTGCCCCTGGGAGACCAGGGCCGCGAACCCCGGCGGCATGCCGAGCTTCATGCCGACGAAGAGCAGGGAGAAGTAGCCCACCCCGATGCACGTCCCCGCGCCGAGGATGAGGCGCCAGGGCATGCCCTGCCTGCCGACGATGAACACGGCGGGAAAAGCGGTCACGGTGAAGCGCAGGGCCGCGAAGAAGAGGGGCGGCAGATCGTCGAGCCCGATGCGGATGACCAGGAAATTGAGGGCCCAGACCAGAACGGCGGACAGCGCCAGAAGGATGTGGCGGCCGGACATGTGCTGTTGCGCGGACATGAGAGCTCCGTGCGGGGAAGATCAATCTTTCCCTGCGGCTGAGGTTGCGACAGGCCTGGACATTGCCCGCGAATCTGTCATGATGACAGATACAGAATTCACAAATCTTATGATGACAGAAGAGGCAGGCGTGCAGACGGTCGGGGAACTTTCGGAAGGTTTGCGGTACAAGGCGGTCGCGCAGCGGATCGCGTCCATGGTCGAATCCGGGGAGCTGCCGCCGGGCTCCCGGGCCCCGTCCCTGCGCCAGACGGCGCGGACCACGGGCATGTCCCTGACCACCGTCGGCCAGGCCTATGCCGAACTGGAAAGGCGCGGTGTCCTGGAATCCAGGCCCAGGTCCGGCTATTTCGTGCGCAGGCGGCCGTCCCTCCTGCCGCGGGCCGGGATGCCCCCCGCCGAGCCGCCCGTGGCGCGCGCCGTGCAGCGCGGGGAACTGGTGCGCCGGGCCATGGACGCCATGG
Source organism: Desulfomicrobium sp. (assembly GCA_024709365.1). Taxonomy (GTDB): domain Bacteria; phylum Desulfobacterota; class Desulfovibrionia; order Desulfovibrionales; family Desulfomicrobiaceae; genus Desulfomicrobium. Next base: position 7,931 of record JANJWV010000005.1, on the reverse strand, counting down.
GCCGCAGCGACATCCTGCCCCTGGGCCTGGCCCACATCGACGGCCGCCTGCTCCCGGCGGCGGACCTGGCCCGCATCCTCGGCTCCTGCGCCCGCAGGCAGGCCGTGCGCAGCGCCGACTACGGCCCGGTGCCCGGCTGCCCGGAGCTTCGCCGCCAGATCGCCCGCCGCCTCGCCCTGGCCGGCGTCAGCGCCGCCCCGGAGGAGATCGTCCTGACCTGCGGCGCCACCGAGGGCCTGGCCCTGGCCCTGCGCGCCCTGACGCGCCCCGGCGACACGGTGCTCATCGCCGTACCCGCCTACCACTTCTTCCTGCAGATGATCGAAGTGCTCGGCCTGCGCGTGGTGGAGATCCCGTCCCACCCGGAACGCGGCGTCGATCTCGGCGACCTGGAGCAGGCCCTGGACCGCTTCCGCATCTCGGCCTGCATCCTTTCCCCCACCTGGAGCAACCCCGACGGCAGCCTCGTGCCCGAGGACGGCAAGCGCGCCCTGGTCGAACTCCTGGCCCGCCGGAACGTCCCGCTGGTCGAGGACGACGTCTACGGCGACATCACCTTCGACGGCCCCCGTCCGCCGGCCTGCAAGGCCTTCGACCGGACCGGGGGCGTGACCCTGGTCTCGTCCTTCTCCAAGTCCATGGCCCCGGGGTACCGGACAGGGTACATCCTGCCGGCCCGCGGCCAGGGGGCCGTCATCCACGAACTCAAGGCCATGACGACCCTGGCCGGGGTGTCGGCCACGGAACTGGCCGTGGCCGAGTATCTGGACAAGGGGCTCTACGAGCGGCACCTGGCCCGCCTGACCCGCGCCCTGCGGGACCAGGTCGAGGCCATGCGCGACGCCGTGGCCAGGCATTTCCCCGCCGGCACCAGGGCCACGCGCCCCGGCGGCGGGTTCATGCTCTGGGTGGAGCTGCCCGAGGACGCCGTCACGGGCCTGACCCTCTTCCAGCGCGCCGCCTCCGAAGGGATCGGCATTTCCCCCGGCATGCTCTTCGGCATGACCGACAGGTTCGAGCGCTTCATCCGCCTCAATTGCGGGCTGGTCATGGACGCCCCGGTGCAGCGCGCCGTGCGGCGGCTGGGCCTCCTGGCCCGGCCCTGAAACCGGGGCCGAAAACGAGGAAAGCCCCGCTAGGCGGGGCTTTTCTATGGATCGAAGGCTGAAGGCAGTCCGGGCTAACGCGCCTCGGCCTCCTTGCGCACGATGCGGATGAGCTCCGCCATGTTGGTCACGTCCGTAACCTTCCAGTACCCTTCGGCCTGGCGCTTGAGGCCCAGTTTCACCGGATAGCCGCGCTTGCTGCCGTGGTCGAACATGGTCGCCGAGGCCGCGGCCAGGTCGCCCTTGGGCGGCTGCACCTGCACGCCGCGAAGTTCCTTGCGGGCCGTGGACACGTCGGCGAAGAGCACGGAGAATATGCCGCCCTCGGGCAGATCCTGACGCTGTGAAGGCCGTCCGGAGAAATCGCCCGAAGCCACGCCGCGGATGACGAACTTGCGCGTCTCCTCGATGAGCATGAGCTTCATGGACTGGTCGGCCGCCGTGCCGGACTGGGCCGCCAGGCCGCCGGAGAGCATGTCGAGCATGGGATCCCCTCCCTCCCCGGCAGGATGCGCCGCGTAGTCCTTGACGAACACGTCCACCCCGCGGGCGATGATCCCCCGCACGTCGACGTACTTTTCGAGCAGCACCTGGTCGTTGCCGTCGATGGCCCGCTGGACATTGGCCAGGGACGCGGCCGGCGTCTCGGCGGCACCTGCCCCCGACGCGCAGAGCACGGCCGCGATCATGATGAAATATGCGTACCACTTCATGTGGGCACCTCCTGTTTTCATGGCGCGCTTCTACGCCATGGGCAAGAACCTCGCAAGCGGCCCCTTGAAACGCGAAACGGGCCGGGAAGTCGCCCCCCCGGCCCGCCGATCGTTTGCTCCAGACGGGCTCAGCGCCCGCCGAGAAGGGTGCCCAGAGGCCCGAGGACCGAGCCCTCGTCCTTGGACCCGCCCATGCCCGGGGCCGACTGCAGCATCCGCCCGGCCAGCCTGGAAAAGGGCAGGGACTGCAGCCAGACCCGGCCCGGACCCTGGACGCGGGCGAAGAAGAGCCCTTCGCCCCCGAAGAGGGCGGTCTTGATGTTGCCGGCCTGCCTGATGTCGAACTCCACGGTCCGTTCCATGGCCACGAGGCAGCCCGTGTCCACGTCCAGGACCTCGCCGGGCTTCAGGACTCGCTCCACCACCGTGCCGCCGGCGTGCATGAAGACCTGGCCGTCGCCGTCCAGCCGCTGCATGATGAACCCTTCGCCGCCGAACAGGCCTGTCAGGATCTTGCGCTGGAAATGGATGCCGATGGACACGCCCTTGGCCGCGCAGAGGAAGCAGTCCTTCTGGCAGATGAGGGTCCCGTTCACCGTGTTCAGGGACAGGGGGATGATGTTGCCGGGGTACGGCGCTCCGAAGGCCACGCGGCCCTTGCCCTGGCCCGTGTGGGTGAAGACCGTCATGAACAGGCTCTCGCCGGTGATGATGCGCTTGCCCGCGCCCAGCAGCTTGTCCATGAACGAGTTGCCCGCCGCCCCCGAGCCGTCGCCGAACACGGCCTCCATGTGGATGGCCTCGTCCTTGTACATCATGGCCCCGGCCTCGGCCACGGCGCTCTCGCCGGGGTCGAGTTCGATCTCCACGAACTGCATCTCGTGCCCGACGATCTTGAAGTCGATCTCGTCCGTGCCGCGGCCGACGGGCGGCGGGGGCGCCATGACCGGGGAGCGCTCAGGGGACAGCTCCGCGAGCTGGGAGATGGGCACCCACTGGGCGAAGCCCTCGCGCCAGGCGAAGCCCTGGGGGTTCATGCGCGCCCTGGCCTGTGCCTGGGCCAGGTCGAAGGGCCCTTCCTGGCGTCCGTCGAAACTCAGATACCATTGTGACATGCGTCCTCTCCTGCAATAAACGTTCGCGGGCCCCGGCCTATGCACAGCCCCGGCCGAGGCGCCGGGCGATGGACCGGGCCTGTTCGTCCGTAAGATTCAGAGCCGCCCTCAGCGCTTCGAGGTACTCACGCTCCTCGGGAGTGTCCGCCTCCACGGCCATGAGCGAGACCGTGAAGACCTGCGCCGCCGCGGCCTGCCCGTCCACGGCGGCGGCAATCTCCTCCAGGGATCTGGGGGCGCCGAACTCCGCGGCCAGGAAGTCCTTCTCCTCGTCGCTCAGCCCAGTGCCTTCGAGCTGGGCCAGGATGCGCATGCGCTCCGTGTCGTCGAGGACGCCGTCGGCATTGGCCGCGGCGATCATGGCCCGGATCAGCAGCACCGGGTCGGCCGGCACGGCGGCCGGCGGCGGGGGCGGCGGGGTCAGGGCGGCCGGAGCCGCAGACGGAGCGCTGCCAGGCGGCGGGGGCGGGGTCTGAACCCTGCCGGCCGGAGGCGGGGGAGGGACGCCGGGGCCACCCGAAGGGATCGGCCCCCGTGCGGCCGCACCCTTCTGCTCCGCAAAATGTTCGAAGGCGGCCATGGCCACGCCCAGGAGTCCCAGCCCCACAGCCGCCTTTCCGGGCAGCGAGCCGCCTCCGAGGCTGCCCGTCATCTTTCCGAGGCCGCCCAAGGCCCCCTTGCTGCCCAGAAGCCCCTTGAGCACTTTTTCCGCATCGATCATGTTTCCTCCGCGGGCGGGTCGCTCCCGCCTCAAGGCAGTCTCTAACCCAGCCCGCCACCGGAGTGAAGGGGGCCGGAAAAGCCGGTTCCCCGCAACGGCCGCGCCGCCGCGGGGAACCGGCATGCGTCCCCTGTCGTCTTCGATGAGGGAGTCGAACTCCCCGGCCGCTGGACCTGTCAGGCCTTCTTGACTTCCAGGGCGTCCTCGAAAAAGGCGGTCAGGACGAAATTCTTCCCGCCGACGTTGACCGTCTCTTCCTGGCCGGGGAAGAGTTCCATGGTGGCGTCGAAGCTGCTCCCGACAAACACCGCCTTGGCCTCGCCGTTGCTCTCCCAGCGCAGCTCGTTGCCGTCGTCCAGAACGAGCATTTCACCGTCGTGCAACCGAACGGGCATATCCTTTTCCGCATACTGCATGGCACACCTCCATAACCGGTTGAATGATAGGAAAGAATTTTGGTTCAGCATAGCAGAGCCGGAAGCGGGGTCAAGGGATTGGCGAAAATTTTCACAATTTGAACGGACCCGGCCTTCCTTGACTGTTCCCGTTATCGCGCCTACTGCCTCCTTGGCCCAGCACCGGGCCAGATTGCATCGGGAGAGACTCATGAGCGCACTTGCAAGGGAAATTCGACAGAACGTGGAGAAACGCCGGACCTTCGGCATCATCAGCCACCCGGACGCGGGCAAGACGACCCTGACGGAGAAGCTCCTGCTCTTCGGCGGAGCCATCAACATGGCCGGCACGGTCAAGTCGCGCAAGGCGTCCCGCCACGCCACCTCGGACTGGATGAAGATGGAGCAGGAGCGCGGCATCTCCGTGACCACCTCGGTCATGAAGTTCGAGTACAACGGCTACGACGTGAACCTTCTGGACACGCCGGGCCACGAGGACTTCTCCGAGGACACCTACCGCGTTTTGACGGCCGTGGACTCGGCCCTGCTGGTCATCGACAGCGCCAAGGGCGTCGAGGCCCAGACCCGCAAGCTCATGGACGTCTGCCGCATGCGCAACACGCCCATCATGACCTTTATCAACAAGCTCGACCGCGACGGCCTGGACCCCCTGGACGTGCTGGCCGACATCGAGGAGCACCTGGGCATCGAGTGCGCACCCTTGAGCTGGCCCATCGGCATGGGCAAGGGCTTCAAGGGCACCTACTCCATCTACAAGAAGCAGATCCACCTCTTCTCCGCCACTCACGGCGGCCGCATCCAGCAAGGTGTGGTCATCGACGACGTGAATGACCCCAAGCTCGACGAGCTGCTGGGCCTGCAGGCCCAGGACCTGCGCCGCGACCTGGAGCTGCTGGAAGGCGCCGGCAACCCCTTTTCCGTGGAGCGCTACCTGGCCGGGACCCAGACCCCGGTCTTCTTCGGCAGCGCCATCAACAACTTCGGCGTGCAGGAGATGCTCGACACCTTCGTCGAGCTGGCCCCCCACCCGCGACCGCGCCCGGCCGTGACCCGCGAGGTCTCGCCCTTCGAGGAGGAGTTCTCGGGCGTGGTCTTCAAGATCCAGGCGAACATGGACAAGGCCCACCGCGACCGCATCGCCTTCATGCGCATCTGCTCGGGCAAGTACGTCAAGGGCATGAAGATCCGCCACCACCGCATCGGCAAGGACGTGCAGATCAGTAACGCCACCATCTTCATGGCCCAGGACCGCACGGGCGTGGAGGAGGCCTTCGCCGGCGACATCATCGGCCTGCACAACCACGGCACCATCCGCATCGGCGACACCTTCTCGACCAAGGAGGAGCTCAAGTTCACGGGCATCCCGAACTTCGCGCCCGAACATTTCCGCAAGGTCATCCTGAAGAGCCCGCTGAAGGCCAAGCAGCTGCAGAAGGGCCTGGAGCAGCTGGCCGAAGAGGGCGCCGTGCAGGTCTTCCGGCCCATGATCGGCAACGACTACATCCTGGGCGCCGTGGGCGTGCTGCAGTTTGACGTCATCGTTTCGCGTCTTAAAGATGAATATTCGGTGGACGCCATCTACGCCCCGGTCAACCTCTCGGCCGCGCGCTGGGTCCACAGCGACGACAAGTCCCTGCTCGGCCGCTTCCAGAAGGAGCTGCTCCACTCCCTGTCCACGGACTCCGAGGGCAACCTGGCCCTGCTGGTGGACAGCGCATGGCGCCTGGAATACATCATGGAGCAGTGGCCGGACATCACCTTCCACGCTACGCGGGAAAAAAGCTGACCCGGGGGAACATGGCCCTTCTCTTCGCTTTTCTGCTTCTCCTTCTCCTCCCCCAGGACGCCCTGGCCTGGGGGCCCGGAGTGCACATGGCCATCGGCAACAACGTCCTGGCCCACCTGCACCTCTTCGCCCCGGCCCTGGCCGGGGCGCTGACCGCCCACCCGGAACAGTACCTGTACGGCTGCCTCTCGGCCGACATCTTCATCGGCAAGGGCTGCACCTACACGCCGACCCACTCCCACAACTGGGACATGGGGCGTGCCCTGCTGCGCCAGGCCGAGAACTCCGAGGCCCAGGCCTACGCCTACGGCTACCTGTCCCACCTGGCGGCAGACGTCATCGCCCACAACTATTTCGTGCCCAACATGCTCGGCTTCTCGGCCGGACGGGGCAAATTCGCGCACACCTATGTCGAGATGCTCGCGGACCTGCAGGTCGAATGCCCGCGCAAGCAGGCTTCGCGGATATTCCGCGTGCCGCACCCCGACGCCGACGACACGCTGGTGGCGACCATGGGCCAGAAAAAGGTGCCGTTCTTCATCAAGAAGCGCATCTTCCGCCAGAGCCTGCGGCTGGTGGAGAAGCGCACCTACAAGAACTCCCTGCGCGTCTTCCGCGACCTGCTGCCGTTTTCGAGCAAGAAAATCTTCATCTCCGAGGCCATCTCCTACGCCCAGGACCTGGTCTTCGACCTTCTGCAGAACCCCATGCGTTCGCCGGTCCTGGAATGCGACCCCATCGGCAGCTCGAACCTGAGCCAGATCCGCCGCTTCCAGCGCAGGCAGCGCTCCTTTTACACGGCCCACGGGGACGGACTGATCTTCCCCCTGGACACGCGGCTTGAAGCCTGTCTGAAAGAACACGGAGGCCTCCATGAAGAATTTACTCGATTTTCTGCGTGAGCGGATCCGGCTGGTCCGGGAGGCGGAGGAAACCGCCCTGGACCTCCTGCACAACAAGGGCGACGACGCCGGATACCGCACGGGCATGCGCCGCAAGGCGGAGCTCCTGGCGAACCTGGCCGAGGACGCCGCCCCCCTGCTGGAGGCCCTGAACCCGGAACGGCGGCCCATGGTCGAGCACCGGCTGGACATGTTCTCCCAGAGCGCCCGGCGCAGTCTGGACATCGGCAGCGTCTTCTACATGTCGGCCCTGCTCTATCCCGACGATCACCAGCCCGGGCAGCCCAACACCCTGGAAGTCTGGCTCAGGGACCTCGAACGCGCCGGATAACTTTCCCAACACTCTTACCGAAGAAGGACGCATCATGGCACTTGCAGCAGGAACCAGGGTCCTGGTTCACTACACCGGCACCCTGGACGACGGCACCCAGTTCGACTCCTCCCGGGGCCGCGAACCCCTCGAAGTCATCCTCGGCCAGGACATGGTCATTCCCGGTTTCGAAAAGGCCATCACCGGGCTGGAACCCGGCCAGAGCGTGACCGTGACCATCCCCGAAGAGGAAGCCTACGGCGCCCATAACGAGGAGATGGTCATCCGCATCCCGCGCACGTCCTTCCCGGCGGAAATCAAGCCGGCCCTGGGCGAACAGCTCATCCTGCGCTCCCCCGACGGCAACGAGATCCCGGCCCTGATCGTGGAACTCGACGACGCCGACGTCACCCTGGACGCCAACCACCCCCTGGCGGGCTTCGCCCTGACCTTCGAGATCGAACTGGTCAGCGTGGGCTGACCACGCCCCGCATCGGCAACTCAGGGCGGCAGGGCGCCCACTCCGCGCCCTGCCCGCCTGCCGCATAGATGTCTCCATGCCCCCCGGCAACGCTGTGCTGGCCGAACCCATCAGAAACTCCCCCTGCTCCGCCCCAGCGTCCCGGCCCGGGCTGCACGGGCCGCCGACTGTCTGACTGAGCCAGGCATCGTTTGTTGAATCGTTGCCTGGCGCGCCGCTCAATTTTCCCGCCCTGCACGCAACGATTCAACTCTACGAGGCCGGCGAAGGCGTTTCGGGGGCCCCGGCGGGCCGCACCCCGACGCGGCCGCCCCCCCCCCCCCCCAACCCAACCCCCCCCCGCACCCCAAAAAATTATAACAACACCCAACCGAAAACCCA
>JANJWV010000236.1 GCA_024709365.1 Desulfomicrobium sp. | reverse complement strand
CGGCCAGTTGCGGCATGAGGATGATGAGCTCGAAGGTCCGCTCGGCCAGGAAGCCAAGGGCCTCCTCGGCGCTGGACGCCCAGGTCAGGCGCGGCGGACGGCTCAGATTGAGGCCCTGGTACTCGGAGACAATGCGTTCCGAGAGCTTGCAGTCCTCCTCCATGACCCAGGCGTCGTAGGCCGTGGAAACAAGGAGAATGTTCTGGACCTTGCGGGCCATGAGGTCGTGAAATTTGCGGAACTCCGAATCTTGGGCCACGAGCTGCAGCGCGGGGGTGAAGGGCATGTCGTCTCCTCCTTGGGTGGCGCAAGCCTACTCAATGCGCGTTCTCCGGGCAACGCGGCGAGGCAAAGAAAAAAGCCGGCGAACCGGCTTTTCAGACTCAAGGCTGGGGAAGTTCGATCAGACCACGCCCTGATCCAGCATGGCGTCGGCCACCTTGGCGAAGCCGGCGATATTGGCCCCGGCCACGTAGTTGAAGGGCTTGCCGTAGGCCTCGGCCGTGTCCATGCAGACCTTGTGGATGGTCTTCATGATGAGCTTCAGGCGGTCGTCCACTTCCTCTCTGGTCCATCTCAGGCGCATGCTGTTCTGGGTCATTTCCAGGCCCGAAACCGAGACGCCGCCGGCATTGGCCGCCTTGCCCGGCCCGAAGAGCACACCTCTGTCCTGAAGAATGCGCACGCCGTCGTGGTTGGTGGGCATGTTCGCGCCCTCGGCCACGGCCCGCACCCCGCCGTCGACCATGTGCTGGGCGTCGATGCCGTTGATTTCATTCTGTGTGGCGCAGGGAAAGGCGCAGTCCGCCCTGTGGGCCCACAGGGGATTGTAGCCCAGGCCGAAATCCACGGGCGTGTACACGGCCTCGGGATAGGCGTCGGCGTACTCCTTGACCCGGCCCCGGCGGACATTCTTCAGATGCTTGATGAAGGCCAGCTTTTCCGAGGTGATTCCGGACTCGTCGTAGATGTACCCGGACGAATCCGAAAACGTGATCGGCGTGCTGCCCATCTGCAGGAGCTTCTCCATGGTGAACTGGGCCACGTTGCCGGAACCGGAAACCAGGCTGCGCGTGCCTTCGAGGGTCTTCCCCTTGGCCCCGAGCATCTCGGCGGCGAAATAGACCGCGCCGTACCCCGTGGCCTCGGGCCGGATGAGGCTGCCGCCCCAGGATGCGCCCTTGCCCGTCAGCACGCCCGTGAACTCGTTGCAGAGCTTCTTGTACATGCCGAACATGAATCCGACCTCACGCGCGCCCACGCCGATGTCGCCGGCCGGCACGTCGGTGTTGGGGCCGATGTGACGGAAAAGTTCGAGCATGAAACTCTGACAGAAGCGCTGCACCTCGGCGTCGGACTTGCCCTTGGGGTCGAAGTCCGCCCCGCCCTTGCCCCCGCCCATGGGCAGGGTGGTCAGGGAGTTCTTGAAGACCTGCTCGAAGGCCAGGAACTTGAGAATGCCGAGATTGACGGAAGGATGAAAGCGGATGCCGCCCTTGTACGGCCCGATGGCGCTGTTCATCTGAACCCGGAACCCTCGGTTGACGTGGACTTCGCCCTGATCGTCCATCCACGGGACCCGGAAGATGACGACCCGCTCCGGCTCGACCATGCGCTCAACGATCCCCGCCCGCCGGTATTCGGGATTGCGCTCCAGGGCCGGCGCAATGGATTCCATGACTTCACTCACGGCCTGATGAAATTCGACTTCGCCCGGATCCCGACGCTTGACCAGTTCCAGAATCTCCATGCTCATGTCCGCCCTCCGCGGTTGGCTGATGTTCAGACTGCCAAAGCTCAAAAACCGAAAAAGACCTTGCCGCCCGTATCCTCCCAACTTCGCTTCAGGTCAAGGGAGTTCGGCATTTTCCCTGCCAAAACGACTATATATTGAACGATGAACGGACGTCCGCCCTTCCTTCCGCCGATTCTGCGTGTCATAATGACGTTTGGCGTCTCTTGTATCCAGGCCGAAGCAGCGGGTGCGTACGGGGCACAATGGGCGCCCTCTTGCAAAAATTCGTGGCCGCCCTCATGATCCGCACACACCAAACCAAGGAGACACCTTCATGGAACCATCCCAGCTCGGATTCGAACAAAGCCGGATTCTTCTGGACGCCTACGGCATCCCCGTCCTGGGTCGCATGGTCCGCAGCCGTGAGCAGGCCGTGCGCACGGCGCGGGAGCTCGGTTTCTCGGTGGCCATGAAGACCGTCTCCAGCGAAATCATCCACAAGACGGACCTGGGCTGCGTGCTGCTGAACCTTTCCGACGAGAGTGCCGTGGAGGCCGGTTACGACCGGCTCATGAACAATGTCCGCGCAGCCGGGGTCGGCGCCATCGACGGCATCCTGATCCAGCCCATGGTCAAGGCAGGCCAGGAAATCCTCATCGGGGCCACCCAGGATCCGAGCTTCGGCCCCATGACCATGATCGGCTCGGGCGGACGCTTCGTGGAACTCTTTGCGGACGTGGCACCTGGCATCGGCATCCTGGACGAAAAGGATGTCCGCGCCATGCTGGACAGGACCATGGCCGGAAAAATCCTGGACGGCTTCCGCGGACCGGCCCTGGACAAGGCCGCCGTCATTCGCCTGGCCATGAGCGTCTCTCGCTTCATGGCCGAGCACCCGGAGATCCACGAACTCGACCTTAACCCGGTCATCGTCTACGAGGAGGGCTTCGCCATCGTCGACGCCCGCCTCATCGCCGGTGAACCCGTCCACTACCCCAGCCGGACCGACGTCTCCCCGGGCACCATGTCCAGCCTGCAGACCATCTTCAACCCGGCGTCCATCGTTCTCTACGGCGCCTCCAATACCGGCACCGTGGGCGGCATCGTGCTCAAGAACCTGCGCCGTCTGGGCAAGGTCTACCCCATCAACCCGCGCACGGACATGCTGCAGGGCATGCGCTGCTACCCCAACCTTGAGAGCCTGCCGGAGGTGCCGGAGATGGCCGTGTTCGTCGTCAACTCCGAAACCGTGGTGCGTGAATTCGAAAAATTCTGCCTGGCCGGGGGCAAGGGCGCCATCATCATCAGCGACGGCTTCGCCGAGTCCGGCCGGCGGGAGCTGGAAAACCGCCTGCGGGACCTGAGCCAGCAGTACGGAGTCAGCTACATAGGCCCCAACTGCCTGGGCGTCATCGACAATTTCTCCGGGCTCAACACCATGTTCATCCCGCCGCACCGCACGGGCGTCATCCGCGAACCGGGGGGCATCGGCATCATCTCCCAGAGCGGCGGCATCGGCATGGAACTGATGGAGATGCTCGACGCCGACCGGGTGGGCGTGGGCAAGTGGGTCTCCTGCGGCAACTCGAGCAGCGTTGGCGTGCCCGAGATTCTGGCGCACATGGGCCAGGACCCGCGCATCGACGTCGTCGCCATCTACCTCGAAGGGCTGTCCGAAGGGCTGAAGCTCATGGAGATCGGCCGGCAGGTGGCGGCGGAAAAACCCGTGGTCATCATCAAGGGCGGCTCCGGCGGAGGCAAGGAGGCGACCATGTCGCACACGGCCTCCCTGGCCGGCAGCCACGAGGCCTTCCGGGCCTGCTGTTCCCAGGCCGGCTTCTACCTCATCGAGGAGCTGACCGAAGACCCCAAGATCATGGTCAACGTGCTCTCCATCCTGACCACCCAGCCACGGCCCAAGGGCAAGCGCACGGCCGTGGTCAGCGTCGGCGGCGGCGCGGCCGTGCTCCAGGCGGACCAGATCACGGCCGAAGGCATGGAGCTGGCCCAGTTCGCCCCCGAAACCAGGCGACGCCTGCAGGACCTGCTGCGCGAGAATATCAAGGCCGGAAGCCCCGACGATCTGGAGCAGATGCTCGTCAACGTCGGCAACAACCCCCTGGACCTCTTCGGCAACTGCGACGACCGGCGGCTCATGCGCGCCCTGGAGATCATCGCCGAGGACCCGAACACCGACGTCATCATGGCCGCCATCTACCTGCAGGTGCCCTACCTGTCCGAGTACCTGCCCGAACGGCTGGTGGAATTCAGGCGCACCATCGGCAAGCCCTTCATCGTCTCGCCGCGCGGCCTCTCCACACACGTCGCAAGGTTCAGGGAATACCTCTATGCCAAACGCTTCCACACCTACACGGTGCCCATGATCAAGCCCCTGAGCATGGCCCTGGACATCTGGCAGCGCTATGACCGCAACTTCATGAGCGAGGCGGAACTCAGAGAGGATTGAACGCTGGGGGATCACGGGCAGCCATATCCCACGGCGAGTGCATCGAAGATGGCACCCGCCTGCGCAGGAATGGCTGGGAAGAGAGAGCCGTCATATCGCGGGCGGTGCGGAAAATAACTTCTCCCTATATCATTATATATAGGTCGGCCCGGCTTCCGCTCTTTGCGAAAGCCGGGCCTTTTCTTTGCCGCGACCCGGAAGCCTCAGTGATTGCCCCCGGCCTCCGCGCCCCAGATCTGCCTGAGGCGCTGGTCCCGGCCGCAGCCCTGCCGGTAGAAACGGTATCGCAGGGGGTTCTTCGAGTAGTAATCCTGGTGGTATTCCTCGGCCGGGTAAAATTCTGACCGGGGCAGAATCTCCGTAGCTACCCGCATCCCCTTCTCCTCTTCCAGTTGCGCCTTTTGCCTGCGCGCCTCGGCCTCCTCCCCCGCGTCCGCGAAAAAGATCGCCGAGCGGTACTGCGGACCACGGTCGCAAAACTGCCCGCCTCCATCCGCAGGGTCAATGTTGCGCCAGAACACGGACAGCAGCTTTTCAAAGGTGACTTTCCCGGGATCGTAGACCACGCGCATGGCCTCGACATGCCCCGTGGTCCCCGCAGACACCTGTTCATACGTGGGGTTCGGCACGGTCCCGCCCGTATACCCGGACTCGGTGCCGATGACGCCCGGCAACTCGTCGAAAGGCCCTTCGAGGCACCAGAAGCACCCGCCGGCAAACACAGCGCTCTTGTATTCCGCAGCCATGACTCCTCCAGCGCTCAGGCAGAGCATGAGCATGATGGTCAGCATTCGCATCGGTTCCTCCCTCAAGGCCGGAGCCTCGGGCGGCTTCGCCTACCAGGCCACCCATACGGGGTATGTGCCGGGCATCTGCTCCGCTCCGAGATGCCACCTCTCATCACCGTCCTCCTCGACAAGGTGGGCGTACTTCAGGGTGATGGAATTGGGCGCTCCTTCGAAAAACCCGTACCCGCCGAACAAATCCAGCGCCTCCTGGGCCTCGGGGTATTCCAGGGCCGAAACGTAACAGTACTTGCGGCCGTCCCGCTCCTCGCAATGAGGCTCGAAATAGCGCATGAAGTGTTTCAGTGTCTGCATGTTTTTCATGATCATCCCTCCAGTCAGGTTGTCATTTGGTAATCATTCCGGAGAAGATGACAATGATCGGCTGCGACGAGTATTTCAAAGGAAGGGGAAGACGCGATACAGGGAAAGACCGGACTGGACTAACTCGCTTTTTTGCCCGTCTCGATGCGGAATTTCTTGATCTTGTAGTGCATGGTGCGCCTGCTGATGCCGAGCAGGTCGGCGGCGTCCTTGACCACCCAGCCGCTTTTTTCCAGGGCGCTGACGATGACCTGACGTTCGCTGTCCTCAAGCGAGAGCACGTTGCCGGGCAGCGGGACGTCCAGGTCGGTCTCCTCGAACTGCATGTCCTCCATGCGGATGACGCCGTCCGAGGACAGGATGACGGCCGCCTCCAGCATGTTCCGAAGTTCGCGGACATTGCCGGGCCAGGCATAGTCGAGCATGGCCTCGCCCACCTCGGGGTCGAGCTTGCGGACGCGCCCGTCCTCGGCGAACAGCTGCAGGAAACGTTCGGCCAGGATGGGAATGTCGGGCTTACGCTCGCGCAACGGAGGCACCTGGATGGTGATGACCTTCAGGCGGTAGTAGAGGTCTTCGCGGAATTCCCCGCGCCGGACCAGTTCGGCCAGATCCGCGTTGGTGGCGGCGATGACCCGGCAGTTGACGGGCGTCTCGGCCACGTCGCCCACGCGGCGGATGCGGCGCTCCTGCAGGAAGCGCAGAAGCCTAAGCTGCATCTCCGGGGAGATGTTGCCGATCTCGTCCAGGAAGAGGGTTCCGCCGTGGGCCTCGGCCACAAGTCCTTTCTTGTCCTTGAAGGCATTGGTGAAGGCGCCCTTGGCGTGCCCGAAGAGCTCGCTTTCGAGCAGGGTTGACGGCGTGGAACCGCAGTCCACCACGACGAACGGCCCGTACGCGCGCTGGCTCAGACGGTGCAGGAGCCCGGCGATCTTCTCCTTGCCCGTGCCGGATTCGCCAAGCAGGAGGATCGTGGCCTCCGTCGGCGCGACGCGCTCGATGAGCTTGTACAGGCGCTGCATGGCCGGGCTCTTCCCGCCCCACAGTTCCTCCGCCAGCAGCCCCCTCCCCCCGGTCCAGGCGCGGGTATCCCTGGCCGCCAGGATGGACGCGATCTTGCCGAGCAGCTCCCGGCCGTCAAAGGGCTTGAGCAGGTAATCCACGGCCCCGGCCTTGATGGCCTCCACGGCGTCGGGCACGGTGCCGTACCCTGTCAGCAGCACGACCGGCAGCCCGGGCCAGCGCCGCATGCACTCCCAGAGCAGTTCGCGGCCGCTCATGCCGGGCATTCTGGCGTCAGAGACGACGAGGTCCACCTCCCCGTTTCCCAGCTTGAGCAGGGCCTCCTCGCCGTCGGCCGCAATGAACGTCCTGTACCCGGCCGAAGCCAGCAGATCCTGCAGGATCTGACGAACGCCCTCGTCGTCATCGACGACCAGGATGGTCCGCTCGCGATTCACACGCCCCCCAAAACTGGACGGTTCAGCGCGTGGGGAGTCCGTGCGCAGGGGCTGCAGGGCATAGAAATATGTAGTCGCTTTCCGCTCATGAAGTGGGGATATATGAAAATCCATGAAGACTCAAACAAGGTCTCATACCCAAGACACTCAACACTTAATCCGCATCCATACGGAGCGAGCCCCTGGTGGACACCACCTGACCATGTTGTCAGCGTACGCCCCCGCAGCTATAATCCTCACAGAAGAAACCAAGGAGGTCTACCATGACGAACGAACAGGAAAAGCCACTGTCCATATCAGGCGACACGAAGAAGAAGCTTCCCGGCCGTAAATGCAAGGAACTCAACGGCCAGACGGCCGCGATGCTCGAAGAGGGCGAGGTCAAGGCCATCACCGGCGACAAGGACGAATGGTGGTGCCCCAACCCCGACTGCGCGATCGTCGACAAGTAGCGATCGCATGGATCAATTCCTAGGCTGCCTGGGCACACAATGCCCAGGCAGCCTTTTTTTTACCACCTCTTCTGCCAACTATCCGACCTGCCAATTTCAGGCCCAGCCATTATTGGAATCAACGAGTGCAAAGCGTAGCGTTCTGTGAATTTTGAAATGCAATGCACCAGATTCACAGGCACACCCCATGCCCTACGGATTTCAGAAGCTACGCGCCCAATCGGGCATGACCCTCATTGAACTGCTTGTCGCCATGGCCATTTCCGGCCTGATCCTCGGAGCGATCTTCACCCTTTTCCAGACCCACCAGCGCATGGCCATCAGGCAGAGCCAAGCCGCCCTCATGCAGCAGGAACTGCTGTCCGCCATTTCGCTCATTTCCGACGAATTGCGGATGTGCGGATTTTCGGCACATGCAGCCCCGGGCTTCGGATTTTCCCACAGGCCCGGAACAGGCGCGCCGGATTACGGAAGGACCACGACGAGGTCATCGGTCTATTGCACCCAGGACATGAACGCCGACGGGGTCGTCAATGAAAGCGATAGCGGCAGTCTGCGTGAGCACTCGGGCTTCAGGCTCAACGTCGCCAATGACGGGGCCGCCAAGCCGGAGCCCGACAATGTGCTGCGCAAATACGATACCGGCACCGTTCGCTGGCAGCCGGTCAACACCAACATCGGCGATCTGAGTTTCACCTATTTCAATGAGCGCGGCGACATCATCGAAGACTCGCAGCCGGATACGCAAAGTATCCGCGGCGTGCTCGTACGAATCACCGCGATCCCCTCACCGTCCCACGCGGGGATGGGCATCGGCAACAGCACCATGTCCGCCATGGTCTGGTGCCGCAATACGGACATGGACAAAACGCCATGACGAAGGGGTTCACCCTCATGGAGACTCTCATGGTCCTGGGAGTCGTGGCCATACTTGCGGCCCTCTGTGGAACTTCCCTCATCTCCGCCCTGCCGGGGGCCGAAATGGACCGTGCGACCAGAACCATTGTCAGCATGTGCCGGAACGCCAGGTTTGAAGCCATCAAACGAAACGAACACATCAGATTCCAGTGCGACATGCTGCGCAACACATGCGAAATCAGGGTACGCGACGACAACACCCTGTTGCGGCGCTTCGACCTCAGCGGCTTGAGAAACAGCGCAGCCCTCACCAAGTCCTTCACCACCCATTTCAACGGCCTCGGCAGGGCCACCGTTGCCGGAGCCATAACCATACGCAACAACACCGGCCTGTCCCGCACCGTAACGGTACGGCCTTCGGGCAGTGTGGTTTCGGAATAGAGCACCCGATGGAAAGCTCCTCCCGCCCTTTGCTCCGCAACCATGCCCTAAAGGCAAGGCCTCCTTTAAATGCCCGTTCGCGCCGGACACGCAAAGAGCAGACCTGTCGGGGCTTCACGCTTATCGAAGTCCTCGTTGCTGCGGCCATTCTGAGCATCGGACTGATGGGCGTCGCCTCGCTCATTGCACACGCCTCCACGCAGCAGACCCGCGCCGCCCACATCTCCCGGGGAAGCCATCTGGTCGAGAGATTCCTGGAAAAGTCCATTCCTGCCCAGTATTCCGCGCAGGCATTCGCGGCGCTGGCTGACTCGAACACAACAACCGTCATCGATGGCGTACGATTTTCCCTGAACTGCACCCTGGCCGACAACACACCCATGGAGCGATGCAAGGAAATGACCTGCACCCTCTCATGGAACAACGGCGGCTTCCAAGCCAGCGCACGGTACATCTATGTTCTCTCACCAAAATTCTAAACCCAGCCCGGAATCTTCCCTGAATCAGTCCGGCATGGTCTTTGTCGTGGCCATCATCATCCTCGCCCTGCTCGGGGTGATCGGTCTGGCCGCAAGCGACACGGCGCTCCTGAACATCCTCATGGCGGCCAACGGCAACGACGCAAAAAACGCGTTCTTCCTGGCGGACTCGGGCGCAAACGCAGGCCACGAATACCTGGAAACAGCCATCGCCTCGGCCAATTCCACGTTCTATAACGACGGCACCTCCGCCACCAACGCCTCCGCTTGGGAAAACACAAACGGCTTCGATCCCGATGACTTTCCAGTCAAATGGCACAGCCACGAGTCCGAAGGCACCTATGTCCGGGCCGGTTTCATCGAAACAGGGCTGGTTCCGGGCAGCGCCATACAGTGCGGGACGGGATATGGAAGCGCAGGACGGGGGGCAGCCTCGGGTGGAACCTTCAGCAGCTACCTCATCCGTTCGCACAGGAAGGGCGCCCGCAACAGCGTTGCGGAAGTGGATCTGGGCTGGAGGCATATCAACCAATGAAGAGGACGAACGGCCCCCTGACTGTGACCTTGGCGGTCGCGTGCGTACTCGTGTTCTTCGCTTCCAGTGCCGCCGCTTACCGAGGCGCAGATTTCCATTGGCTGCCGCCCTTTGTGACCATGGAGGAAAAACCTTCCGTCACTTTTGTTCTGGATTCGTCCGCGAGCATGCTCCAGCGGGCATACTCCGGCCCGTTCAACGCTACGCGACGATACGACGGGTATTTCGATCCCGATTCGTATTACGTCTACATTGCGGATACCGATTATGCCCACTTCTCCCCTGACAACGCCACGGGGCAATGGAGCGGCAACTTCCTGAACTGGGCGGCGATGCTGCGTATCGACGTGGCGCGCCAACTGCTCAGCGGCGGAAACTTCGTGGCCCAGAGCGGCTGTTACGAAATGGAGGAGCATGGCCAGAGAACGGACGGATTCGAGTACGATGACTCGACGCCGCGGCGCGACCACGGAGGACGAATTGCTCACATGACGCCCCTGCGCGGGCGTGTCACCTTCGGGCCTGTGGATGGCGAGAACGCAATGAGCGTCTCCATGGCGGACTTCGAGCGAAAATACGTGCTGCGTGTCAAAGGCGAAGCCGAAAGCGGGCTGCTCCAGGCCGTTGGTAAAAAGGCCCGCATCGCCCTCTTCACTCTCGAAGAAGGCGGACAAAACCGGCACCCCATGAGCGACGACGCGGCCGAGCTCGATCGCATCGTAAGCACCGTCAATTCCGTGCGGGCCCGGGGGGCGGCCCCGCTCGCTGCAGCCTTGCATACAGTGCATGAGTATCTTGGCCAAAGCGGCACGTCAGACGATCCCTTCTATTTCCCGTCCAGGGGCCAAACCGTACCCTGCTCAAGGCAGAGCGTCATTTTGGTCAGTGCCGGGGAAAGTTCCGGTGACCAAGGCGTTCCCGGAGTACTCAAAAATCTGACCACAATAAAACGGCCGAATACAGAGTATTCCCTGCACCCAAGTGGAAGCACCTATCTGATCGATATGGCATATTTTGGCCAAACCACGGACTTGAGGCCCGAGGACGGAATGGAGGGAACGCAGAACGCAGATTTCTACGCCGTTTCCGTAACCGACGGTCCGAGCAACCTTCTCCTGGACGCGGCCCGGCACGGAAAATTCAGAGACATGAATGGCAACAACCTGCCTGACATGCAGGAAGAGTTCGACGCCGACGGCGACGGCCTGCCCGACAATTATTTTACCGCCCAAGCTGGGCGAAGGCTGGAACAAGCCGTCACCCGCGTCCTCCTGCTCGACGCGCCCAAAGTCGCCTCCGCCACGGCAATGACCGTCACAACGCTGGCACGAACCGGCGAAGTGGCCGCATACCAGGCGCTCTTGTTCCCACCGAGCCGTACAGGACACATCGCCCCGCCCTGGTCGGGCCAGGTCCATGCCTACATGCTGGACGCCAAGGGCAACCTTCGCGAGGACACCAACTCCAACCAACGGCTGGACCTGACCGCCGACAGAGTCGTCGAATTCGCAAAGGGAGAGATATACGTCCACGTTGACTCCGACGGGAACGGAGTCATCGAAGAAGAGGAGAAAAACGCAACGACGCTGGACAGCATCGCCGACATCCGTTTCCTGTGGTCAACAGTCGCCTGGCTCAACAGCCTGACGGAACAACAGGTGGTCTCGCAGCGTTCAATTTACTCGGTTGCCGATCCGAACCGCTACATCTTGACCTTTGTGGACAAAAACCAGGACATGGTCGCCTCCAGCACCAACGGAGAAATCCAACATTTTGCGCTTCCGGCCAATCCTGCTGACAATACCCTCAACTCTCCGGATTTCTATTACAACTTTCTGACCCTGTTCGAATCAGGCTCCGGCACGTTGGGACTCGATCTTGCCGACCCCGTGCAGAACGCGATCAACGATCTCCAGGAAGACAATCCGTCTGCGTTCTCCAATTTCCAGAGCACCCTGGCCAAGAGGCAGGTTGACTTCATCCGCGGAGCGGAGGTCGGCAATGCCACGATCGAGGGCATCGTGGATGCCACCCGAAGCCGCATGTACGGAGAAACCCCCTGGCGGCTGGGCGACATTGCCTTCTCTGCGCCCACCGTGGTGGGCCAGCCCTCCGAAAACTTCCACCTCATATATAATGATGCGACCTACGAAGCGTTCCTGAAACAATACCAGGACCGCCGTCAGGTCGTGTACGTCGGAGCCAATGACGGTATGCTGCATGCGTTCAACGGCGGATTCTGGAACCCCGGAACCCGCGCTTTCGATGTGGCGCACGGCACGTTGACGCAATTTCCCCTCGGCATGGAGCTCTGGGCCTACGTTCCCTACAACCTGCTTCCCCATCTCAAATGGCTCATGCATCCGGATTATGGCGAGAAGCTGCATGTCGCCTACATGGATTTGACGCCGCAAGTCTTCGACGCTCGAATCTTCTTCATGTCTGACGGGATCACATCCATCGACGAGGACACATACCCAGGCGGCTGGGGAACCATCCTTGTCGCAGGGATGCGCCTGGGCGGCGCGGCCATGGAGACGGACATCGACAAAAACGACGGCAACGGGCTGAACGTCGGCATAGACCGCACCGTGACCTCGGCATACATAATCATGGACGTCACCGATCCCGAATCCCCACCCAACGTGCTGGCCGAAATATCAGTGCCCGGCCAGGGCTTCACGACGTGCACCCCGGCAGTGATGCCCATGAGCGGCACGGGTACCGGCAGCCCCGCCTCTGACAAGTGGTACTTGGTCTTCGGCTCCGGGCCTGCCGACGCAAGCGGGCACGCCAGCCGAAGCAAGCTGATGCACGAGACCAGCGACCAACCCGGCAAGCTTTTCGTGCTGGACCTCAGCGCCCTGCTCACGGAAAAAATTGTCAAGACCGTGGACAGCACCGGCTTGACCACGTCGCAACGAGAAGCTTTCGCCTTCACGGAGGAAGGGTCGTTCATCTCCGATCCCGTGTGCGTCGATCTTGATGTCGGCTCAAGGAACGGGTCTGGAAAATTCAGCACAGACCTCGTCTATTTCGGAACTGTGGCCGGGAGTTCAACCAGCGCCACGGGTAAGGTTTACCGGCTACGGACCGGCAATGGCGCGCCTGAAGAATGGAAAACCTCCATCCTTGTCGATGTGGGTGAGCCCATGTGTGCCGCCCCCGCGGTTAGCGTCGACGAAGAGGACAGACTCTGGATTTATTTCGGTACCGGCAGGTTATTCAACCGCGACGATATGACCCAAACCACGCCAATGGGCTTTTACGGCGTCAAGGAACCAACAACTGACGGGACCATGAACTGGGACGCCGTGTCGAGCCAGCAGCTCTTCGACAGCAACAAGATTGCCGTGACACGCGGATCGTGCTGGGAGGGAAAATATGCGCCTGATTGCGTCGGCATAATGCAGATGGACGAAGGCTCAAATATCACCAAGGACTGGGCCTGGCTTACCGGCAACCTGGACCAGGCCTCGGGCTGGAAGCACACATTCTCGAATGCAGGGGAAAGGGTGCTGAGCCAGGCGGCGGTATTGGGCGGCGCGGTAGTATTCACCAGCATTGCGCCTGAGCAGGAAATCTGCGCACTGGACGGAACAAGCCGACTCTGGACGCTCTACTACAAAACAGGCACCCCGTACCTCTGGCCCTCCTTGCGACAACCAAGCGGGGAATTCCCTGCTTCCAGAGAACTCGGCCGGGGTCCGGCCGCAAACCCTACCTTGCACATCGGTGAAGAACGCATGCTCACGGCCTTCACCCAATCAAGCTATGGAGAGATCAAGAAGATGGATATCGAATCGCCCCTGCCTTTCAAGTCCGGTTGCCTGTTCTGGCGCAAAAATACTAACTGAGTGAATCGAGAATCTTGTTCAGAATGACCGCGGCATGAGCGTGGGCCGCATCAGGATATGGCCTCCCTGATTACAAACGGCCCACAACTCTTACACGCTCAATTTTAATCTGCTTCTAAAGTGTGCCAACCGCCCTTTCCGGACGAAACGGGGCCAGTCGGTAGAACTGGCTGATGTAATACTATAATTTCTCCAAGGTTATTTTGAAAATAAAGCATAACACCTTGCTCTTTACCTAAATGCAAACTTGGCCTAGAGGCTATTCCTTGCCCAAGATCAACAACGAATGGCACATAATCTCCGGAAACTCCGCCAAATACGTTCTCTTTCCAGGCCGTTCCAGTTAAATAATAAAGCGCATATAATTTGCTGGAACCGCCAGCAACACAGTAATCATTTGACGGAACAGACGTAACAAAGTTCGCCACTCCGCCGAAAAGCGAAGGTTCAACAATGACTCGCTCTCCAGAGGAAGTAAGAGCTCTCCGCCAGCCATCAACATTTGGAGTGTCACGAATATACTTCTCAAGATCATCGACTGTAACAACACCAGAAGGCAAACAACCTGTTGAATTATTACTCTTGCAGTAGAGAGTACCCACGCCATCCGGTCGCACATAAAAATCCGTAACATCCAACAGCTGACCAACGGGAATCTGGCTAAAATTGTAGGCACTACCGTCCGTTTTCTTAGGTTCCATTATGCCATACATCCATTGGGTACGCAGGTCCGTCTTGTCGGTCACATCCCAAAACTTGCCCGTACCAAAATAGACCCACACGTTTTTGCTCTTGAAGCCGACGTTAATACCACCAGTCATGGGACCGCCGGTATCTGTCATTTCCTTACGCTCCCACTTGCTTGGATCCGGCTCGTCCTCGATCTTCAGTCTGTGCACTCCACCGGTCAATGGACCATTCTGAGGCGTGTCCACAACGCCATAATACATCATGTCAACAAAAAAATCGAAATCGTAGTCAACAGCGGAAAACCCCGTCCCCATGGCGCTTGTGGACAGCGCAAGGGGCAGAGCGCCGATTTTCGTCATGCTCGGCTTGGCGAGGCTGGCGCCCAGACGGAGCGGGAAGGACGACTTAGCCGTATTGGTGCTCTTATCAACCAACTCTCCCAATGGGACAACAACAACCTGCGCCTTCTGCGTGCTGGATCCCGCCGAAGATGTCGGACCGGTACCCATGAGCATATACCAATGTTTCTTACCGGTCCCGTCCTTCACCGCAACTACAGTTGGCTGATTCAAAGCATAGCCAAATGTGTACTGGCCATCATAGGTGAATTCACCCAAAAATCCAGGCGCCTTCTCGGGGTTGGTGATATCAAATACAGAGAACGACGACCCGAAATAACGTGAATCCCGCATCAAATCCTGCTGACCATCGCCACCGAAATTGAACCCGGTCACCAGGATCGTTCCCCAGCCATTCGGATGGTCAGTATCAGGGTCGAAGATTTGCACCTCAAAAACACGCGGCTTCAAATCGACATAATACTGATGCCGGTATTGCGGGCTGGCGAGACACGAAAGGTTCGGATGCGCATTGAAGGGTACATACGCCCACATTTCTGTACCAATTTCGAAACCGCCCGAGTTGCCACATGAGCCATTTTCGTTGAGACTACGGCAATATCCTTTGTCATCCTCGTTATAAAATCCACCGTTAATCGCGTGGAGCATGCCATCATTGCCGCCGAAATAAATCATTGTTCGCCGGTTGAAATATTTCAAATAAAAATCTTTATAACTGGCGTCGCCCCATATGAGGTCAAAATTCTCTGAAGGTTGCGCCACTACTGTCGGTGAAGAATTGATAACATCCCCGAGTCGCCAAGTTACTGTCGTATCCGCCGTCCCATCAGAATTCGTATCGCTAAGAATCTGCCTTGACCGCAACTGCGCGGAATCTACGCCCCGAATCCAGTCGACAACAGTTCCGTTTACAACCCCTGAAGTAAAATCGGATGACGTGAATGGAACATATTCACCCCCGTTCACCGCGCCATCGCCATTGTCATTCCACGTCATAATATACCGACGCCCTGCGTCGTCGCCCGACGATGAGGCGTAACTCGTTCGCTGAGTGGCCGCGTCGAGGCTCGTTTTATTCAACCATCTGGAAACAGCCCAGAGATGCTTGACGGAATTAATTTCCTTGACCGTACCGTTGACACAAGCCCCGTTGACGACCGTACCCCCCGAACACGCCCTCGCCCTATTCGGCACGGTACTGGTATCATACCAGACGGTCACCTTACTGTCCGAGGCATCAAAAAAGTTTGGCGTCGTCCCGTCGTCTTCATACAGGCGACCTTCTTCATCCAACCAATACGCATAGACATCGCCGGACCAGGATGTTGTTTTCCCATTGATATCACGAAGCTCAGGCCAGTACACGGCCTGCAATAAAAAGCCCACTCCTTCCCTCGAAGTATTCACGACCGAGGCAGCGGAACCTGACGAAACTCGATTGAGAATACTGCTGAACGCAACAACCAAAGCATTCTCAAGAGCGCTTCCTGAAGCCGCCTCGAAATAATTGTCAGGCACCCCATCTATATTTGCGTCGTATTCATCCGGATCAGGAAGGCCGTCATCATTTTTGTCGACGAACCCACCCCATTTAGCGGCATCTTTGAGCAGTTGACTGCCGGAACCGAAAGCAAAAACTGTGTACAAGTTTATCGTCTGATTTCCGGGCAGATCCGCACGCAGATCATTGGTGTGCGCCCAATAGGCGATATTATCGAGATAACCGCTCGCATCGTCAGATTGGGAACCATAGTAGGCGTCGTTGCCAGCCACATCAGATTCAGCAGTCTTAAATTTATCAGGGACGGCAGTATCCTTGGTCGACTCGCCATCTGTTATGAGAATAACATTCTGCTGAGTGCAATAAATTGTCCCGTTCCCACTAAAATAGAAGGGATCAGTGACCTTGCCCTTGTTGGCGACATAGGACGTATCCTCATATCTAGGGCCGACTTCGTTATTTTTCGCAGACACCTGTTGCACATAGCCAGTAACTGTATGAAATGTCTCCGCAAGAGGAGTCCAGCTATTAACATTCAACAAATTAATGTTGTTAACAATATTATTGATTTCTGATGGATCAGATGTCATATAGTTAAGAACTTTGCCGCCATTATGCAACGTACCATCATTATCATACCTGAACAGCGCAAGCCTCATCCTATACCCAAATTTATCCAAAACACCGTATTGCTTTTCCGAGACAACACGAAGAACACACACACCTTGCTGTGTCGTACCCATATTCCATCGCGCCGGATCGACAGCAGCATCAACACTACTAGCAAAATATATATACATATTATCGCTATTATCAACCTGAACAAAACCAACCTTCTTTCTATATTCAGAAGGCACAACATACTTTGTTGCATTATTCAGATCGACAACAGCAGCAGACGCATCGTATACATGATACTTGCCACGCTGATCACTTGCATCAGTTCTTGAGACAGTATAAGTACTTGTTGCATTATCATACGGGCCACCCGTCAAAACCTTCCGAACGACATCAGTTCTATGCATGGAAACCCAATTCATAAAGTTTCCACTCCACTCTCCTGACGAATCCGGATAGAACCTACTCCCCGTGCTATTATAAGAATAATATAGATACGGGTCGAAGTAACCATAATATTCATTTTGCGGATTGAATCCAGTATACCCTCGACGATCTGAATTTTCCGAGGTATACCGCCACCGAATTTCTGTCTCCTGATAGGCGTGCTCGTTCATACTACCGGAAGAATCGACTATCAGGGTGGTTGAGGGCGCCACCGCATCAGCCAATGAAGGGGGCTCAAGAGCATAGTTATTACAATTAAATGCCTCTACCTGAGCGGCCTGTTTGCTCCAAGCCGAACTGGCACCAAAGAAGAATACAATTACTGATAGCGCGATCACGACAAAACGTTTCATAATCTCCTCCTTCGAGGCGAGAGAGATGTCAGCGGCACCATATATTTACAGTCAATACATTTGGAAGTCCTTTCTCTACGCCGGAAGGGGCGCATTCTACGCCGACCTTCATACCCGACAAATCGGCATTAAGAGCAATCAATTTACCGTCGCACCCGAAAACGGCCGTATCCACAGACAAGGGTAAAATCACGCCGTCTTCATTACGCACCGACCACCCCGCGAGATTTGAAAGCACCCAATTTCCAGGACATATACTATCCGTTGCAGAAATTTCGTCCGTCGCGTTGTCCAACGCTTGCCCTTCAGCATGGGCCAAGCCACAGAAAAAAACAAAAATTATGATCGCAATCATTTTTTTGCGCATACAACACCCTCTCTAGTTCACAACATATGTGAAAATCTCTGCTGCACGTTTTATTGCCTGATTATTGTCTGAAAAACCTACAGAGTCGAAACTATACACCAAACCGACAACAGAACCCGAACCCGCTCCGAAACCGACACCCTCTGAAGCGCTTTCAAATTTAATAGAATTTCCATCAGAGACAAAGCGACCCAGGTAGTTTACATCGACATTCGAAACGACATTTCCTTGATCCAGAACATTAACTGATGTTGCATTCGGAACATAGAGTGGGGGATTGACCAACTCAAGGCGATATTGAGTATTCGGAATATTCGTAGAGTTGTCTGCAGAACCACGCTTTCGCGCTGAATTCCCGAGCAACTCTTCAGTAATTTCCAAACCGCTATCACCCCATAAAAAAGACTGCTTCACAACGCGAGTATTGCGCCCTACAAAGAGATCAATCTCAACATCTCTCATCAATCCTATGATAGCGGCCGCCAATAGCGCCATTACCAGAATTACGATAACTAGCGTACTTCCTTCTTGTTTCGCCATAATCAACCACCGCTTGTAACACGTTGATACCGAACTTCCCTCGGCCCGTACTGGTTCCAATTAACGGTAACCTCTATCCTCCTGACCTGCACCCCCGGCATGGCAACATGCTGCGTCACGGTCCAACTACGGGTGAACAGGAAGCCACGCGCGGTCACTGCGTCATTTCCTGAACCTGGAAGAGCAGATCTCTGACATTCGAGAGCCAACTCTTCAGTTCGCGACATGGCCAACTCCGAGGCTGTCGTAATTCCGTTACTCGTAGCGCTCCCCTTGATACCCCCCGTCTGCGCTTTGGCCCATGCCAAAATGCCAATGGAGATTATCATCGCAGAAACCAGCAACTCAACGATTGTAAACCCGTTCTGCGGTTTATCTTTAGTTCGCATTGCGTATCCACACTTGTGCTTGAAATTCCTGATAATACAATCCATCCTCGGCATTTGCGACCGCAAAACTAGTTGCATTATTCCATGGCAATACAAATTGCTGGCCATGCCTCACGCCCGCAACAGGCTCACGCGTCCTTAAAATGAGATAAAGCCATACCGCCCTGGGGTTATTGATGGCCCCAGAATCTTCGCGCCACACAGGTGGATTGACCGTCGAGTATGCCATTTGAAAATTAACCACCTCATAGGCAACAATGGCTGGCCCCACGGAATCAGTGCGCTGCAACACATTCCCAGCCTGTCGATACTCCACGGGAAACACTCTGAACACTTTTGCACCGCCTGGAACATATTCGACTTCCGAATTAAGGGTAATGCTTGTTCCAGAAGTCGTTACACGGTACGCCTTATTTGGCCGAATTGACGGATAAAAACTTACCTCATTCGAAACATTAACGGTCTTTCCAGAAACAAGCGATATGGGGACAATATTCGAATCAGTACTGTTATTTGTTGTTGTTGCAACGTGGTCTGAACCATACAGCACAGTAACAACATCAGGACCCTGCGAAGAAGCGTTATTTGAAAAAAGAATAAACGACGCATTTGTCTCGCTGCAGCCAAATCCAGCATGCGAAAGGCTTTGGGTCAGAAAATTCAAAGCCGCTCGACCGTTACCCTGCATTTCAAGAAGATTTCGCTGAGACTGATTAACCCGTGACTGCTCTCGGAATAGACTATACCCGGCCGTCGCCAAAACACCGGCCATAACAATGACGACCAGCAGTTCCACCAGCGAAAATCCAGAATAGCGGGCAGATTCCCGACATGTTGTGCTATTGAACACGAACAGCTCCTGTCCTCAAAATCAGAATGGTAATCTGAGATCCACGACTGTTTCTTATTGTCGCATTCCCTGCAGTCGTGAAACCCTCCGCATCAAATTGGATAGGACTCCCCCCAACGGCCGCAAAACGGACCTCTCCCCCATATGAGGAGAGATTGACAGTTTTGGAGGCATTTCCAGAAGCATCGATGATACTATATGCATTCGTCGCGCTGTCCATGGATACAGACCAAGTTTGAAGCCGCTTTATCGCATTAACTTGAGTCTGACGCAAATCCTGTGAAAGAGTGCTGGCAGCAGATCGCAGATGGTACTCAGGTAGGTATTTGAACAAAAATATACCGCTCAGCCCCCCGAGGATGCCGATAATACCAAGCACTACCAGCAATTCGACCAAGGTTACCCCGCGCTCCCTGCAGCAAAGCCGGTTCAACACGACGTTGCTCCGTGGACTCGGACAAACAAGGTAATTCATTTTCAACACCTTGACCGCTCCGGGCGGTCATTAAATTTGAACTTATCAGATACGTTGCACCTGAGGGAAACCATCATTTTGCATACATAGCGAGGCAAAATTTGTCACAGTGAGGCAAATTTTTGCGCAACAAAAATTACACACAGCACAAACAATTCATGGACTTTCATATTATTTCGGCATCATTGATTTTTTATTCTCCCCAAAAACGACCCGCGAGGCTTGTTCTCCGGAAATCTCATTTTGCCATACTCTGCAAAGACGATACCCAAGCGCCGTTTTCATCTGCTCTTGGAGCGGATTCCGCAGTCTGAAACAATAGCCGAACCGTCCAGATTGGGAGACTTATTTTTTTCTCTTACCCTCCTGCCGCGCTGCTGTCAAAGAAGTAGCGACAGTTATATGAATTACGGACAATATTTGGCGCATCGTCATGAACTCCATTATCGCGTACTTCTTCCTCACCAAAATCGATAGCCTTCAATGGTCATGCCAACAGCCAACAGCTCCCTCCCCGACACAACGTCGACGGGGGAGGACCTATTTGACTTTCAATCCAAGCTCTCTTAACCGGCTTCAAACTTTGGAGCCCACACATGCTGCCCCCCTTCCTCGATCGTCTAACTCCCCGCGTCTACCCGCGCACCCGCCTGCTGACTGCCGCTGCGGTCTGGACCGCGGTTGGCATTTTTCTTTGTGCCAAAGGCGTGTGGTTTTCCCGCCATGAACCTTGGGGGCTGATTTTTGTGCCCCTCGTGACCGGATTGGGACTGGGATTCGTAAAAAGCAGGTTGATTTTCGACCGGGTCGGACAAAAAATCATCGCCCACATCATTAAGAAGCCCCCCCTGGCGTGCCTTGGAGGGCTTTTTTCCCTAAGGAATTGGGCGCTCATCATCATCATGTCTGTCTTTGGCCGGACCCTGGACGTGCTTTCTCTGAACGTGCACTGGAAAACCGGACTCTATGTCATGGTCGGAAGCGGCCTGGCCTTTTCCAGCCGACTCATGTGGGCCGCGTGGAAGATACCGGCCGCAACAGAACTTCGCAGGATTTGATGGGCGACGCGCCTGCTTCCGCAAGTAACGACCCGATCTTTTCATATCCGAAACCCACCTCCGACGCTCCATGGGCGTCATCCCCGTATGCGAACCGGACTCCCAGTCTCACGGCTTTCTCCAAAATAAGCCAACACATGTACGGTTCGGATTGCCCCTTCAAGATCGCCCTGGCGTTGACATCCAAAATCACGCCGGACTCCAGCACCCACTCCAGATTGCGAGCTATCCGACACCGAATTTCATGTTCCAGCAACGTGTCCACGTAGTTCGCGTCATAAAGCCGGACAAGGTCGAAATGACCTACCACCTCCGGCCTGAGTGACTGCATCATCTCATACTGAGCGTCAAAATAGTCCGCATAAAACGGTAGCAATCCGCCTGATAACTGCACAATACGCGCATAGTCCGTTTTCGAAAAGTCAAAACATCCACCACCCACGTGGTGGACCGAGCCCACCACATAATCCAGCGCGAACCGCTCACGCAGTTCCGCAACCCACTCACCGCACCCCGGGTACCACTCGCTCTCCATGCCCACCAAAATCCGCATGCGCCCAGCGTACTCCCGCTCCAGTCTCCTGGCCTCGGCCACATATCGCCCGAAACGCTCCTGCATCCACACCGCCGTCCTGCCCAGCTCAACCTCGTCGGGATAGAGCCACGCATCGCTCAGCGGCGGCATGTGCTCCGTTAGCCCCACGCATTCAAACCCCGCGGCGTGGTAGGCCGCGACGATTTCCGCCAGCGTGTCTCTGGCGTGGTCGCAGAACTGGCCGCTGTGGCCGCCGTGGAGGCTGATGCGCCTCATGCGGGCCGCCCCATGCGTTCCGCCAGTTCTCCGGCAGTTTTGGGGATGGCGGAACTCAGGACCTCTGTTCCTTCTTCCGTGACCAGTACGTCGTCCTCGATGCGGATACCGCCGAAGTCCAGGTATGGTTCCAGGGCGTCGTAGTCGATGAATTCCTCGTGCCGGCCCTGTTCGCGCCACAGTCGGATCAGATCCGGGATAAAGTAGATGCCCGGCTCCACGGTCACGACGAAGCCCGGTCGCAGCCTGCGGGCCATGCGCAGGCCGGACAGGCCGAACTGGCCGCTGCGGCGGAACTCCTGGTCATAGCCCACGTTGTCCTCGCCCAGGCTCTCCATGTCGTGCACGTCGAGGCCGAGCATGTGGCCCAGGCCGTGCGGGCAGAAGAGTGCGTGGGCTCCGGCGGCCACGGCGACGTCCGGGTTGCCGCGCATGAGCCCCAGGGCCGAGAGGCCCTCGGCCATGACCCTGGCCGCCGCCAGATGGCAGTCAAGGAAGGGGATGCCGGGGGCCATGCAGGCGATGCCCACGGCCTGGGCGTGGAGTACAATCTCGTAGATGTCACGCTGCCGCGGCGTGAACGCACCGCCCACGGGCAGGGTGCGCGTGATGTCCGAGGCGTATCCCAGCGGCGAACAGACCCCGGAATCCACAAGCAGCAGGTCCCCCTGCCGCAATATCTGGTCATGGGTGTGATTGTGCAGGACCTCTCCCCGCCGGGAGAGGATCATGGGGAAGGCCTCCCTGCTGCCCCGCGACAGGATCAGGCCCTGCAGACGTCCGTAAAGCTCCATTTCCGACGTGCCTGGACGGCAGGAGGCCATGAGTTCGGCATACATGTCCGCTGAAACCGCCACGGCTCGACGGATTTCCGCGACCTCCGCCTCGTCCTTCAGGCTGCGCAATTCCACCACGGCCTCGATGAGCCGTTGCGAGAATCCCGTCTCGATTTCACCTGGAGCTCTGCCGAGAAATCTCGCCAGCCGCAGCACGCCATCGCCCTGGTACTGCGGAAGATGGTGCACCTCGCGGCCATCGCCGACAGCCTTCCGGCAAAGCTCCTCCACGTCGGCCGCGCTACCGTGCCGGGCGACCCCGGCCCTTTCCGCCAATTCCCCCAGGGACGGCGCAGGGCCGCTCCAGATGGTGTGCATGAGGTCCGGCTCAGGCCCGCACAGCACCTCCTCGCCGCTCTCGCAGTCGAGCCACAGGCACAGGCCGGGCGTATCCAGGCCGGTGAAATACGAAAAGGAGCCGTCCTGGCGGAAGGGGTATTCATTGGCCTTGTAATTCATGCCCAGCAGGTCGTTGCCGGGGAGCAAGATGCAGCCCTTCCCGACGGAGCGCATCGCTTGCGCGCGCCTCGCCGCATATATCGTCGCATCGAACATCGAAGCCTCCGTGATGGGATCATGGCCGCCGGGCCGGACCTTTTCCGCGTCCGCCGACGGGCCGGAAAAGCCGATTCGACCCAAGGCCTGGTCCCTTCTCCTTGCCTTGGACAACCGGCGTGATTACTCTGTGAAACGTAGCGGGATGCCCCCGAAACAGCAAGAATTCCCCACTTCACACCAAGGACGCTCCATGCACTGGGTTCTCCTGGCCAACGGCCCCCTGGACCTCGCCCCTCACATCCGCACCCTGATCGCGTCAGCCGACCGCGTCGTCGGCGTGGACGGGGGCAGCCGGCACCTGGCGCCGCTGTCCATCCTCCCCCATCTGGCCGTAGGGGACATGGACTCCATTCCCGGAGACCTCCTCGACAGCTACCGGGACGCAGGGGTCGAGATGGACCTTCACCCGCCGAAAAAGGACGCCACGGACCTGGAACTGGCCTTGGAACTGGCTCTGGAGCGCGGTGCGACGCGCATCTCAATCCTGGGCGGCACGGGTGGACGCCTTGACCATACACTGGGCAACCTCTTCCTGCTGTCGCGCTGCCTGCCCGCCGGGATCCCGGCCTGCGTCATGGACGAGGGCCAGTGCGTGCACCTCACGGACCAGCCCCTGACCCTGACCGGAAACGTCGGCGACACTCTGTCCCTGCTCCCGGCCACGCCGGAAGTCAGCGGCGTGACGCTCTCGGGCCTGGAATATCCGCTTCAGGACGCCACCCTGACCTTCGGCACCAGCTGGGGCATGAGCAACGTCTTCACCGAAACCACTGCCACCGTGACTCTGCGCTCGGGGCGCCTCTTCGTCTTCCATCTCTTCAGGCCCTGACCCCGCCGCAAGGCGGATCAGGACGAAACTGCGATGGAGGGCGGAACTGCGGGACGTCCACGGACCGTCACGGACCGCGGGTATTCCGCAGTGCGCGGGCGCAAAAAAAGGCTTCGTGCATGAAAATGCAGAAGCCTTCCTTCCCGCAGCGCGGCAGCGTCAATCCGAACTCTTCAGAGCGAACTGTCCAGCACCAGGTTGTCCCGGTGCACGACCTCCTGGTGCGGGCACGGGCCAAGGACCTTCTCGATCTCGGTACTGCTCAGGCCCTGGATCTTGCGCAGCTCCGCGGCCTTGAAGTTCGTCAGGCCCACGCCGACGGTGGCGCCGTCCAGGCCGGCGATGCGCACCAGCGCGCCCATGCCGAAATTGCCCTCGACATCCTTCACCCCGGCGGCCAGCAGGCTCTTGCCCTTGGACGTAAGGGCGCGGGCGGCGCCGTCGTCGACCACGATGGTTCCGGCCGGGTCAAGGTGGTAGGCCAGCCAGAACTTGCGGCCCGAGAGCATCTTCTGGGTCGGCGCGACCCACGTGCCGATCTCCTCCTGGTTGAAGACGCGCTCCAGCACGAACTTCTGCTTCCCGGAAACGATGAGGGTCGGCACGCCGATGCTGGCCGCGCGGCGGGCGGCCATGAGCTTGCTGAGCATGCCGCCGGTGCCGGCGCCGGTCTTGCCCCGGCACATGGACTGCAGGTTCAGCTCGGCGATGTTCTCAACGCAGGGCACAAAAGCCGCGTCGGGATTTTCCAGGGGGTTGACGTCGAAGACGCCGTCGGCCGAGGTCAGATTGACGATGACGTCCGCGCCGACGAGGTTGGCGACCATGGAGGACAGGGCGTCGTTGTCGCCGAACTTGAGTTCCTGCACGGCCACCGTGTCGTTCTCGTTGACGATGGGGATGACCTTCCAGTCCAGCAGGCGCGTCATGGTGTTGCGGGCGTTCAGGAAGCGCTCGCGGCTGCGCAGGTCGTCCTTGGTTAAGAGAACCTGGGCCGTGATCTTCTCGTAGCGGGCGAAGGCCTCGTCGTAGCTGTGCATCAGGCGGCTCTGGCCCACGGCCGAGGCCGCCTGCTTGTGCACCATGCACCCGGCGGCCCGGTCCGCGCCGAGCACGCACCGGCCCGCGGCCACGGCGCCGGAGGTCACGAGGACGATCTCCAGGCCACGGTCGTGCAGGCCCGCAATCTGGTCGGCCAGTCTGTTGACCACCCGTTCGTCCAGGCCCTTGTCCGTGGTCAGCACAGCGCTGCCCACCTTGACGACCACGCGCCTGGCCTTCTCCAGAATCCTGCGGCGCTGGACGCGCCAATCAGTCGACTGTTCCATCTTCGGTTTCGCCCCCGTCCTTCACGGTCGCCAGATGCAGCTCCCACATGGCCGCCAGCACCTCGTCGACGCCGATCTCGTTCAACGCCGACATGAAGTACACCCGAAGGCCCAGGCGGTCAAAGGCCGCCCGCACCTCGGCCAGACGCTCGGCATCGGCCAGGTCGATCTTGTTGATGACGCGCATCTGGGGCTTCTCGGCCAGCTCCGGGTCGAACTGGCGCAGTTCGTCGTCGAGGATGTGAAAGCCGGCCAGGGGGTCTTCGGGGTTCACGTCCTCGATGCTCAGGATGTGCACCAGGAAGCGCGATCGTTCCACGTGTCGCAGAAAGGTGTGCCCCAGGCCCAGGCCCGTGTGCGCGCCCTCGATGAGGCCGGGGATGTCGGCCACGACCAGCTTGCGGTCGTTCTCGTCGATGACCACGCCCAGGTTGGGCGACAGGGTGGTGAAGGGGTAGGCCGCGATCTTGGGCCTGGCCGCGGAAATGCGCGAGATGAACGTGGACTTGCCCGCGTTGGGCAGGCCCAGCAGACCCACGTCGGCAAAGACCTTGAGCTCCAGGCGGATGTACTTCTCCACGCCCGGTTCGCCGGGCTGGGCGAAGCGCGGCACCTGCATGGTCGAGGACTTGAAGTGGGCGTTGCCCTTGCCGCCGCGCCCGCCTTCGGCCACGACGATCTCCTGGCCGTCCCTGGTCAGGTCGGCGATGAGGACTTCGCCGTCATCCGTCTCCTCGTAAACCTGGGTGCCCACGGGCACCTCGATGACCTTGTCCACCCCGGCCCGGCCATAGCAGAGCCGACCGGACCCGGGCCGGCCGCTTTCGGCCTCCTGGATGGGCGCGTGGCGATAGTCATAGAGGGTCAGAAGGTTGCCCACGGCGCGGAACACGACGTCGCCGCCCTTGCCCCCGTCCCCGCCGTCGGGACCCCCGCGGGGCACGTACTTCTCACGGCGGAACGACACGCAGCCCTGGCCGCCGCTGCCGGAACGGATGATAATCTTGGCCTCGTCAACGAATCTCATGTGATCTCCCGGCCCGGGATCGACCCGGACAGCAAAAAAAGCCGCCCAAGAGCACCCTCTTGAAGCGGCTTGAAAAATCGTCGCAGCGACAATGTCTAGACGGCGGGAACGATATTGACCCTGGTCCGGACCTTGTTCTTGCGGGTGTATTTTTCAAATTTCACGACCCCGTCAATCAGGGCGAACAGCGTAAAATCCTTGCCAACACCGACGTTGACGCCGGGATGGACCTTGGTGCCGTGCTGACGCACGAGGATGTTGCCCGCCAGGACAGCCTGGCCACCGAACTTCTTCACGCCGAGCCGCTGACCGGCACTGTCGCGTCCGTTGCGTGAACTACCACCTGCTTTTTTATGAGCCATGTTTTCCTCCCGACGACACTAGGCCTGAATGGACTTCACCTTCAGGGTGGTGAAATCCTGACGGTGGCCCTGTGTTCTACGATAATCCTTGCGGCGTTTCTTCTTGAAAATGATGATCTTCTTGTCACGTCCGTGCTCGACCACCTCACACGTCACGGCAGCGCCGTCGACGAAAGGCTGACCGATCTTCACGTCGGCACCAGTCCCGACCAGCAGGATCTTGTCCAGAGTGATCTCCGAACCGGCCTGCGCATCAAGCTTGGCGACCTTCAGGCTGCGGCCTTCTTCAACACGGAACTGCTTTCCGCCAGTTTCTACGATTGCAAACATCTTGCGACCTCCAAAATATTGAACGACGTGGCTACCTTTTCCGAGGAACCCCGTCAAGACTTTCATCACGTTACAAGGCCGCCCGGAGCAGAGCAGCCGTCGAGAGGGAGGAAGCACATAAAACGAAACCAGGAGGCCGTCAATCGAAATCTGACAAAAGGGTCACGCGCACCATTTCCCCAGGGTGTCCCGCAGGTCCTTCAGGCTGTAGGGCTTGGGCAGATGCCCGTTCATACCCGCCTCCCGGCTCTTCTGCTGGTCTGACTCCAGGACGTGGGCCGTGAGGGCGATGATGGGCACCTCCAGGCCCATGGCCCGGATGGCCCGCGTGGCGTCCAACCCGTCCAGGACCGGCATCTGGATGTCCATGAGAATGATGTCGAAGGCCTGCCCCCCGGCCAGGGCGTCCACGGCCTCCTGCCCGTTCTCGGCCATGGTCACCCGCGTCACGCCGAGGGTGCCGAGCATCTTCCTGAGCAGCCCGCGGTTGAAGGCGTTGTCCTCCACGGCCAGCACGCGGACGCCGGCGTAGGCCCCTTCCCCGGCCACGTCCTGCGGAAGCCCCTGCACGCGCGGCATGACGCGGGCGGGGACGTCCAGAGGCAGGACGAAGGAGAAGGTGCTGCCCTGGCCGGGGAGGCTGCGCACGGAGATGCCGGCGCCTCCGAGCAGGCGGACCAGATTGTTGGCGATGGTCAGCCCCAGCCCCGTCCCTCCGTACTGCCGCGTCAGGGAGCCGTCGACCTGCTCGAAGGACGTGAAGATGTCCTTCTGGCGGTCGGCAGAAATCCCGATGCCCGTGTCGCGCACGAAAAAATGCACGCTGGCCCGGTCTCCGCGAACTGGTTCGGCGCTGACCGTGATCTCCACGCTGCCCTTCTCGGTGAACTTGACGGCGTTGCCGACGAGATTGACCAGGACCTGCACGAGCCGCCCCTGGTCCGTGCGCACGGTCGCGGGCAGCCCCGTCGTGGCCAGCCGCAGTTCCAGGCCCTTCTGATGGGCCTGCTCGCCGAACATGGTCCGCAGGCGTTCGAGCATGGCCGCGAGGTCCACGTCCTCGGGCACGATGCGCATCATGCCGGCCTCGATCTTGGAGAAGTCGAGGATGTCGTTGATGATGACCAGCAGGCTTTCGGCGCAGACCCGGATGCTCTGCACGCATTCGGCCTGCCCCGGGTCCAGGGCGGTGTGGGAGAGCAGCTCGCCGTGGCCGACGATGGCGTTCATGGGCGTGCGGATCTCGTGGCTCATGTTGGCCAGGAACATGCTCTTGGCTTGGGAGGCGGCCTCGGCCCGGCGCCGAGCGTCGACGATCTCCGTGACCTCGATGACGCTGACGATCATGCCGCCGAAGGCGTCCT
The DNA here is from genome assembly GCA_024709365.1 of Desulfomicrobium sp. Lineage (GTDB taxonomy): Bacteria > Desulfobacterota > Desulfovibrionia > Desulfovibrionales > Desulfomicrobiaceae > Desulfomicrobium. Next base: position 6,477 of record JANJWV010000236.1, on the reverse strand, counting down.
TGCCCAGCACGGGCTGCATGCGCACCACCAGTGCCATGTCGCGGAAGGATTCGAGCTGGATCTCGCGCAGACGGGTCCGGGGGTCGCGCGTGAGGCAGCGCAATCCCTCGTCAAGCTCACCCTTGAGGAGTCCCCCGGGAAAAAGGTCCCAGACCTTGGTTCCGAGAAGCCGCTGCCTGTCCAGGCCGAGGATGCGGCAGATGCTCGCGTTGACCTCGATCACGTCCCCATCCTCGTCGCTCAGGGCCACGCCTTCATCGATGCCGGCCAGAAGGGACTCCAGGCGGGACTTCTCCTGCAGCAGGGCGTTTTCGGCCTGCTTGCGCTGGGTCACGTCCATGAAGACCTCGAGGATGAGCGTCTCGCCCTTGAGGATGACGGGGATGGAACTCTTGATGACGTCCAGGGTCCGGCCCTGCATGGCGTGCATGCGCACCTCGTGCTCGAACTCGACCCGGGGGCCGTGTTCGGACGCCTCCGACTCCTCGCAGAACATGTCCCAGGGTATGCGCCGCTCGAAGAACCAGCCGGGCTCGATGTCGAGGAGGTTGGTGGCGGCGAGGTTCACGCGGCGAATGGCGCGGTCCTGGCCGAGGATGGCGATGCCCACGGGCAGTGCCTCCAGAATCCGCTCCATGCCGGCATTGGCCTCGACCACGGCTTCGGCGTCCCGGGCCCGCTCCTCCAGCAGCCCGCCCACGGCGGCCATGCTGCGCAGGCACAGCCCGCACAGGACCGCCAGCAGCAGGCCGCCCAGTGCGATGCGAGCCGCCAGCGCTCGGTTGGCCCGCGTCTGATGGTCTTCTATGTGCCCCGAGATGCTCCCGGCAATGCTCTGCGCCAGGGACTGCGCCGTGGCCTCGGCCTGGAGGAAGAGGCTTTCGACACGCGCAACCGCGGCCGGGTCGTACGTTCCCGCCTTGCCCGCGCCCGCAGTCAGCTTCGTGCTCGCGTCCAGAATCCCCTGGACCATGGGCACGAGCGGCGAAGCCGTGGCCAGGAATTCGGGCGGCATGGGCTTGGACAGGACGAGGGGGGCGGCCCCGGCCGCATCCCCTTTCACGCGCAGCTCCCCGCCCTGGTGCATGAGGACCAGAAGTCCCTTGGCCCGCAGGAGCCGCCTGTCCGCCTCGGCGGAGAGGTCCGCGGCATCGGAAGCGGCGCCCACCCCCGTCAGCCTGGAAATGGCCAGGCGCGCGGCCCCGAGATCGAAACGAAGGTCCTGCACCAGTTCCAGGTGGCGCTGATCGGTGCGCAGCAACTGCTGATGCTCGTCGATGCTCAGAAAACGGTACACTTCGATGCCCATCAGCGCGACCGCTCCCGCGACCATGCAGACCAGCATGACCAGCAGGCGCTTCTGATCGGGGTGTCCCCAACGGAAGGGAAGAGCGCTCTTCATAGGGCCCTGGCCAGGACGAAGACATCGACCTTCGCGGCTCCGGCCTCCAGACAGGCGCGGACGCAGGCCGTCATCGTGGCCCCGGTGGTCATGACGTCATCGACGATGAGGATGTGCCGGCCCCGGATTTCCGTGGAGGCGGCGAAGGCCCCGGCGACGTTGCCGCGCCGGGCGGCCCGGCCCAGGCTCGACTGGGTGCGCGTTTCCCGGGTCTTGACCAGGGCGTGCGTCAGCGGCCGCAGGGACATGGTCCGCCCCAGCATGCGGGCCAGCTCCGCGCTCTGGTTGAATCCGCGGCGGAGCACATGGCCCGGCAGCATGGGCACGGGCACGATCACGTCCGGCCGTCCCAGCCCCCGCAGAGTCCAGGCCTGACGGGCCAGGAACGACAGCAGGCGGCCCAGACCGTGCTCATGGCCGAACTTGTGCCGGTGCACCAACTCCTTGAGAGGCCCGTCGTACGGGCCGTGAAAGGCCAGACCGGACCAGGGCGGCGGGGACATGCGGCAGGTCAGGCAGAGGTAGGCGGGCGAGCAGGGATCGGCGTAGCAGGTGCCGCACAGAGGGCAGTGCCCGCCCCGGCGAGGCTCCAGCTTCGATGCGCATTCCGGACACAGGGGATGGTCGCGCGGATCGTCCAGCACCGCCGCGCAAAGCTGGCAGCGGCGGCCGGCAAGGCAGGCCAGGGCGTCCAGGAAGCGCCCGGCCGAGACCGCAAGGCCGCCTACCACCCGCTCCTCCCGGCCAGTTCGCGCACGGCCTGCAAGGCTTCGCGGCTTGCCGAAAAATCCCCGGCCTCGTCGATGCCGCGGAGCAGGGCGGTTCCTTCCAGGCGAAAGTCCAGGGCATCCAGAAAATAGCGCAGAGTCGGCAGAATTCCGTCAAAAAGCTTCTCGCCGCGCGTGCGCCCGGCAAGGAGCACGACATAGGCCGGGCGCAGGGTGCCCGCGGCCCGACCGCCCTGCCTGGCCATGTATCTGCACTGGGCGCGGTCGATCCAGGCCTTGGCCGGGCTGGGTAGATGATAGAAATAGACGGGCGCTGTCAGGACGAGCCCCGAGGCCCGATCGAGCCGCTCGAAGAGCTCTTCCGCCTCATCCTCGCCGCTCATGCGGCAGACGCCGTCGGCGGCGCATGCGCCGCAGCCCGTACAGGGCTCGACATGGTGGTCCCGCAGGCGCAGGACATGGCTTTCGCCATGCAGGCAGCGCGCAAAGAAGTCAGCGGCCTGATCGCTGTTTCCGCCCCCGCGGGGGCTCAGGGACATGATGACGGGCAGGCTCATGAGCGGCGCTTGCGCACGAATTCCGCCCGCACGTATTCCCCGACGTTCTGCATGGTCAGGGTCCAGTCGGTTTCGACATAGAGCGCGTTCTCGAGCTGGGGAACGACGCCCGGGCTGACCCAGAACACCTGCCGGTCCGTGCGGCTGAAACGCAGATACCAACTGGCATCGGAACCCACGTGTCAGCACCTGCCCCGGAAATCGTGTTCGCCTTCGGGGATCATGAAGCCCTCCCTAGCGGATGAACTCGGTGAAAAAAGGGTTGTTGAGCCGTTCCTGCCGCACCGTGGTCTCGGGGCCATGGCCGGGATAGATGACGGTGTCCTCGGGCAGGGTGAAGATCTTGGTGCGCACGGAGCGCATGAGCTCCCGCTCGGAGCTGCCCGGAAAATCGGTGCGCCCCACGGAACGGTAGAAGATCAGGTCGCCGACGAACACGGCCCCGATCGTCTCGAAATAGAAGGACAGGCTGCCGGGGCTGTGGCCGGGGGTGGCCAGAACGCGGCATGTGGTGCCCAAGAGGGGCAGCTCTCCCTCCTCCAGGGGGGTGATCTCGAAGGCAGGCGTGCGGGGAAAGCCCATCATGCCGCCCCCACCGAGTTCCGTCTGCATGAGATAGGCGTCCTTGGGATTGGCCATGACCGTCACGCCCGCGGCCGCCACCAGGTCGGCGTTGCCCTGGATGTGGTCGAAGTGCAGGTGCGTGTTGAGAACGCTGTGGAGAACGAGCTTTCTGGAGGAGAGAAAGGACAGGATTTCGTCGGCGTCCCCGCCCGGGTCGATGACCACGGCTTCGCGGTCGGAGTGCAGGACATAGCAGTTTGTATCCAGGGGCCCCAGGGGCATGGCGGTCACGTGAAGCATCGATTCCTCCGTCGGAAGTGGTGTCTTCCCGGGCTGTAGCCACCTTCGACCCAAAACACAATTCTCCTTTCTGGACAAGGGGTGCGGCATGAGGCAAAGGCTTCGGAAACACCCGGGGTCAATCATGAACACGGCCAGCACCGTCTCTCCCCTGCGCCGGCAGGACATCGTCGAATACGAGCCTCTGCTCAAAAGCTCCTTCAAGGAGCTCCTGTCCTTTTCCTCCTACAGCCTCATGTTCCCGGCCATAAGCCCCGAGGAACTGGAACCGGACCCCGAGCACCCCTACGGCAGGGCAGTGCTGGAGGACGACCGCCTCCAGCTGCCCCTCATCCGCGGCGACAGGCTGCTGGCGGTCTTCGAGGCCCGCGGCGTGGACGCCGGCAAGACGGCCCAGGCCCTGCCCTACCTGCCGGTCATGGCCTCCCTGTGCCTGGAGCAGATCGGGCTGAGGAAACTCGCCATCACCGACCCCCTGACGGGCCTGGCCAACCGCCACTGCCTGCACGGGGCGCTGATGCGGGAGATCTCGGGCATCCTCGGCTCCATCATGCCCGGCCCCGAGGCCGTGGCCGACGATTCCCTGCAGGGGCACAGCGCCTGCTTCGGGCTGATCATGATTGACCTGGACCGCTTCCGCCAGGTCAACGAGAGCTACGGGCACCTCTTCGGCGACCGCATCCTGAACCTCGCGGCCGAGGTGCTGCGCGACGCGTGCCCCAAGCAGGCCCTGGTCTGCCGGCTGGACGGCGACTCCTTCGGCGTGCTCTGGCCCCAGGCCTCAAGGTCCAAACTGCGCGAACTGGCGTCGAACCTCGGCGTCGAGATGTCCAAGGTCACGGCCCGCTTCGCCCCCCTGCGCGAGGACGTGTCCGTGTCGGCCAGCATCGGCTTCGTCAACTATCCCCAGGACCTCCAGGGCGCGCAGTTCCAGAAGGCCCCGGCCGAACAGGCCTGGCTGGTGCTGGAGAAGGCCGAGAAGGCCCTGAACACGGCCAAGGCCAGCGGGCGCGGGCAGGTCTATTCCTTCAACCAGATCCTGGCCCAGGGCGGCGTCGTGCTTGAGGTCATGCCCATGAACAGGCTGATCATCAACCTCGGCCGCAGCGTGGACGCCCACGAGGGCCAGCGTTTCCTGGTCTGGTCGCGCAAGTTCAACGGCCGCGAGACCATCGTCGGCGCCAGCGGGGACGTGGTCTTCGGGCACTACCCGCCCATGTACAAGGCCGAGGTCTCCCTGGTGGAAGTCCAGGACGAGATGGCCATCGCCGAGATCCTGGTCCAGAACGACCCGGACTGGGTGGTGGAGAAAGGGGACAAGCTGACGCTGCTGGACGAGCATTCGGGACTGATGGAGCAGCGCGAAGCCCAACCTGGCGCCCGCTCCCCGCAGAAGGACCTGCTGACCGGCCTCTACCCCTACCGCGATTTCCTGCAGACCTGGCAGACCGTGCGCAGCCAGTCCAAGACCTTTTCCATGCTGCTCATGCGCCTGGAGTCGCCCCACGCCGAACGCACGCCCATGGACCAGATGAAGGAGGAGCAGTTCTTCCAGGCCCTGACCAACCGCGCCGAAGCCCTCTTCGGCCCGTCGGCCCTGGGCGGCCGCTACAGCATGAACTGCGTCGTCTACCACGTGCCGGACATGGAACAGGCCGAATGCGCGCGGGCCGTGCGCGAACTCTTCGAGGACGAGCGCTTCGCCGGACTGGACAAGTCCGTGGGCATCGCGGGCTACCCCTTCCTGGACTTCACCCGCTCCGACATCCTGGACAACGCCCGCAAGGCCCTGGACCACGCCGCCCTGCTGCAGGATGAGAAGATCGCCTGCTTCGACTCCATCTCCCTGAACATAAGCGCCGACCGGCTCTTCGCTCAGGGCGAAGTCTACGACGCCATCGCCGAATACAAGAAGGCCCTCACGGCCGACGAAGGCAACCTCCTGGCCCGCAACTCCCTCGGCGTCTGCTACGCCCGCCTGAACAAGTACACCGCGGCCAGGGCCATCTTCCAGGACCTCGCGGCGAGCCACCCGGACCAGATCATGCCCCTCTACAATTTCGGCTGCGCCTGCCTCAAGGACGGAGACCCCGAAGCCGCCCGGCAGGCTTTCGAACAGGTCCTGGCCGTCAAGCCCGACCACCTCTACGCCCTCATCCGCCTGGGTCTCATGGCCGAGGAGGAAGGGGATTTCGAGCGGGCCTGGGCCCTCTACGAGCAGGTCGGCGCCGCCCCGGAAGGCGAAGGGCACGCTCCGGCCAGCAGCCTGGCCCACCGCTACCTGGCACGCCTGGCTTTCCGCCGCGACGACCGCGACACGGCGCGCGAACTGCTCCACCAGGCCATCACCGCCAACCCCCAGGACGCCCACTCCTTCCACCTGCTGGCCAAGATCTACCTGGAGCGCGGGGACGACCCGGAGATCGCCGAGTCCCTGGCCCGTCAGAGCGTGCACCTCAAACCCGACGCTCCGGCCTTCTGGGAAGTCCTCATCTCGGCCCTGGAGCAGCAGGGCAAGGCCGAGGAGGCCGGACAGACAAAAATTCGCGCCGCGGCCCAAACCGGTTGACATCGCGTCCCTCTTTGCCCTAAAGGGGCTTCTCACGAGCGATCCCCGGTAGCTCAGTTGGCAGAGCAGGTGGCTGTTAACCACCCTGTCGGCAGTTCAAATCTGTCCCGGGGAGCCAGAATTTCCAAGGCCCTTCACATCGAAGGGCCTTTTCTTTTTCCGCCCCCTTTTTTTTCCCCAATCTTCGAAACAACCTGACTCCAAGGCGCAGGTCTTCGGCCGGGTGCCGTCCGTGCGGCGTCGGCTGTCCGACTGCGCCAGGCATCGTCGGGAGAACCGTTGCCCCCACCCGAAGCGCGGTTTCCGGCCGTGCACGCAACGGCTATCCCCTACGAGGCCGGCAAAGAAGTTCCGACG
>JANJWV010000231.1 GCA_024709365.1 Desulfomicrobium sp. | reverse complement strand
AGATATCCCAATGACTCTTGAATTCCTGGTAAAGCCGGCTTTCTTCTTCCAGAGCGGGAAGCTTTTCATACTCGGCTCTGACATGCTGCATCGCAGCCGAATATTGCTCAACACGTTTCTCGTATTCAGCCATATTCTTTTCATCTTCGGAAATGACGTGCCCATATTCCGCGATTCGAATTTCGCGGATCATAGAGGCAAGCTTACCGCAGGCCTGAACGCTGGGAAGCCAGTTGCCGCTTATTTCCGTTGATTTGTCGTTGACCGCGGCCATTTGGGTGCTCGCGAACCAGCCAAGCCCGGCCATAATGGACAGGATGATGCCAAACGAGATTAAAAGCTTGTTCATGATGCGCATGTCGATGAACCATTGCATTGTAGTACTCCTTTAAATCGTTCTTCTTCGAGTATTGAACATGAAAGTCGCGAACGTCGGCAGCCACAGTGGCCGCGTATCACCGTTCCGGCACCTGTCATTTTTCCAGATTCTACGTCGCGAAACCTGGCCGTCCCGCCACGGCCGCCGTCTAAATCCTGAATTGTCCCACAAGGGCGTTCAGGTCTTCGGCGAGTATTGAAAGCTCCTGGGCGCTTTTCTGGACCTGCTCGCCGCCGGAACTGATGTCGCTCGTGATTGCATCGACGGCGGCGATGTCCTTGGCGATGTCCCGGGAAACCGTGGACATCTCCGCGGACCGCGTATTGGCGTCCTGCACATCATCGGTCGCCTGTGCGACGTTGTTCGCCACCTCGCGGGTGACGGCGGACTGTTCCTCGATGGCGGCGGCGATGCTCGTCACGATGGAATTCACCTCGCCGATGACCTTCACGATGCGGTCGATGTCGCTGACGGCGTTGCCCGTGGCGGACTGGATGCCGCCGATGCGCTCCCTGATGTCGCTGGTCGCTTCGGCCGTTTTCTGGGCCAGTTCCTTGATCTCGTTGGCGACCACGGCGAATCCGCGGCCGGCATCGCCCGCCCTGGCCGCCTCGATGGTCGCGTTCAGGGCCAGGAGGTTGGTCTGAGACGATATGGCGGCGATGGTTTCCGTAACCTTGCCGATTTCCTGTGCGGCTTCGCCGAGCCGACGCAGCACGGAGGCGAAGCTGTCCACTTCCCGGGCCGCACCTTCGGTCGTGCTGCTCGCCCGTTCCGTGTTCCCGGCGATCTCGCCGATGGTCGACGTCATCTCCTCGGTGGCCGCCGCAACCGAGGACAGGTTCGATGTGGTCTGCTCCATGCCTGCGGCGACGGACGCTACGTTGGAGTTCATCTCTTCGGCGGCAGTGGCCACCGTGGATGTCTTGGAGGACAGGGAGCGAACGCTCTGCGTCGTCTGGCTGCTCACTGCCGACAGTTCCGTAGCCGAGGAGGCCACGGTCCGGGCGTTGTCGGCGATGCTGGCGATGATGGTCTGGAGTTTCGAGACGAAGTTGTTGAAGTGCTGGGACAGTTGGCCGATCTCATCGTTTGTCTCTACAGGCAGGCGTTTCGTCAGGTCGCCTTCGCCTTCGGAGATGTCCTTGAGCAGGTTGGCGCAGGTTTTGACCGGGCTCAGGACCCCTCTGGCGATGATGAGCGCCATGCCGATGCCGACCATGAAGAACACCACGGAAGCCAGCCCGATCATCCAGCGCATTTCGTGAATCGGGGCCAGAATCTCGTCTGCCAGGCCTCCGACTGCGATGGACCACCCCGTGCCCTTGATAGGGGCGAAGCCAAAGAAGCGGTCCTTGCCCATGAACGGGTATTGCTCGAAGTCGGTCTCGCCCTTGGTCATGCGTTGGAGCATTTTCGCCACGGCGGTGAATTCGGGATTAGTCTTGCTCTCCGCGATGAAGTTGCGTTGTTCCAGGACGAACTGACGATTGGCGTGGGCGATGGCGGTCCCTTGGTCATCGACGATGAAGGAATAGCCGCTCTGGCCGTATTTGATGCCGTCCGTAATGTCGCTCAACAGATTCGCGTCGAGGCGTGCGACAAGAACTGCCCGGACGTTCGAAGCATTGTCCGTAATCGGCGTTGCAGCCATGATGACCGGCGTGTTCGTTACCTTGCTGATGATGACGCTCGAAAATCCTGTCCGGCCAGACATGGCTTGTCTGAAGTAATCCCTGTCGCTCAAGTCGGCTGTGCTCTCGTCGGAGTAGCGGGCCATGCCGTCCGCCGCGACGATGCCCATCCCCTGATATTTCATTCTGGCGATCTCGTTCTCCAGAGCCGGCCGCTGCTGTGACCAGTCCATGGACCGTATCACGTGGCGATTGGCAATGCCCTGCAGGACTGCGACGTGGTAATCCAGGCGGTTTTTGGCCAGCTCGCCGCCGTATCTGGCCATGGCGATGATGTTCTCTTCGGCCTGGATAAAGGTGGCCTGTTTGGCGCGGTTGAAAGCGATGTACCCGAGTCCGCAACAGACCAGGCTCACAAGCAACAACATTCCGCCAATCAGTTTCGTTCGGATCGTAATTTTTGCCACGTTATTTGCCTCCTTGTCCTATAATGTGTGAAGTGTCGCTATATTATGCATTGATTGCGTTGATGTTTTCTTGTTGAGAAAGAATCATGTGCGGAGTGAGGCATGGTTTATTGTGCAAATACATGGTGATTATTTGTGGTTGATAAGTTTGGGCGCTGGTCATGGGTCTTTAAAAAGTTCGTGGATGCGTGATCTCGCAGCCTGTTTTAATTTCGGAGTTTTCGCTTCTGGCGATGGCGTAAAGGGCTCCTGATTTGTTGGCGGCGATGAAGGCGCAAACGCACAGCGGGCAGAGCTGGTTCCCGGCTTCGCGGATGATTTGGGCCATGGCCTGATCGTGGGGAATGGCTTGCCGGTAGGGGCGGTCCGAGGTGAGCGCTTCGTAGATGTCCGCCACGGAGAGGATGCGCGCTTCGAGCAGGGCCTCGTCGCGTTTGAGTCCGCGCGGATAGCCCGTGCCGTTGTAGCGTTCATGGTGCTGGAGCACGATTTCCGCCACCGGTCCGTTGAAGGGGATGTCCTTGAGGATATCGAACCCTGTTTCCGGGTGGATCTTGACCTGTTCGTACTCTTCCGGAGTGAGTCTGTCCGGTTTGTTCAGAATTTCTTCCGGGACGCTGATCTTTCCGATGTCGTGCAGGTTCCCGGCAACGCGCAGCGTTTCGATGCGATTCTGGGCCAGGCCCATGGAATGTCCCAGGGCCATGGCGATGCGCGCCACGCGCTCGTTGTGTCCGGCGGTGTAGGGGTCCTTCTGGGCCACGATGAGGCCCAGGGCGTTGACCGTGGATTCAAGGGCGTGCTTGAGCTGCGCGTTGAGTTCCCGCAACTCGCACGTCCGCTGCGCGATCTCTTCTTCCAGGGCGCGCTTGATGAACCGGCTCTCCTGGTTCAGGCGCACCTTGTTCATGGCCGCGTCGATGGCCTGCTTGATGCGGTCCATCTCCCGGACCGGCTTGGGGATGAAATCGCAGGCTCCCTCGCGCAGCGTGCCGAGCGCCTCTTCCAGATTGGCTGTTCCGGAAATGATGATGACCGGAGTTTCGGGTGCTATATTCTGCAGGCGCGTGACGACCTGATCCCCGTTGCCTCCCGGCATGCGCAGGTCGGTAATGACGATATCCGGCTGGACGTTCTCGAAGATGCGCATGCCCTCGGCCGCGGATTCCGCTTCGAGAACTGCGTACCCGCTGTCGCGGAGGTAATCGCCAACGATCAGGCGATACATCCGCTCGTCGTCGATGAGCAGGACTGTAGGTATTTGGGTGTGAGTTGATGTGACCACAAGGGCACCTCCTGGTTGCCGATAACCAAGAGTCGTGCCATGTTTTTTTAGAAAGAAAGTCCAATTAGGACAGGCTGTTAATTATGAAGGCGCGCGAAGGGGGCGGGGAGTTGGGATCAAGATATCTTTATTTTTCCAGGGCGGCGCCGACCCGCGGCCCTGCGCACGGGGAGTGCGAAGGGAACTCAAGATTTTGGAATGGGATCAACGTATCTTTATGTCGAGGAGGAAGAACGGCGTTTGAGGCGCGAGTTCAGTGCCTGCGGCGTGATGCCGAGGAGGTGGGCCGCCCGCCGTTGATTGCCGCCGGCCCGCTTCAGCGCTTCGGCGACAAGGGCCTCGGATCCTTCCTGCAGGGTGGGCAGCTGCGGCAAGTCCGAAAATATCTGGTCCGGTATGGCGCACCGCAGCGCGGGCAGGGCCTGGGACAATTTCTCGGTCAGGGCGTCAAGGCAGAGCTGGCCATCGCGGGACCTTCCCGCCGCGTCGAGGATCAGGGCGCGCAATTCGCGGATGTTGCCGGGAAATGCGTACTTCCGGAGAAGTTCGAGCCAGCGGGCGGGGGCCTCCATGGCGTGGCCATACGTCCGGGCGGCTTGGGCCAGGAAGTGATCCGTCAGAGGGGCTATGTCTTCGGGGCGGTGCCGCAAGGGCGGGATGGTCAGGGCATGGGTCGCGATGCGGAAATAGAAATCCGAGCGGAAGCGTTGCGTGTCGTTCAATTCGTCGGCGGTCCGGTTGGTCGCCGAAATGATTCTGGCGGTCAGGGGTTTGGGCCGGTCCGAGCCCATGGGGTAGAATTCCCTCTCCTGCAGGACCCGCAGCAGCTTAACCTGGGCCTGCAGGGGCAGGTCCCCTATTTCATCGAGAAAAAGCGTGCCCCCTGCGGCCCGTTCCATGAATCCGCCGCGAGCGCGGTCCGCGCCGGTGAACGCCCCCCGGACATGACCGAAGAGCGTGTCGGAGAAGGCCTGGTCGTCGAGCCCGGCCACGTTTACGGCCACGAACTCTCCCTTGCGGGCGCTGGCAACGTGGATGGCCCTGGCCAGGAGTTCCTTGCCCACCCCGGTTTCCCCCGTGATGAGCACCGGCTCCGGGCTTGCGGCGATGGCCTCGCAGTACTGGAAGATGCGCAGCATGGACGGGCTGTGCGTGACGAGTTCGCTGAACGCTTCGGACTTGGGCGGTGCCGGGTTCAGGAACCCGGCGGAAAGGTTGCGGCGCTCCCGGCGCATGGTGCGAAGTTCGAAGGCCCTGGTCAGGGCCGAAACGATGCGCTCCGGGTCGGCGGGTTTGCGGATGTAATCGTAGGCGCCCTTGCGCATGCAGGAAACGGCAAGGTCCACGTCGTCGACGCCCGTGACCATGATCACCGGCAGGTCGGGCTGGACGCTCAGGAGCCCTTCGAGGATTTCGTCGCCCTTGCGCCCGGGCATGAGCACATCCAGGAGGGCCGCCTCGATTTCCTGTCCGCTGGCCATGTCCAGCGCCGCCGAACCGTCGGGGCAGAGCACGGTGTTCGTGATTCCGGCCAGGGCCAGCGTGATTCTCAGGCTGGTCAGGATTTCCTCTTCATCGTCCACCAGGAGGACGGGATGTGCGGGGTACAGATTCATGCGTCCTTCTCCGTTGTCGGCAGCGTCAGCCGTGCCAGGGTTCCGCCGTTTTCCGCCGGTTCGAAGCGGAGGTCTCCGCCATGGGAGTCGATGATGGTCTTGCTGATGGCCAGGCCGAGTCCGAGCCCGCCGCAGTCGCGTTTGGTAGTGAAGAAGGGGTCGAAGATGTGTTCCATGACCTCCGCGGGGATGCCGATTCCTTCGTCTCGGACGGTCAGTTCCATTTGGCGCGGGTTTTTCATGCGCAGGCGGACATGGATGCCCGCATTCTTGTCCGGGAGGGCTTCGGCGGCGTTCATCAACAGATTGATGATGACTTGCTCCAACCGTTGATGGCTCCCCTTCACCAGCGGGAGGTCCTCCTCGATGTCGATCTCCAGACGGTCGGTCGCGTTCTTGAGCTTGTTGTGCAGCAGGGAAATGGCGTCGCTCAGGACCCCTCCCACGTTGACCGGCAGGTCGGTGCCCAGGGTGTCCGGCCGGGCGAAATCCTTCATGTGCTGGACAATGTCGCGGATGCGGTCCGAAGCCCCGATCATTCCGCCCAGCAGGCGCGGGATTTCCGCATCGAGCTCTCCCATGGTCATGCCGCCGATGGAGATGGCGGAGATTTCGGGGATCAACTCCTCAATCTGCCCGCGGAGCAGGCTCCAGATCCGTTCCATTGCCCGGGCATTCAAGCGCAGGAGATGATTGGGGTTGTTGATTTCATGGGCCACGCCCGCCGCGAGGGTGCCGAGGGAGATCAGCTTGTCCGCCTGGATGAGCTGGCGCTGGCTGGCCTTTTCCCTCTCGGCCGAGGCGATGCGCTCGGTGATGTCTTCGGTGATGCCGGCAACGCGCGTGGCCGTCCCCTCGGTGTTGGCGATGGGAAATATCTTGGAGCGGAGCCAGCGGATTTCCCCGTCGGGCCTGATGAATTTGAAATATTCTTCGACAGGGTTTTCCAGGGTCTTGAGCCGGAAGAAGTCCCAAGCCCGCGCATGGTCGTCGGGATGAATGCGGTCGGCCAGGTTCTTGATGTCCGCCAGGATGACGCCCTCGGTTATGCCGAGAATGTCTTCGCAGGCCTTGCTGACATAGAGCATGCGAGGGGGGTCAAGTTGTTGGAGCCAGAATATTTCCTTTATATTTTCGACAAGTTGGCGAAAGAGCGCTTCGCTTTCCTGCAGTCTGCTGTTGGTTTCCGCCAGCTCGGCAGTCCGTTCGAGAACCCTTTTCTCCAGTTCGTGGGCGTACTCGCGGCGCTCCTGCAGCAGGTCGAGGCGCTCCCAGACCTTTTCCAGGGCCAGGTCGAGCAGCGCGAAATCGAGGATCGGCTTGGTCAGAAAGTCCGACGCCCCGGCGCGCAGGGCCTTGATGACATCGTGCATGTCGCCGGCTCCCGACACGATGATGACCGGGATTTCGGCGGATCGCTCCCGGATTCCGGCCAGGATGGCGTGCCCGTCCATGTCGCCGAGCCGCAAGTCGAGAAGCACGGTTTCGTGCCGATCCGTATCAAGCAGTCGCAGCCCTTCCTCACCGCTTGCCGCCTCATCGACGCTGTGCCCGCTGTCTTTGAGATGGTCGGCGACGGTCAGGCGGATGAACTCCTCGTCTTCGATGATGAGGATGGATCGGCGGGATTGTTTGGCGCCTTCGTTCATGAGTTGGCTTGTTATCATGTGGATAGGTTCAACGCAAAAGGGGGATATTTGTTTTCACGTGTGCTCTGGCAGCGTCGAGCGCTATTCCACGCGCAGGGGCCGCGTCACCCGCAAGCCGTGCTTCTTGATCTTGTTCAGGATGGCCGTGTGGGACAGGCCGAGGGTTTGGGCGGCCTTGCGCACGCTGCGGGCGCGTTTCAGGGCCGATTCCAGGATGTCCTTTTCCAGCCTGTCGAGCTGCGTCTTCAAGGCTTGTCCGGGTTCGGGCCGCACGGCGGGCGCGGCCTGGCCGGGGACGCGATCGCCCAGCTCGTGGGCCAGGATGACGAAGCGCTCGCCGATGACGTCGTCGGGGCAGAGGATGGCCGCACGGTCCATGACGTTCTTCAGTTCGCGCACGTTGCCCGGCCAGTGGTGGGCGCGCAGCTTGGCCAGGCCCTCGGGCGCGATGGCCTTGGCCGGACGGCCCATGCGCGAGGCCAGGGTGAAGAGGAAGTGCTCGGCCAGCAGGCCGATGTCGCCGGGACGCTCCTGCAGGGGCGGGATGTGGATGGGCAGGACGTTGATGCGGT
>JANJWV010000213.1 GCA_024709365.1 Desulfomicrobium sp. | reverse complement strand
GTCGCCGCGGTTGGCCAGAGCGGGGAGGGGATAAGGCTTGACGCATGCCCGCGCCGCGGGCCATAGATCGGGACTTTCCTGAGGATCGGAGGTTCCATGAACAAATTCGTATTGTCGGTCATCGGCAAGGACAAGCCGGGCATCCTGGCAAAAATATCGACCATTCTGTTCGCGCACGGCTGCAACATCGAGGACGTCAGCCAGACCATTCTGCAGACGGAGTTCGCATCCATATTCATCGTGCTCAACCCCGAAGGGCATCCCCTGGACAAGATCGGCGTGGCCCTGAACGAGGCCCTGGGCGACATGGGGCTGAGCGCCCACCTGCGCCCCATGACCCAGGTCGCCGCACCGGCCCCGGCCCAGAGCCAGCCCTTCGTCATCACCACCCGCGGCGTGGACAAGCCCGGCACCATCTCGGCCGTGACCTCGGCCATCGCCTCCCTGGCCTGCAACGTGGTCAACTTCCGGGCCATCATCACCCAGGAGGACGGCGTGGACGAGATGATCATGATCTTCGAGGTCGACATGCCCATGGGCGTCGAGCACCGGCAGCTCCGGCAGGTCATGCAGCAGGTCTGCGCCGGCTTCGGTCTGGACGTGTCGGTCCAGCACCGCGAAATTTTCGAAACGATTCACCGAGTCTAGGAGGCCGGACATGCTTAACGACCGCGAGGTCCTCTCCACCCTGTCCATGATCAAGAACGAGAATCTGGACGTGCGCACCGTGACGCTTGGCATCAGCCTGCTGGAATGCGCGTCCCACGATCTCCCGCGTTTCACCGACGCCATATACAAACGCATCACCACCCTGGCCAAGGACCTTGTCACCGTCTGCGACGAGGTCGGCGACCGCTACGGCATCCCCGTGGTCAACAAGCGCATCTCCGTCAGCCCCATCGCCGTGGCCGCGGCACCCTTCGACAGCCGCGGCATGGTCGAGGTGGCCAAGACCCTGGACCAGGCGGCCCGGGACGTGAAGGTCGATTTCATCGGCGGTTTCGGCGCTCTGGTCGAGAAGGGCATGGCCAAGGGCGACCTGGCACTCATCGAGGCCATCCCCGAGGCCCTGGACGTGACGGAGCGCATGTGCTCGTCCGTCAACGTGGCCTCGACCCGCGCCGGCATCAACATGGACGCCGTGGGGCTCATGGGCCGCACCATCAAGGCCGCGGCCGAGCGCACCAAGGACCGCGACGGTCTGGGCTGCGCCAAGCTCGTGGTCTTCGCCAACATCCCCGAGGACGTGCCCTTCATGGCCGGGGCCTACCTGGGCGTGGGCGAGGCCGGTTCCGTCATCAACGTCGGCGTCAGCGGCCCCGGCGTGGTCAGGAAGGCCATCGACCGCGCCCTGCAGGACAACCCGGGGGCGCATCTCGGCGAGCTGGCCGACGTCATCAAGCGTACGGCCTACAAGGTCACGCGCGTTGGCGAGATCATCGGACGCGAGGTGGCCCGTATCCTGGCCGTGGAATTCGGCATCGTGGACCTGTCCCTGGCCCCGACGCCCAACGTCGGCGACAGCGTCGGCGAGATCTTCCAGTCCCTGGGCCTGGGGGCCATCGGCGTGCCCGGCTCCACGGCGGCCCTGGCCATGCTCAACGACGCGGTCAAGAAGGGAGGCGCCTTCGCCAGTTCCCGCGTGGGCGGCCTGAGCGGCGCGTTCATCCCCGTCAGCGAGGATCTGAACATCGCCGCCGCTGCAGCCGGCGGACAGCTCTGCCTGGAGAAGCTCGAAGCCATGACCGCGGTCTGCTCCGTGGGCCTGGACATGGTCGCCCTGCCCGGCGACACCACGGCCGAGACCATTTCGGCCATCATCGCCGACGAGATGGCCATCGGCATGATCAACAAGAAGACCACGGCAGCCCGACTCATCCCCGTACCCGGCAAGAAGGCCGGTGAGAAGGTGCATTTCGGCGGCCTGCTGGGCGAAGCCGAGATCATGCCCGTGCGCAGCAACGCCGTCTCGGGCGGGTTCGTCGGCCGCGGCGGGTCCATCCCCGCGCCGCTGCAGGCCCTCATCAACTGAGGTTGAGCCGGCGGCGCTTTTGCGCTAGCGGGTGCGGCAGACGAGACAGCATCGGGAGGGAGTCATGAAAACCAGGGAAGCATTCGGGAAGGACCGCGTGGCCGTCGGACTGGCCGTCGGGACCATTCTGCTCCTCTTCGTCTTTTTCTACGCCCTGCACCGTAACGTGGAGGGCCTCGGACGCGAGATCGAGGACCTGAAACGGCTCAACAGCGCGGTGCTGGAACTGGATGCGCGCCATGCCGTCCTGGACGGCAAGGTCACCGAACTGGCGACCCTGCCGCGTCGTACGTCGGCCATGGCCATGGAAAACCAGGTCAAGGCCATGGCCCACGCGGCCGAAGATCTCGACCGCCGTCTTGACGGCAGGCAGAGGGAGAGGCTCGCCGTCATCCGCACTCTGCTGCAGGAGATCGGCGAGGACCTCAACGGGACAAAATGACCGTCGTGGACGTGGCGCGGGAGAGGGTCCGGGGGTGCAGTCTTCCGGGCCCTTTTTCGTCGTGGGCCCCAAGCTTCGCGGGGACGGCGGGAGTGCTCCCGGACGGGCCGGCCGGCAAACCCGACGGGCGGGAGCGGTCTTCGCGTATGACGCTTGCGGCCGGTAAAATCTGATTAAAACGGTTGAGTTACAGAATGTTTCGAGATTTATGTTTACAAAAAATCGATAATTGAATAGGGCAACACACAGGCCTATTTTTCAATAGGTATTAATCGTCCAGCTGTTTTTATTTTGCCTGAGATGGATGCTTGTGGGAAGCATCCGGTCTTTAGTTGCGTCAAACCGGAGCACAAGGACACTGCCTTGAAAAAACGTTACGTACCCATCACCATTGTCTGCGGTATGTTGGCAATCCTGGCCCTGGGTGGCCAGTTCGCGCCAGCCCCATCGGAAGAGCTGCCTGTTCGTCTTCGGTTGGACAATAAGGGCGGCGATGTAGTTTTCACTCACTCACGTCACGTGAAATACGTAGAGGGCAGTGGTGCAAACTGCGCGAAATGCCATCATGAGAGCGAGACTCCGAGCCTGACGCCGCTGCCCTGCGGTTCCTGCCATGCGGCCGAGTTCGACGCCAAGTTCACTTCGGACCACCAGACGCAGCTGCCGGCCGAGACCTGCACCCGCTGCCACCATGCCGAGATGGGCAAGCTGCAGTGGAGCCACGACGATCACGTGAACCAGTACACGACCGCATGCACCGATTGCCACCACGACACGAGCATCGAGGCCGAGCCCGGCGCATGCAACCAGTGTCACGGCGACAAGGCCGACGGCAACACCCTCGCCCTGCGCGACGCCGTGCACGCCAAGTGCGAAAGCTGTCACGCCGACATGTACGAAAAGAAGCTGGAAGGATGCAGCGAGTGCCACGAACTGCTCCCCGGCAAGACCGGCACCCCGCAGCCTTCGTGCAACTCCTGTCATTACGAGTCTGACGCCATCCCGTTGCCGCAGCGCATGGATGCGTTCCACGATCAGTGCATGGCATGTCACGAAGAGGCTGGCAAAGGGCCTTTTGGCGATAAATCCTGTACCCGCTGTCACACCAGGTAAGACCATCATGATGAAATTACGCCTGAACACCTCGGTTGAAATCAAGGGCAGTCTCCAGGACGTCCCCGCACCGGCTGCGGTCCGTATTCCCATTCAGAAGAAGCACAAGCCCGTGGTCAAGAAGAAGCAGATCGTCGGGCGCGGGCAGGTCATCGCCGAGAACCCCTCCAAGGGCGCCTTCAACCTCGGCTTCGTCCATGCGAGCATCGACGGCATGGTCGAGGACATCTTGCCCGATGCGATCCTCATCGGCCCGATCCCCGCGCCCAAGGAAGGGGAGGAGGCGGCCGTTCCCGCGCGTCCCGAGCCCTGCGCCGATCTCGACACGCTGTCCGGCGAGGAACTCTGCCGCAAGCTGTTGGAACTGGGCGTGGACACGAGCAGGATGCACGCCACGCGCACCCTTGTCGTCAACGGTCTCAACCCGGAACCCGGAGTCATCGTCAGCGAGCAGTTGCTCAAGGATGCCCAGGCCACACTCAAGGCCGGCATCCAGCTCATCGAGAAGGCCCTCAAGCCCGGCACGATCAAGCTCGTGGTCGCTTCGGGCAAGCAGATCACCGTGCATGGCTGCACGCCGGTCAACGCCAGCGATGCCTACCCGGCCACCATTGACGCCCTCGTGGTCTATGCGGCCACCGGCGCCGAGCGGCCGGACAACGTGGACGTCATCTCCGTCGCAGAGCTCTACAGTGTGGGGCGCGTGGCCGAAACGAAACTGCCGCTCACCGAAACGGTGGTCGCCATAGGCGAGAAGGTTTTCCGCGTGCCCGTCGGAATGAAGGTCCAGGCCTTGTTGGATGCCGTCGGCGTGCCCTACGGAACGGACCTGAAGATCGCCTTGGGCGGTCCCATGCGCGGCGAGGCCATTTTCGACCTCTCCGTCGGCGTCCCGAAAGGCTGCACGGCGGTCACGCTGGTGCCGGAAGGGCTCTATCCCATGGTTCAGCCCAATCCGTGCATCAACTGCGGAGAGTGCGTCCTTGTCTGTCCGGCCCGGATTCAGCCCGGCATGCTGTCCCGGTTCGCCGAATTCAACATGTTCGAGAACGCGCGGTCCCAACATGTGGGCGCCTGCCTGGAATGCGGCATGTGCACCTTCGTCTGCCCCGCCCAGCGCCCGGTCATGCAGTACCTGCTGCTGGCCAAGGGGCAACTGGCCACCCAGGACGACATGGTGTCCACATGCAGATTGCAGGACTGATGCCTCCTGCATCGTTTCGACCAGTCATGAACAAGGAAGGATAAAAGCACATGGCAAGCCAGGATATTACCAAGAACATCTTTACCGTGACCTCGGCTCCGCTTTGGCACTGCGGGAAAACCCTTCAGTCGAACATGATCCAGACGCTGCTGGCCCTGCTGCCGGTGGCGGTCATGGCCGGCTACAAATACGGCTTTGCGGCCGTATCCGTCATGGCCTGGGCGGCGCTGACGGCCGTGATTACGGAAGCTCTCGTCCAGAAGCTCATGGGACAGGAACCTTCCGCCGATGATTTCAGCGCCCTGGTGGACGGCCTCCTCTTCGCCTTTCTGCTGCCCGCCACGGCGCCCGCCTGGATGGTGGTCGTGGGCAGCGCGGCCATGGTCATCCTGGGCCGCATGGTCTTCGGCGGGTACGGCGGCAGCCCCCTTTGCGCACCGGCGGTGGGCTGGGGCATCCTGGCCATCTCCTGGCCGGACTTCATGGACCTCAACGGCATGCTGCTCAACTGGGACCTCATCGAGCCCCTGAGTGAGCTCAAGTACTTCGGCCTCGACGCCATTGCGGGCGTGACCCCGGTCAGCCTGCTTCTCGGAGAGAACCTCGGCGACCTCGGCGCTTCCCAGGCAGGGCTGGTCCTTGTGGCGGGCCTCTTCCTCATGGCCAGGGGGATCGTGCGGTGGTTCATCCCCGTTTCTTTTCTGGCCGGCGTGCTGGTCACCGGGCTCGTCTACAATCTGATCGACCCGCAGGCCTACGCGTCACCGGTCTTTCATCTCCTGTCGGGCAGTACGCTCCTGGCGGCCTTCTTCCTCATGCCCTATCCCTCTTCCTCCCCTGCGTGGCGCCTGCCCATGCTGCTTTTCGGGTTCTTCGGCGGTGCCATGGTCATCATTATCCGCACCTACGGCATCTACCCTGACGGCGCGTGCTTCGCTGTGCTGCTGGCCAACCTCTGCACGCCGCTCTTCGACCTCATCCAACCCAAGCCCTTCGGCGGGAGGTAGCACGGTATGATGGAAATTATACGCATGGTGGTTGTGCTTTCCGCCATCACCGGCCTTTCGGGTTTTGTCCTGTCCGGGCTCAAGGTCTGGACCAACCCCATCATCGAGGAGCAGGTGCTCATGAACGTTCAGGGACCGGCCCTGAAGCAGCTCTTTGTGGACAGCACCAACGATCCCATCGCGGACCGCAAGACGCTCCCGAAGCCCGGCAGCGAGGGTGAAACGATCATCGTCTTTCCGGCCATGAAGGACGGCAAGCTGCAGGCCGTGGCCATGGAAGCCTCCGGCAAGGGTTACGGTGGCGACGTGAACGTGCTGGTGGGCTTCAATGTCGACAAGGACAATCTGCTCGGCATCAGCGTGACCACGCACAAGGAGACCCCGGGTCTGGGATCGCGCATCCAGGATCCTGCCTTCACGAAACAGTTCAAGGGCAAGGATCCGGCCAAGGCCACTCTGAAGAAGGACGGCGGCGACATCGACGCGATTTCGGGTGCGACCTTCTCGTCCATCGGTTCCGCCGACGCGGTCAAGCAGGCCGCCGGTTGGTACACGGCCCTCAAGGACACGATCAAAACCACGTGGCAGTAAGACGGTCACTCTTTCGCA
Organism: Desulfomicrobium sp.; assembly: GCA_024709365.1. GTDB lineage: Bacteria > Desulfobacterota > Desulfovibrionia > Desulfovibrionales > Desulfomicrobiaceae > Desulfomicrobium. The sequence goes on along the minus strand of JANJWV010000213.1, from coordinate 15,879 downwards.
AGGAGCATTTCACATGGCCAGTTTGATGCAAGAATTCACCAAGGGACTCTGGAAGGAGCTTCCTCCGTTCCGCCTGGTGCTTGGTCTTTGTCCTACCCTGGCGGTCACGAACACCGCGAACAACGGTCTCGGCATGGGCGCGGCGGTCATCTTCGTGCTCGCGCTCTCCAACGTGATCATTTCCCTGGTGCGCAACATCATTCCCAAGAAAGTCCGCATCGCCTGCTTCATCGCCATCGCCGCCTCCCTGGTCGTGGCCGTGGAGATGCTCATGCAGGCCTTCGCGTATCCGCTGTATGAGCAGCTGGGCATCTTCGTCCCGCTGATCGTCGTCAACTGCATCATCCTCGGCCGCGCCGAAGCCTTCGCTGCCAAGAACGGCCCCATGGCCTCTCTTGCTGACGGCCTTGGAATGGGCATAGGCTTTACCTTTTCGCTGACCTTCCTGGGCGCCATTCGCGAAAGCTTCGGCGCCGGGACGCTGTTCGGAGTTTCCCTCTTCGGCCCGGGTTACGAGCCTTTCACGTTCATGGTCCAGGCTCCCGGGGCATTCGTGTGTCTGGGTCTGATCCTCGCGGGCATGAACTACCTGAATATCTGGCAGGCCAAGCGCAAGGGCGTGGAACTCGATCCGAACTTCGACGCCGGATGTTCCGGTTGCGGAGCCTGCAAGGCCATGGACAAGCTCGCCGCCCAGAAGAAGCTGGAACGGCTCGAAACCGCTAAAGGCTAAGGGAGAGATACTGCATGGAAACCTTTCTGCTTTTCATCTCGGCCATTTTCGTCAACAACATCGTTCTGGCCCAGTATCTCGGCAACTGTCCGTACCTCGGGTGCTCGAAAGAGAAGGGCGTGGCCTTCGGCATGGGCGCTGCGGTCATTTTCGTGACCATCATGGCGACCCTGTTCACCTATCTCATTCAGGCCCATGTGTTGGTACCCTTTCATCTCGGATACCTGCAGACCATCGTCTTCATTCTGGTCATCGCGGCCCTGGTTCAGTTCGTTGAAATGTTCCTGAAGAAAATGGTTCCGCCGCTCTACAAGTCTCTGGGCATATTCCTGCCGCTCATCACGACGAACTGCGCGGTGCTCGGCGTGGCCATCCTTGTTCAGCGCAAGGAGTACGACCTGGTGACGTCTCTCCTCTACGCGGTGGCCGCTGCGGCCGGTTTTCTTCTGGCTCTCATCCTCATGGCCGGAATCCGGGAACGCTTCGAGGTGACACGAATCCCGCGCTCCATGCGCGGCGTTCCGATCGGATTGGTCATGGCCGGGCTTATGTCTTTGGCGTTCATGGCATTCAAAGGCATGATTGCCTAACAGCGGAGAAGAATATGATCACAGCGTCAGTTGTTACCCTGTTCAGTCTGGGCTTTGTTTCCGCCGGAGTCTTGGCCATCGCGTCCAAAGTCCTCTATGTCGAGGAGGATCCGCGCATCGAGGTCGTCACGGAGGCGCTCCCCGGCGCCAACTGCGGTGGTTGCGGTTTTGCGGGCTGTGAGGCGTATGCGGCCGCGGTCATCAACGACCCCGACATGCCGCCGAACAAATGCTGCGCAGGAGGCCCCGATGTGGCCGCCCGCGTGGCCGAACTCACCGGCAAGGCCGCCGGTGACTCGGACCCCATGGTCGCCTTCCGTCGCTGCGTGAAGGTCGAGGGCAAGGTGGCCAAGAAGTTCGAGTACTTCGGCATACCGAGTTGCGCCGCGGCCAAGCTGGTCCAGGACGGCCCCGACGCCTGCAAGTATTCCTGTCTCGGCTTCGGGGACTGCGTCCGCGCCTGCCCCTTCGACGCCATGTGGATCGAGGGCGACCTGGTCCATATCTCCCCCGAGAAATGCACCAGCTGCGGAACCTGCGTGCGCACCTGCCCCAATTCGATTCTCGAACTGATCCCGAGGCGCTCCCGCGTCATGGTCTTCTGCTCCTCCCAGGACAAGGCCAAGGCCGTGAAGGACGTCTGCGAGGCAGGCTGCATCAGCTGCGGCGCGTGCATCAAGAAGTGCCCGGCCCAGTGCATCACCATGGTCGACGAGCGCATCCACATCGACCACAAGGCGTGTCTGGCGTACGGGCCCTCCTGCGAGGAGGTCTGCGTCGAGAAGTGCCCGCGCGACATCCTGCGCTGCCTGAACCCCGACATGATCTCCGCCGCCCCCGAGACGGAGCCGGCCAGGTACCCCGAAGAGTCTCACGTCGCGGACCTGCAAGCCTAACCACGCCACAGAATCGGAGCAACGAACATGAAGCATGCGACTCAGATACACGACCGCCGGGCTTTCCTGAAAACCCTGGGCGTTCTCGCGGCCGGCGCGGCACTGGTTCCCGCCATCCGGGTTCTTCCGGCCTTCGCCGCGTCAGGGGTGATCAAAACGTCCGAACAGCGGATGCTCATGGGCACCTTTGTGGGCATGACGGTGCTCGCCCCGTCGCAGGGGCTCGGCGAGGAGGCCATCGGGCGTGCCTTTGCCGAGGTCGAGCGCCAGATCGGCATTTTCAGCCGGTTCGATTCGTCCACGGCCCTGTCGGCCCTGAACCGCGACGGGCGTTTGAGCGGCGCCCCCCAGGAACTGCTGGATGTCGTCGCCTTCAGCGGCGATCTGCACCGGCGTTCCTCCGGGAGGTTCGACGCGACCATCGCTCCCGTGGTCAACCTGCTGGAACGCAGCCACGGCAAGCCTGACGCCAAGGACATGAAGGAGGCGCTGGCTCTGGTGGACGGTTCGCGGCTGCGCAGCAGCGGTACGAACCTGCGCTTTGACGCCGCCGGCATGTCCGCGACCCTCGACGGCGTGGCCAAGGGCTACATCGCCGACAGCGCGGCCGAAGCCCTGACCAGGGCCGGCGTGGTCAACTTCCTGATCGACGCCGGTGGCGACATCCGGGTGGGCGGCGCGTCCGACGGCCTGGCCCGCCCCTGGCGCGTGGCCATCGAGGATCCGGACAAGCAGGGGAACTATCCTGCGGTCATCGACCTGAAGGCCGGCGCCGTGGCCACGTCCGGCGGCTACGAGGTCTTCTTCGATCCGTCCAAGAAATCGCATCATCTGGTCGATCCGGCGAGTGGCGCATCGCCGCAGTACGTGCGCAGCGTCAGCGTGAAGGCCCCGACGGTCAAGGAAGCAGACGGCCTGGCCACGGCCCTGAGCCTCATGCACCCCCGCGAGGCCCTGCGCCTCACGGAGTCCCTGCCCGGCCACGACTGTCTGCTGATCACGTCCACCGGAGCGCGCATCCCGTCTTCCACCTGGGGCTGATCCCTCATCCCGCATCTCCTCGGAAAAGCCGGCCCTGCCGGCTTTTCCGTTTTCAGGGGCCTTGCAGACCGTCACCGGTCCGGCTGATCCATTTCTCAAGGCATCTTTCCTTTATTCCGACATGTTTTCCCGTTATGCTGCCGTGAAGCGCTTCAAAAGGGCTGGGAAGCCCTGCGTCACATTGGCCTCACATCCCGCGCGTGTCCCGACATGTTTCATTGTTCGGGACCTTGGAGCGACTGGAGCGCAAAGATTTGCAGCGAAACGATCATACCCGGACAGGTGGGAATATGGCTTGGAAATGGTTCATGCGTGCTTCGCTCGTTCTTGTTCTTGGCGTTGCCGGTCTGGCGGGCGTTCTTTTCTTCGGAATCGACCCCAACGACTTCAAACCGCAGATCATCTCCGCCGTGCGCGAGAACACCGGCCGCGAACTGGTTATCGACGGCGACCTCAAACTGGGCTTCTTTCCGTATCTGGCGGTATCGATAGATTCAGTGCAGCTTCGCAACGGCCAGGGTTTCGAGGGTCCGTTCCTGACGTTGCGGAACGCGCGCCTCAAGGCTCGCCTGCTCCCTCTTCTTCTGTCGCGTCTTGAGGTCGTGGCCCTGGATGTCGAGGGCCTCTCCGTGTTTCTTACCCGCGACGCTGATGGACGCGGGAACTGGATGGATCTGGCCACGCCGGATGAGCCTGCGGGGTCGGGGCGAGAAGAGCCTGTCCTGAAGCGTGACAAGCGGGTGCCGGTCCTGGCTTCCCTCATTGTGGACGGTCTGCGCATTTCCGACACGCGCGTGGTGTGGGACGACCGGCTCAAGGACAATCATTTCGACGTGAGCGGCATTCATCTGGACGTGTCGGACTTCGCCTTCGGTGAGCCTTTCGAGGTGGACACCAGGGCCGCCGCGATCATCGGTGACATGAGCGGCGAACTGGTTTTTTCCGCCAGGGCCGTCCTTGAACTGGACCGCCTGGAGGTGGAGAAGCTGAATCTGACCGCTCGTCTCAGCGGGGCAAGCCTCCCGCAGAGTCCGGAGACGATCACGCTGACAGCCGACCATTTCTCCACCGACGGGCGTCTGGACAACGGCCGGATGCAGGGGCTGGGCCTGGACGTGTGTTTCGCCACCAGGGAGATGCCGGGCGCCCGCAGCGCGGGCAGCCTGGATCTGGCGCCGTTCAGTCCCAAGGACGCGTTTGCGCGGCTGCATCTCCCGCTCCCGTCTTTTCCGGACCCCGACGCCCTGAAGCGGATGGAATTTTCGTGCGATTGGGCCGCCGAGGGCGAGCGGATCGATGTCTCGAACCTGCGCCTCGTCGTGGACAATTCGACGATGCTTGGCGGCATTTCCGTAACGGGGCGCGAGAACCCGTTCGTTTCCCTCGATCTGCGCGTGGACAGCCTGAATTTCGATCGCTATCGCATCCGTTCGGCCGACAGCGACGGCCCGTCGTCGGGAAAGGCCGATTCCATCAGCTTGCCCCTGAGGGAACTGCGGGCCCTGAACGGCAACGCCACTCTGGCCGTCGGCGACTTGACCGCGGCCAATGTCCGCTGCACCGACGCAAGGGTTCGCGGACATGCGGCCGGAGGGCTGCTGGTTCTGGATGAGGTGGAGGCACGCGCATACGGCGGGAGTCTGAAGGCGTCGGGCGCACTGGATGTCAGGGCGGACACCCCGGCATACTCCTGGAACCATACCTTGTCCGGTCTGCAGATCGGACCTTTGCTCGCCGCGGTGCATGGCCGGGAGTTCGTCAGCGGCACGGCGAGCGGCACGGCATCCTTAGAGACGAAAGGAAGTGCCGAGCAGGTGTTGCTGCGAAACCTGGGCGGACGTTACGATTTCAGGGTTGTGAACGGGTCGTTGAACGGCGTGAATATCCCCAAAAGGGTGCGTGACGGCATCCGCGCCCTCAAAGGCCAGCCGGCGGGACCCGCGGAGCCCGAGCGGACGCTGTTTTCCGTGCTTTCCGGCAGCGGGAGCATTGCGCGGGGGGTGGAGACGAGCCGCGACCTGTTGCTGCTGGCGCCGCGCTTCCGCGTCACCGGCGGGGGCCAGACGGACCTGGTGCGGATGGATATGGATTATCGCCTCACGCTGCATCTCGACGGCAGCGAGGGGGCCTTTGACGAGGGCGCGCTCGGCTTGCGCAGCTTCCCTGTCCGCGTCAGCGGCCCCGTTCGGGAGCCCACGATCACGCCGGACACGAATGCCGTGCTGCGAGGCCTCGGGCTGTCAGGAAGCAGGGCGGTCGGCGACGCCCTGAAGGGCGTGGGTTCAGGCCTGAACAAGGGCCTGGAAGGCCTGAAGCAGCTGTTCCAGTAAACGCGTTTTAAGCAAAAAAGAAAGGCCGTACACACGGCCTTCCCATCATCCCCCATAAACGGGTCAAGGGGCGAGCCCCTTGCGGGGCGCGGGGCAGGGTCCCGCTCTCTTCCCTCACCTACGCTTTCCCGGTATCCTTGGCCCGGATCTCGGCGCGTTTGATCTTGCCGCTGATGGTCTTGGGCAGTTCCTTCACGTATTCGACGATGCGCGGGTACTTGTAGGGCGCGGTCACTTTCTTGACGTGGTTCTGGAGTTCCTTGGTCAGGGCGTCGGACGGCTCGTAGCCTGCGGCCAGGGTGACGGTGGCCTTGACGGCCTGACCACGGTCGGGGTCGGGCACGCCGGTGACGGCGGCTTCGACCACGGCCGGGTGGGTGATGAGGGCGCTTTCGACCTCGAAGGGCCCGATGCGGTAGCCCGAGCTCTTGATGAGGTCGTCGATGCGGCCCAGGAACCAGAAGTAGCCGTCCTCGTCCATCCAGGCCTTGTCGCCGGTGCGGTAGTAGCCGCCGTACATGACGCTCTGGGTTTTGGCCTCGTCCTGCAGGTAGCAGGAGAAGAGGCCCACGGGCCGCTTGGGGTCGATGCCGATGCAGATTTCGCCTTCCACGCCGGGGGGGCAGGGCTCGTCGTTTTCATCGAGCAGACGGATGTCCCAGCCCGGACAGGGCTTGCCGATGGAGCCGGCCTTGGGCTTCATGAAGGGGAAGGTGGCGATCTGCAGGGTGGTCTCGGTCTGGCCGTAGCCTTCGTAGATGGGCATGCCGAGCTTCTCGACCCAGGTGGTGAAGACGCTGTCGTTCAGAAGCTCGCCGGCGGTGGTGCAGTGGCGCAGGGCCGAAAGGTCGTAGGCCGTGAGGTCCTCGCGGACGAGGAAGCGGTAGACGGTCGGCGGGGCGCAGAAATTGGTGACCTTGTGGTCGGCGATGATCTTCAGAAGGCGCGCCGGTTCGAACTTGCCGCGGAAATCCCAGACAAAGACCACGCCGCCGGCCAGCCACTGGCCGTAGAACTTGCCCCACACGGACTTGGCCCAGCCCGTGTCGGCCAGGGTCAGGTGCAGGTTGCCGGGCTCGATGTCGTGCCAGTAGGAGCCGGTCATGACGTGGCCGAAGGGGTAGTTGAAGTTGTGCAGGACCATCTTGGGGTGGCCGGTGGTGCCGGAGGAGAAGAAGATGGTGGCAGGGTCCTCGCCGCAGGCCGCGTCGGCCGGGCGGGGGAAGCTCGGGGAGGCCTTGGCGACGATCTCGGAGAAACTCTGCCACTTCCCTTCGGCCTGCTCCAGGCCGGCCATGACCAGCGTGGTCAGGGACGGGCAGTCCGGCTGGGCTGCCTCCACGGTGGCGCGCACGGAGGTGTCGACGATGGCGCCCTTGATGGAGGCGAAATTGACGCGGTAGGTGATGTCCTTGGCCGTCAGCAGGGCCGGGGACGGAACGCCCAGGGCGCCGAGCTTGTGCAGGGCGAGCATGACGGTCCAGAACTCCACGCGGCGGTGCAGGATGATCATGACCTTGTCGCCGCGGCCGATGCCGAGTTCTTTCAGGGCATTGGCCAGCCGGGAGGACTGCTCGGAAAAATAGCCGAAGGTGTATTCGCGGCGCACGTCGGCGTCGTCGACGTGGACCATGGCCAGGCGCTCCGGGTCCTGGGCGGCCGCGGCGTCGACCATGTCGAAGGCGAAATTGTATTTTGCGGGGATGTCCAGGGCGAAGGATGCCTGGAACTCTTCATAGGACGTGGGGCGCAGTTTGGTGTGCATATGTGCTCCGGTGGTGGTGGATTCAGGAGTTCGGGACGATGCGGCTCAGGGGACAGGCGCAGGCCTGCCCCCTAGATAATCACGTCCAGAAACTCGGCCGGTTGGCCGTCCAGACCACGCAGGGCGTGCGGAGTGCGCGAGGTGAAGTAGAGGCTGTCGCCGGGTTCCATGACATGGACGGCGTCGGCCAGGGTGATTTCGAGCTTGCCCGCCAGCACGTAGATGAACTCCTGCCCGGGGTGCTCGTTGAACTTGAGGTCGGACTTTTCCTTGGGCGGGACGGTGACGATGAAGGGCTCCATCTTGCGGCCGACGAAGCGGTAGGCAAGACTCTTGTAGTCGTAGTCCTTGCGGCGCTCCACGCTCATGCCCTTGCCCTTGCGGACCAGGGAGGCGGTGTGCAGGTGCGCTTCCTTGCCGGACATGAGTACGGTCAGGTCGACCTGGAAGGCCTGGGCAACGTTGAAAAGGTAGCTGACCGGGATCTCGTGCTCGCCCGACTCGTAGTTGCGGACGTCGTCGGCCGAGGCGCCGACCTGGGCGGCCACCTCCTCCACGGTCATGTCCATGGCGTCACGGAGCCCCCTCAACCGGGGCGCGATATCCTTGTAGGCGGGTTGTTGCGCGTCCATAGCCTGCTCCTTGTGTACGAGTGTGAAAACAGGGCAGAACTACGGTTTTCAGGGCCAAAAAGCAATCGCCAAGCGATAATCGAGTACCGAGAATTCGCTCGCGATCACACTTCGACCACGGAATTCTCGCAGTTGCCGAACTCGCTGTAGCAATACGTGTCGGCGTTCCAATCATTCTCCCAGCGGTCGTCGTCGAGCAGGTAGCGGAACTGGTAGGAAGCTTCGACGGGCAGGTCCACCTCGACCTTGAAGGAGCCGTCCTTGAGCCGCTTCATGGGCGTGGCATGCATGGACCAGTCATTGAATTCCCCCACCAGGAAGGCGGTCTTGGCCTCGCCGGCCGCATCCGACGGGATGCGGAATGTCGTCCTGCAGACGTTCTTGGTCTTCAGATACTTCTTCTCGATGCTCATCATATCCTCCACTGTGATGCGAGGTCCCCGTGCAGGGACACGTAGACGTCCATGTACTTTCGTGCCGAATTTTCCCAGGAAAAACGCGTCGTCATGGCGTTGACCTGAATCCGCTGCCAGGCGGCCCGGTCTTCCCAGACGCGCACGGCCTCCCGCACTGCCGCGAGCAGGGCCGCGGGCGACGGGCTGTCGAAAATGAAACCGTTGGCTCCGTCGGCCGGATAGGGAACGATGGTGTCGCGCAGGCCGCCCACGGCCGTGGCCACGGGCGGGGTGCCGTAGCTCAGGCTGTACATCTGGGTCAGGCCGCAGGGCTCGTAGCGCGACGGCATGAGAAAGATGTCCGAGCCAGCCTGGATGACATGGGACAGTTCCTCGGTATAGCCGATGATGGCCGAGACCCGCGTCGGGTAGTCCTCCATGATGCTCATGAGGCGCGCCTCGTACTCGGCCTTGCCCTCGCCCAGAACCACGAGCCCCACATTGAGCTTCATGAGCTCCGGGATGATGTCGAGGACGATGTCGATACCCTTCTGCCCGCGCAGGCGTCCGATGAAGCCGAGCACGGGGCGATGTTCGAGCCCCGGCGAAAGGCCGAGCATGTCGAGCAGATAGGCCTTGCAGGCCTGCTTGCCGTCCGGATTCAGAGCCGAGTAGGTGCACTCCAGGACCGGATCGTTCTCGGGGCTCCAGATGGAATAGTCCGCGCCGTTCAGGATGCCGACGAGGTCCGCGCTGCGGCGGGACAGAATGCCCTCCAGGCCGCACCCGAACTCCGGGGTCATGATCTCGCGGGCGTAGCTGGGGCTGACCGTGGTGATCTTGTCCGCGTAGGCGATTCCAGCCTTGAGCAGGTTGAAGCTGTTGTAGAATTCCACCCCTTCCATGTTCCAGGCTTCCAGGGGCAGGCCGGACTGCTCGAACAGACGGTAGGAGAACCGGCCCTGAAAGGCCTGGTTGTGGATGGACATGACCGTGCGCACCCCGGCCCAGAAGGGGTCGCTGCGGCGCCAGAAGGCCAGGTAGGCCGCGGCCAGGGCTGCGTGCCAGTCCTGGGCGTGGACGATGCGCGCGCGCATGTCCAGGTGCCGGATGGCGCTCAGGGCGGCGCGGCAGAAAAAGATGAAGCGCTCGCAGTTGTCGAAGTAGTCGCCCTTTTCGGTGCAGTAGTAGTTGCGGCGGTCGAAATATTCGCCGCGTTCGACGAAGTAGACGGGCAGGCCGTGGTAGTCGGCCTGATAGATGTCCGCCGTGGTGTCCGGCCACGGGTAGCCCACCGGGCAGTTCTCGTGGACCAGATGCACGGGGTACTGACCCGTGGACAAGCGGCCGTAGAAAGGCGTGATGACGGCGACGCGCACGCCCATGCGCGCCAGCGTCAGGGGCAGGATGCCCATGACGTCGGCCAGGCCGCCGGATTTGGAGAAGGGATAAATCTCCGACGTCAGAAAGACGATATCGTGTGGCGGCGTGATCATGGGTTGTCTGCGAGCCTCCTGGCAAAGTCGTCGACGATCCTGCGGTGGTCGAAGGCCATGTCGGGCAGCTTGTCCAAGGGGAAGAACCGCGCGTTCCCGGCGTCGTCCCCGGCCTGGGGAGTCTGATCCCCGTCGGCCACGGCGATGAAGGCCACGCTCAGCGTATGAAAGCGCGGGTCGCGGTCGGGTTCGGAATAGACGCCCAGCAACCCGGTGAGACGCACCTCGAGGCCGGTTTCCTCAAAAGCCTCCCGGACCGCCGCCTGCTCCGCGCTCTCGCCGTAGTCGATGAAGCCGCCGGGCAAGGCCCAGCCGTGAGGCGGGTTGCGGCGTTCGATGAGCAGAACCCCCTGGCCGTCGCGGTAGAGCACGATGTCCACCGTGGGGAACGGGTTACGCGGCGCCGAAGGGGCGCCGCACTGCGCGCAGGGAACGGTGAAGAGCGGCGCTGCGGACCGCCTGGACGATTTTCGGTTCTGATCCTGTTTCATGCTGCCTCACAGGTAGCACCATTTTTTCAGGACTTGAAGCGGGAAAGTTGCGTACACGAAATCGTAACACATTGTCGCTGAAAGGGCCGCCGTGCCCGGAGAGTGCGCGTCCGCGTGCGGTGAGGTTCGGCCGGCCGGGAGGGCAATGCAGGGGGCTCAAACAAAACCGGCCCCCGGACCTTGCGGTGCGGGAGCCGGCTTTGGCAAAAAGAGGAAGTTATGACGGTATTAGCAAGGGGCGGGCCAAAACAGCCACAAAGCAGAAAAATCAAAATTTTCACCTAAGGTGCTGAAATATATAGCCACGCTTCTCGCACACCCAGCCCTCTCTCTGACAAGTCGAATTCAAATTTTTTAACCGACATTTCCTCAGCCCCCGTGGACCGCCAACGGCAATTCAAGAATTTTTACTCTGCAAGCACATCGAATCCGGCTTCACCGATGCTTGAGGCAGACACTGCGCCCTCGCGCAGGATGCGTACCGCATGCCCGCCGACGACTTCGGCCAGCGTCGAGGGCAGGCCTCCGGCGGGCCAGGGTGTCGCCTCCATCACCAGGGCCCCGGATGCGCGCAGGAGTTCGGGATCGAGATCCCCCGGGCGGCAGGCCGGGGGACGGCCGCTGATATTGGCGCTGGAGGAGATGAGCGGAGCCCCGGCTTCGAGGCACAGGCGCGCGGCCACGGGATGCGGGCTCATGCGCACGGCGGACCGGCCGTGCCGGTCGCGGGCCAGGGGGCTCACGGATTCGTCCACGGGGACAATGATGGACAGGGGGCCGGGCCAGAACGCATGTGCCAGTTCGAGCGCGGCCCCGCCCATGCGCAGGTAACGCGCGGCCATGTCCCAGCCCGAGATGATGATGGGCAGCGGCTTGCCGTCAGGTCGGCCCTTGGAGGCCGTGACGCGCTCGACGGATGCGTGCAGGGTGGCCAGGCAGCCCAGCGCATAGAATGTCTCGGTCGGGTAGACCACCAGGCCCCCGCCGAGCAGCGTGCGGACTTCGGTCTCCCACATCAGGTCCATGGGCCCACCGCCGCCGCGCGCATTGACCGCAGTCCCGCGCGACTGGTAGGGAACAGGAGACAAAGCGCTCGGCCGCCCCCGGCAAACCTTGCCCACACGAACAAACGAAAATCTTCCGATTCAATATGTTGCGACATAACCCGATCTTGGCAGGGACTTTGCTTCACTGGGTTGAAAAAGGAAGGAGATGGCCATGAAAATCACCTCGGATCAATTGGCTGCCCTGCAGCTCCAACAAAAAAACGCGGCCCGGAACGCATCCGGCGAAGGGTTCGCGCAGGCCCTGGCCCAGGAACTCCAGTCGGACTCCGTCACGGCCGGTACGGCCGCAACGCCGACCGGTCCGGTGGTACGGCTCGACCAGGCCCTGCAGGCCGCCATGCTGACCCAACCCACAGAGCAGACGATCATGGACAAGATGAGTTCCCTGCTTTCCAAATGGGAAAATTATTCCCAGATCATCGGCGCGGCGGACGGCGACCTGCGCGAGGGCTACAACCTCCTCGCGGATATTCGTCAGGACATACGGGATGTCAAATCGGACCTGGCCCGCAAACCCGGGCTGGGACAGAACCTCGAAAGCATGGTCGAGGAACTCGACATCCTGGCCACCACGGAAGAATTCAAATTCAACCGCGGCGACTACCTGAACTGACCCCCGGTTCCGAGGCCACTTCTCCCGTTTTTTTGCGGCGCTTCGTCAGAGGCGCCGTTTTTCATGCGCGAACCAGGCCGGAAATGGCGGCATGAACGCTCTGAGTCTTGATCTCCCGGCGCTGCCCCTGAAACAGGAAGACGCGGCTCCAGACCCGGTCGAAACACTTCCAGGCCATCCAGACCGTGCCGACAGGCTTCTCGGCGCTGCCCCCGCCGGGCCCGGCGATGCCCGAAATGGCCACGCCCACCGGCACGCGCATGAGATCGCACACGCCCAGGACCATGGCCTCGACGCACTCCCGGCTGACGGCCCCGTAGCGGACAAGGACCTCTTCCGGCACGGCCAGCAGGCGCATCTTGATGCGATTGTCGTAGGCCACCACGCCGCCCTCGAACCAATCCGAACTTCCGGCCACGTCCGTCAGGGTGCTGGCCGCCAGACCGCCCGTGCACGATTCGGCCGTGGCCATGCGGCAACCGCGGCCCCGCAGAAAATCACCCAGGGACATGACCAGCCCTTGCGTATCGGAATCCATACATCTCCTTTCCGCCCGCGGCATCCCACCTGCGTCTGCGGCTTCATGCATTCACCGTCCGACGGACAATCCCGCGAGAGTTCACCGCAGGTGGAAACCCCTCCGGTCCAACGCATCCCTTACGTCTACCTGCGCTTTCCGGGGCAACGCAAGTCTTGAATTCGCTACCGACAGATGACAAGAATACCCATCGCAGCGCACCTTCGCCGAAGATGTTCGCAGCAGCAGTTCCCACACCCTCAGACAAAGCGGACACCACGTGAACATATCCCCCGCCCTGCCATGGTCCTCCCGACTCGGATTCTGCGCAACACTGATCCTTTTCGCCCCCGCCGCAGCCCTCGTGTTCGGAGTGCAACCGCCGGAACCCTTCCCGGCCACGCCGGCGGCCATGGCCATCCTGGCCGGCGCCATCGGATTGCTGTCGGCGGCCGGACTCACGCTGATCACGACCCACCGTCTCCCGAACCCGACGGCGGCGTTGTGCGACTTCCTGGTCCCGGCCGTTCTGGTGCTGGCGATGAATCCCCACGTCACCATCTGGCAGGCTCCGGCGGCCTGGTCCGACCTGCTCAGGCTTGGCCCCCTGTGCGCCTCATTCTTCGCCCTGGCCCAGATTCTTCTCGTGGCGATCTCCCTGGCCCGCAAGGGACGGCATCCCTCCCTGCTGGCCCAGGCCAGCCTCCTGGCAGTGCCCTTCGCCTTCAACTGGCTCCTGCTCCTGCAGTCGCCGCATCTCCTCCAGCAGCTGGCAGGCGCCCTGCCCGGCATCGACGCACTGCCACCCCGCGCCCTGGAACTCGGCGGACGGGTCATCGTCCTGGCCGTGTTCAACGTTTTCTCGGCCGTCATCCTCAACGCCCTGTGCATCGGGGGGCTGCTGCGCGAGCCGAAGACATTCGTCCTGCTGGCCGGCAGCGCCGCCCTGGCCGGCCTGAGTCCCCTGGCCGCCGACCTGGGCTCGTCCCAGGCCGCCGCGTCCCTGCCCCTCGGCCTGTCGGTCCTGGCCGCCATCGCCGCCGTGGCCGTGGCCCAGGCGGGGCTGTGGAGCCAGACCTTTCTCATGACCGGCCTGCTCATGGACGCCCTCAAGGGCCGGCGGCCCGCGGGATACTGGGGGGCGCACCATTTCCGGGAGGGCCTGGGCAAGGGCGCGGTCTACAGCGCCCTGTTCCTGGGGCTCTTGTTCCTGGTCCAGGCCATGGCCGAGTCGTCCCTGCTGGAGGCGGCCAGGCTGACCATCCCCCTGGCCACCCACCTGGCCGTAGGCGCCGCGCTCATGCCCCTGGCCAAGACCATCCTCGAAACCTTCGACGGCAGTCCGGCCTTCTTCTCCCGCCTCCTCGGCAACGCCTGCCGCCCCCATCTCTACCTGCGCGGGGCGCTGCTGGGGCTGGGCCTGCATCTCGTCCCGGTTCAGACACTCATGCACGAGACGCCGGGAACCCGCTTCCTGCTCGGGGCAGGCATGGGGGCAGTGGCCTTTGCGGGAGCCGGCATGCTCATGGACCTGCAGGAAAAACTCCGGGGCAGGAGGCAGCGCCTGCAGAGCTGGCGCGTCTACCTGAACGGGACGCTGCTGGGCGGCTTCGTGGGCGGGGCCATCGCCTGGTACGTAGACCCCAGCCAGTCCGCCGTGGTGCTGAACAAATTCCGCATGTACGTCACCCTGCACGTCCAGAACCCGCAGGACTACGTCATCTACCCGCTGTTCAGCAAATGGGGCGCCATGAATCTCGGCCCCCAGACCGGCAGCGCGCGGCTGCTCTTCAACGAGTCCGTATCGGGCGTCATCAACTGGTCCTTGGCCGCCCCGCTCTTCAGCGTCAATTTCTTCTTCCTGACGGCCCTCTTCGCCCGCAGCTGGGCTCCGGTGCGCCTCATGGCCAGCCGCCAGGGCGTCATCGCCATCGCCGAGCAGACCGTGCGCGTCCTGCGCTGGGGCCTGTGGATGGCGCCGGTCATCTACTCCCTGCTGCGCATCTCCCCGGACCCGACCTGGTACAACCAGGACGGCGCCTTCCGCACCATGGCCGCCATCTGGCAGAGCATCGTCCTCACGCCCGAGGCCTTCCGGGGCTGGAGCATCGAGACCTTCCTGCACCTCCTGGCCTACGACTGGGTGCGCATCCTCATCTGGTTCGACCACATGGGCCTGCGCGTGGCCACCCTGGTCAACCTGTCCTTTGTCGGCGGCGACGCTCTGGACGAACTCATGGCGCGCTTTCAGGGGCACGCCGGCCGCACGCGCTGCATCCCCGAGGCCCTGCGCCGCTTCGCAACGTGGGCCCCGCTGCTCATCCCCTTCTTCCTGCCCATGGGCGCGGACTGGGCCCATGTCTGGGACGGAGCCGAAGCCATACAGAAAACGGGCCAGGGCCAGGCCTCGCCCCTGGCGGCGCTCATCGCCGTCTTCGCCGTCACCGCCTTTGCGGTCAGCATCGTCAGGGTACGTTACCGCAAGCAACCGACCGGCGACATGTGCGTGGCCTGCGGCCTGCAGCGGCCAGGCTTCCGCCCGGCGGACGAGATCGCCCTGTGCAACGGCGTGTACACAGCGGTTTTCACCCAGGACGGCCGCGGGTACAGCCGCGTCTTCAGCTCCGTCAGGCACGGCGCGGAGTACGATCTGACCAACCGCCCCACGTCCCGCGCCCACAACGCCGGCAAATTCCTCTACCTGCAGGAGGAAGGCCGGGAGCCGTGGACCCTCGGCTTCCGCCCCATCACGCGCGACGACGCCCAGACCACCGTCGAGCGCACCTCACCCCTCTCGGTCAGTCTGAGTTGCCGGTGCCAGGACATCGAAACCGAAGCCGACGTGCACGTCCCGGCGGACCTGAACGCCGAAATCTGGCGGGTCCGCCTGACGAACACGGGGACGAAGGCCCGGCGGATCGATCTGGTTTCCTACCGGGAAATCTGCCTCAACGACCCCAACCCCCAGCTGCGCCATCCTTTCTACAACAGGCAGCACATCGCGACCTGGTTCGTGCCGGGGCTGCAGGCCGTCTTCGCCCGCAACCGGATGATCAAGACCACAGGTTCCTCTTCCGGCGGCCCGCGGCCTTCGCCCGAGGTCTATTTCCATGCGGCGCAGGTCCCGGATTCCCGGGTTTCGCTGCTCGGCTATCAGGACAGCCGCATTGCCTTTGTCGGCGACCGGACCCTGCGCGATCCCGACGGGCTGCACCGTCCGCCGCTGCAGGCCGACGACACGGACCTGCACTACACCTTCGACCCCATCGCGAGCCTTTTCCTGCGATTCGACCTCGAGCCTGGCGAAGCTGTC
>JANJWV010000202.1 GCA_024709365.1 Desulfomicrobium sp. | reverse complement strand
ACATGAAATGGGTTGGGCTCGTTCAATGTACGGTTATATTCCGGTCGATTAGGCGTGGAAATCAGCACGACGCCACCAGGGCGCAACACGCGGCGCAGTTCGCCAACCATCAACTCGTGTTGATCGTGATGTTCGATGGTTTCAAAGCTGACTACCAGGTCGAATGATGCGTCATTACACGGCAATTCAGTACAAGGTCCCTGAATAAAACTTAGATTGGGGCGTGAATAGGTCTGTCTGGCGTTATTGACAGCGACTGCCGAAATATCAACTCCGGCGACCGAAAGGGCGACCTCTGCAAGTAAATCCGAGCCATATCCCTCACCGCAGGCCACATCCAACACATCTTTGCCCGTAGCCAAAATCCGGGCAAGCCGGTAACGGTGCACGTGTTCAGCGTGGATCACTCCGCCAATCTCGGGAACATAGCGTTCGCCGTCAAATATCAAGCTCATTCCAACACTCTCAAGAAAGCAACATGCTGTTATTATTTAGCCGATCATGAAATTCTATTATTTCTCCAGAGCCTTGGTTGTTAACATTTTGTGAAAACCCCTTCAACCTACAAGAATTAGCTTGGAATAAGCCGTTGCCATATCCTCTCGGGAAAATAACTCTAAGAATCTGTGACCAGTTTAGCTCTGAATATCTGCAATTCCTCAGGCATATTGCCATGTGAGTAAGCTTTATATTCAGTTATGCTGTAACCATCCATTTTATAATAGCTTTGATCGTCTGCAACCATCTGTTTCTTCCAGCGGCGAACAAATACTCTTCTGTTGTTTGAAACGTGTGTAAAACGATTAAAAGTTTTGCTTTCGTGGTGAACTACGACGCTCTCAGTTGCTACCCAGCAGCTATTTTTTTTGTGTAATTGGTTCAAGCGAAGACAAAGGTCGATGTCTTCCTGACCATTGACGTAAATCGGGTCAAATCCATGTACTTGCGCAAAATCCTCAGCGCGCATGGCCATGCAGGCGCCTGTCACGGCCTGGAAACGACGACTTGCAGTTGCCCAAGGGCCCTTCGGTTGCATGCCTGCATAAATTGGGTAGCCGAGGGGACTGTGTTCCGAAAAAACGACGCCGATACATTGGATGGTGCCATCGGGATAGAGCAATTTTGGTTGCACTGCAGCCACGTCCGGTCGACGCAACGCTTCGACCAGTGGCGGCATCCATCCGGCCGTAACGGTTGTATCGTTGTTGAGAAAAACAACGATACGTCCTGTACTGGCGGCATAGCCCACGTTGCAGCCGTGGGCGAAATTGAGATTTTCAGCATTCCGCACCAAGAGCACGTTGGGATGCTTGCGGGTCAAGTCTTGCAGCAAAGTCTGGGTGGTGAAATCACTCCCGTTATCGACGAGAACTAATTGGAAGTGCTCTGTCGCTGTATGCTGGTAAATGGAGGCGATACAGGCAGTAGTGAGTTCCGGCTGGTTGTAAATGGGAATAATGATCGAAACGAGGTCTGATTGCCGAGGCTTGCAGCGCTGGGCGTCCCAATCGACTAAAGAATATGTCTGGCGCACAGCTTGGCTGGCATGGACAGGATTGATGAGTTGACGTGCTTCAGGCGTAACAGCCTCTACAATCTGCAACCCAGGCATTTCAGTCGGGGTGTCAGAGTGATGGAGCAGGCCAATTTTTCCTCCTGGGCAGTGCGACATCAGACCAAAGGCCCGTTCAAGGGCGTGCTCGTAGCGGCCATCTTTGGTATATTCGCCCAATCCAACCTGAAAGTTGTTTGCAACGAAGTGGGCTAACGGAGCCAGTGCGGCAGGGCGGGCCCAAAACATGGTTCCGGCGAAGAAGCCCCAGTCGTTCTGCGGCAAAGGACCCCGTCCGATCTCCTGGCTGATTTGCTGCAACTTCGGTTCATTTTCATACATGAGCCGCTGGGCGGAGAGATAGAAAATGGCTGGACCGACGAAGCTCAGGCTCGAGTGATCGACAAAGGCTCGAAAGATTTTGCCAAGAGTGTCAGGGTGTCCAATCAGAGTATCCAGCAAGTGCTGACGCCAATGCATGGCGTTTTCGCCGCCATCGCCTTTCTTTGTGTGCAGCTTACATACAGCGATGACGCCTTCTTGTTGCCAGCGTGGCACCAACGACAGAAAAGGCAGAATGTCCATGCCCCGGTTCGGGATGCTGTGGATACGGGCAGCGGGAAAGTCCTGCTTCACCATGGACTCGACGCTGGCGGCTTGCTCCGGAGGAGTGGTGATGTCGAGAATGAAGGGATGGCGGAGCGCTTTGAGTCTTTGCGCGATCTCTGGCCAGATTTCAGGGTAGTAGACGTGGACAGCGATAGCCAGCTTGCCCTGTTGGGTCTGGGCATCACTCAGGCCCTTGTTTCGTTCGGGCACGTTCGGGTTCTTGGGCCCGGCAAGCTCGGCCAGGGCGCCCAGCATCGGCGTGTGGGCTGAAAGCGCTTTCAGGAACAAAAGCAAATCTTGCGAAAGAGGGCTGCTGCGAGTGATGTCTAAAACTTGCTTCAGACGCGCGGCGTTGACTGTGATGGAAAGATTTTCGTTGAAATAGCGTTGACCTGCATCGGCCTGAGACGCGCAGCGGTTATCGAGGGCGGCGGCAAGCTGAGTGTCGAGATTGTCTGCCGTGGCGGTCATGACGGCCGAGGCGGCAACAGGGTCAGCCATGGCTGGAGTGAGGGTTGCGATGACGGGAACACGCATGGCCAAGGCGTCGCTGAGCTTGGCAGGTATCTGGAATTCGGAGCAGGGATGCCCGGGATCCTGCAATAACGCACAGCAGTCGGCCATGGCGAGAATACGCGACAACTCCTCAAAAGGCCGGTTCTCGACAAAGAGGTACCGTACCCCCGTGACGCTCTCCAGTTGAGCTTTGAAACCCTGACAACTCTCATCAAAGCTGCCAACAATGACAAAAAGGATATCGTCACGGTTCAGCCTTTGGATGGCGCGGGCGACTTCAAGAAGACCTTTGTGCGGGCGTGGCGTCCCCAGAAAGAGAACGACTTTCTGCTCGGGCTGGATGCCGAAGGCCTGGCGATAGGATTCGCGCAACTCTTTGCCAAGGCTGAAACTTAGCGGATCACGGGCATGCCCGATGATTTCGCCGCCGTAACGAGACTTCAACGCGCCATTTGATACTGTCAGGGCATCGAACTCGCAGGCCAGTCCGACGGCCAACCGGGTCCACTCTTTCCCGGGGAGGTTTCTCAATTCAGGCAGCCGTCCGACTTCTTGCAGGAAAGCGCGCGCGGCAACAGGTTGACCTGCCTTCACAAAAGCCAGTTCTTCGTCGTCGATATCCATCAAGACCGTGGCATTCCAAATCAATTTGTAGAGCAGGCCGAAAAAAATGTTGGGTATGCGAGGCTTGGAAAGATGAACAATGTCGTACGGGTGAGCTGCCACCAACGCCATGGCTTGTTCCAGAAAGCATCCTTCTCTCTCGGCTATGAAAGAATGATATTGAAATGTGGTGTTGCGGATTGGCTCCCACAGCTCACATCCCCAATTTAAAAACAAACTTCCTATAATTTCCACATCGGCAAATGTTTCATAAATTTTTGCCAAGGTGTAGGCTCTGCCAGCAGCATTACTAGCAAGATTCCATCCACAAATTGCTACACGTTTACGTTTATTGCGCCTCCCTTGGTATTTAAATTTATTTTGAGTTATTAGCAGATTTCCAGAAACCATCTTGTCAATTCCGGAAGTCTGCTGCAAAGCGAGCAAATAATGCGTTGCAGCTGACGCAAAATCACCGGAACGTAAAGCGCTGTTTCCCTTTTTCAAGCAAGATGTCGAGTTTCCTGCAGGGTCTCTCATCCTAAAATCTGTCAAAATATTGCTCATTCCGAGGGATCAATGGCGCCCTGAATGTCTGCGCGAGATAGAGTGAGGCCCATTTGGCCATATTGATGCAGGATTCGCGCCTCCTTGAGCAAGCGGGTGTCATTGCCACGCGCCCCCAGTTCAACAGAATGCTCAAAATGCTCCATAGCCCTGGTCTGCTCCCCCGCCAAAGCAGCCATCCGCCCCAAACTGTTGTGCACCCCGGCAATCAAAATCCGGCTGACCAGTTTCTTGTCGCAACCCCATTCCTTTGCCAGTCGGACGTAGCTTCGGGCTTGGTCAACGCTGCCGCGCTGCATGTGTCCGGCGGCAGCAAGCAGGGCGAGTTTGGCTCGGTCTGGGTGATGTTGCAGGGTAGTGCGCTTCAGTTGGGCGAGGCTCTGCCAATCACCAAAATGCCATTGGGTGCGGGAGCGTTCGAGCAGATTTTCGTCATACGGGACTATAGATACCTCCAATACGGCCTCGTCATCTCCATTTGTCTGCCGGACATGGGGATCCAAGCTACCAGGCGATGTCATCTCGGTCATAACCCCTGCTCCCTCAAAAGAATCTCCTTCAACAAATCAAGCTGCGCCTCGGCTCTGACCATTTCATCGCGAATCAATTCCTGACGGGTCGCAAGTTCAGTTTCCGCAGCCTCAGTTTCCTGAGCCTTACGTTTCATCTCATCGATCTGCAGGATACTATCCTGGGTCAGCCTCGACTGTTCGTCCAGCTGCCGTGTCAATTCTTCAATCGACTTTTTCAGTTCCGCCCTCTCCTGTTCGAACTTGCCCGCAGCCTGGCGCAGGGAATCGATCTCCGCCTGCCGCTCGGCAACTTGCCTGACCACATGCTCATGCTGCCCGGCCAGAGTCTCTTTCTCCCGCTCGCGCTGCGCCAGGGCCTGCTGCAACGACTCCACCTCCGCCTGACGAGCGGCGAGAAGCTTAGCGGAATCATCCTGCTGGGATGCGGTCAGTCTCCGCTGCTGTTCAAGGGTGGCCTGGGTCTGCCTCAGGGCCTCGATCTCCGCCTGCCGGTCGGCGGACAGCCTGGAGGCTTCTTCCAGCTTTGCGATCAGCTCCGCCTTTTCCTGATGGACTCTGTCCAATTCCTGGCTCAGGGAATCGATCCTTGCCCGCCACTCAGAGGACAGCCTGACCGATTCCTCAATTTGCATTGTCAGGCCGATTTTCTCCTGCTCAATGCCACGCAAGGCCAGACCCAAAGTTTCGATTTCCCCCAATCGCGCCGCTGCCAGATTGGCAAGCTCTTCGCGCTGCGCAGCCAAAGCCGATTTTTCCTGCTCAAGCCGGCCCCGAGTCTCATGCAAAATTCTGATCTCCGCCTCCCGTTCCGAAAGCAGCAGGGATGATTCGATGCGTTGCCGGGAAATGGCCAACTTTTCCTGTTCAATTCTAGAGCATGCCGTCTTGAGCGATTCGATCTCCGCATATCGCTCCGCAAGCAACTTGCCCGATGCTTCCTGCTGAACTGCCAGCACCGATTTTTCCTGTTCCAGTTCTGAGCAGGCCTTACCCAGCGCTTCGATTCCTGCTTTGCGCTCCGCGAGCAACTTGACCGATGCTTCCTGCTGCGCTGCCAGCGCCGATTTTTCTTGCTCAATCCTGGCCTGAGCCAGTTGCAAAGACTTTATCTCCGTCTCCCGCTCCGCCGCCAGCCTTGCATGCTTGTCGCAGTCGCGCTGCAACGATTTCAACTGACTATCCATCGCCTGTCGCCGTGACTCGAAGCCGGTCTTGTGCTTCGCTTCGCGCAGACGGGCGTTTTTGGCCTCGTAGCGCATCTGGTCGCGCTGACGCCCTTCGGAATCGCTGAAGGGCGTGTCTGGGGGAAGAAGGGAGAGGCAGGCGTCGGCCTCCGCGATTTCTCCTGCGTCGTGCAGGCGGAAGGCCAGCCATTTCAGCCTGTACGGCTTGGGCTCTTCATCGTAGGCGCGGCGCGCGGAATGGGCCGCATCGGCGAAGAGGCCGCTTTTCATCTGGTGGCGTGCCAGAGCCGTCCAGGCCTTGGCCCGCATCTCGGGGGCTGGTTCGGCAGCAAGCAATTGGCTCACGGGCTCCAGGCCGCCCGCCTGAAAGGTCTCGATGACCTTGTCGAAATTCTTTCCGCCCAGCCGGGCCGGAGGCTGATCCGCCGTGGATGCCCGCCAGATCGCGAGCAGTTTGGCCGGGAGTCCGACAAGGCTGCCGCCGGGCGAAACGCTTTGAATCAAGATGTCGCCCAGTCGGGCGTTGAGGGCGTTCTTGGAGGCGATGTCACGCAGACGAGTCTGGGTCTCGACCAGCGTGGTCAGCCGGGACACCTCGGCCTGCATGGCCGGCAGTTCGTCGTCAACCCAGCCCCCGGCCGGGGCCGGCGCTATCCCGTGGCTCTCCCTGCTCCTCTCAAGCTCTTGGCATTTCAGAAAATAGCTTTCGAGTTCTTCCTGCACCTGGTGCAGTTGCAGCAGCAGCAGTTCGTTTTCCTCTTCCAGGTCCTTCAGACGCGCCTGGACCGCGGTTTCCGCCTGTTCAGCCGCCGTGATCTGAGTGTCGGTCATGCTTCGCCCTTCCTTATTCCGGCCACATCAACGATGCGCGTATCGCCCAAGTGATCGAAACAGATGGATTTGAATTGGTTGTGGCCCACGAGGGTCACGAGAACGGTTGCCCAGTCGAGAGCTTCCTGCAGTCCCATCATGGCTACGTTTCGCTCGCAAAGCGACTCGGGCAGGCTTTCGATGTGAGGTTCGACGACAGCAACGGATCCCGGATACGTGTCGGCCAGCGCCTGAACTATGGACAGGGCCGGACTTTCGCGCAGATCGTCCACGTCGGCCTTGTAGGCCAGGCCCAGGCAGGCGATCCGCACGTCGTCGGCGCCGTCAGCGAGAGAACGGGCCGCCACGTGCCCGATCTTGTCCAGCACCCACGCGATCTTCCTGTCATTGACCTCGCGGGCCACCCGGATGAGCCGCGCCTCATCGGGCGTTCTGTCGACGATGAACCATGGGTCCACGGCGATGCAGTGCCCTCCCACCCCCGCCCCTGGCTGCAGGATGTTCACGCGCGGGTGGCGGTTGGCCAGACGAACGAGTTCGTGCACATCGATGTCCAGCTTGTCGCAGATCATGGACAGTTCGTTGGCAAAGGCGATGTTCACGTCACGAAAGCTGTTCTCGGCCAGCTTGCACATCTCGGCGGTGCGCACATTGGCGGCGACGAGTTCGCCACGCACGAATATCCTGTACAATTCCGAGGCCATGGCGGTGGCGGCTCTGGTCATGCCGCCGATGACCCGGTCGTTGTCCACCAGCTCATGCACCACCCGGCCCGGCAGCACCCGTTCGGGGCAATAGGCGATCTGCACGTCCGCCGACTCCCCGGCCTGCTGGGGGAAGGTCAAGTCGGGCCGGGCATCCGCCAGCCACCGGGCCAGCTTTTCCGTGGTCCCCACCGGCGACGTCGATTCCAGAATGACCAGATTGCCCTTTCCAAGAACCGGGGCGACGGCCCGCGCCGCGGCCCTGACGCAGCTCAGGTCCGGCTTGTGCCCGTCCATGAACGGGGTCGGCACGGCGATGAGAAAGGCGTCGGCCGGCTCCGGCACGGTGGTGGCCCGGAGGTAGCCGGACGCCACCGCTGCCTGGACCAGCATGTCCAGGTCGGGCTCCACGATGTGGATCTTGCCCTGGTTGATGGTGTCCACGGCGTGCCGGTTGACGTCGACGCCGACGACCTTCTTCTTGCGCGAGGCAAGGAGCGTCGCCGTGGGCAGGCCGATGTAGCCGAGTCCGATCATGGAAATGGTGTTGAACATGCGTCACTTCAGTGCAGGAAAAATTGTTCGATGCCGGAAGGTTGCCGACGGCACTGCGTCCACCCGACGCTGCGGGCCGGGACACGGCTGCCCGGGAAAGCCCGTCGGCCGGGGTTCGATCCGCGCCATTCAGGCCGCATGCAGAATCTCCCGAATCCGGCTTGCGGCCATGCCGTCGCCGTATGGGTTGTGGGCGCGGGACATGGCTTGGTAGGCCGCGGGATCGTCGAGCAGGCGGTTTGCCTCGGAGACGATCCTCGCCCGGTCGGTGCCGACGAGTTTCACGGTGCCGGCCTCCACCGCCTCGGGACGTTCGGTCACGTCACGCATGACCAGCACGGGCTTGCCCAGCGACGGGGCCTCTTCCTGCACGCCGCCGGAGTCGGTGATGACGAGGGCGCTGCGGTCCATCAGGTGCACGAAAGGAAGATAGTCCAGCGGTTCCAGCAGCGTGACGCCGTTCACTCCGGCCAGGATGCGGCGGACGGGCCCCTGCACGTTGGGGTTCAGATGCACCGGATAGACCACCTGCACGTCCCCCCTGGCCGCGAGGTCGGCCAAAGCCAGGCAGACGTTTTCGAACCCCAGGCCGAAATTTTCACGGCGGTGGCCCGTGACGAGCACGAGGCGCTTGCCGGGATCCAGAAACTCAAACCGCGCCTCGATGTCCCTGCGAAGCACGGCATCCTCGCGCAAGCGGCGAACGACGTCCTGCAAGGCGTCGATCACGGTGTTTCCCGTGACGTGAACGGCGCTGTCGGCGACGCCCTCCTTCAACAAGTTCGCCCGGGCCCTGGCCGTCGGGGCGAAGTGCAGGTCCGCGACCACGCCTGCGATTCTGCGGTTCATCTCCTCCGGCCACGGTGCGGACTTATCGAAAGTGCGCAAGCCCGCCTCGACATGCCCTACCCTGATCTTCGCGTAGAAGGCCGACAGGCCGGCGGCAAGCGTTGTGGTCGTGTCGCCGTGGACAAGGACAAAGTCCGGGCGCCATGTCCGGTACACCTCGCGCATGCCGAGCAGCACGACGGCGGTCATGTCGGACAGGTCCTGGTCGGGCCGCATGAGGTCGAGGTCGAAGTCCGGCTTGATGGCGAAAAGGCTCAGCACCTGGTCGAGCATCTGCCGATGCTGGGCCGTGACGCAGACTTTGGCGTCAAAGGCCGGGTCGGCCGACAGCGCCTTGACCAGCGGCGCCATCTTGATGGCTTCGGGCCGGGTGCCGAACACACTGAGGACTTTCATATTTTCCCTGTTCTCATCCACGTTGGATCCAATCTCTTGGAGGCTGTTCAAAAACCATTCTGGCAAGGCGCGAGCCGATTTTGGAAGGCGAAGTGTAGCCGTCTACATGAGTCTTTCAAAATCGGCTCGCAACGCAGTCCAGAAGGGATTTTTCAGGCAGCCTCCCCTCCCCATCAGTCTACGTGGTCGAGCATGATGCTCTCCAGCAGCTTCAGGATCCCCACGAGCAAGCCTGCGAACAGCAGGGTCACGACCGTGTTGTACGGACGGTCGGGCTCCATGGGGTATTCCGGGAGCGTCGGGGCCTGCAGCACCGAAACCTTTTCGAGCATGCGCGTCGAGTCGATGCGCCCCTTTTCCAGGGCGACGAGGGCCGTCTTGTAGACGTCATGGGTAAAGCCCACTTCCATCTGCAGGCGCTCGAACTCCTCGACCGTATAGTTGAGCGTCCTGCCGGACGGCGCGGCCAGCTTGGACTTTTCCTGGTCGATCTGGCGGTTCACTGCCGCCAGGGCCTGCGTGAGCATGGTGATGTTGGGATGGTTGCGGTCCAGCGTCCTGGGCAGGGAAGCCAGCTGGGTCTGCAGCTGCGTGCGCTGCCCTTCGAGCCTGGCGATGATTTCGTTGATGCTTTCGGCAGTCGACCTGGGAGAAACCAGTCCCTTCTCGTTCTGGAAAGCGAGCAGGGCCTGCCTGGCCTGCTGAAAACGATCCTGGGCCAAGTCCACCTGGGAGATGAGATATCCCACTTGCGCTTCCGCCAGCTCGTGCCCGATCTGGTTCATGTAGCGCTCGCCCTCCTGGACAAGCATCCTGCTGATGGCCTGAGCCATCTCCGGGTTGTACGCCTGGACGCGGATGCGCAGCACCCCGTAAAAGTCATCGTACTCGACGTCGACGCGAGACAGGTAATGGCGATGGAACCACTCCATGGACGCGTCCGTGAACCACATGCGCGAGACGATGTCTCGGCTCTTGTCGCTGTAATGGGAGCGCAGGTCGAAAGCCGCATCGAGTTTCCTGAGCATGTCCACGGACAGCAGGTATTCCCGCAGCAACAGCTGGTTGGGGCGGCTGGCGCCCGCCATGCCGGACACGAACATGGAGATGTCCATGGTCGGTGTGTTCAATGAATCCGTCTTGCGGATGATCACGTTGGCGTCCGAGACAAAGCGGTCCGAGGCCAGGAACACCCAGTAGACCGTGGCGGCCAGTGCGAAGACGTATGTGGCGTAGATCAGAGTGCGGAATAATTTCATGGTGATGACAGCTTGCCCTTTTCTGGAGGTGAGGCCGCGTCGAATGCGGCGGTACCGTTTTTCAGCTTCAGCCTTGTTGACTATTTGGGGATGGTTTCCCTGTACGCCCTGAGCGCGTCGTCGATCCGGTCGAACCAGTGGGCCTTGCCCTCGTTGATCCAGATGCCCGCCTGGCAGAACTGCTTGAGCGTGCCCTCGTCGTGCGCCACCATGATCAGCCCGGCCCGGTCGGCCATGTCCCTGAACGCCGCGGCGGTCTTCTTCCGAAATGCGGCGTCGCCGGCGGCCGTGACTTCGTCGGAAATGTAGACGTCGAAATCGAAGGCCAGGGACAGAGCGAACTGCAGGCGCGCCCGCATGCCCGTAGAGTAGGTCTTGATCGGCTCATCGAAGGCCTCGCCCAATTCCGAAAAACCCTGCACAAAGGCCAGACGGTCAGCCAGGTCGTCCTGCCGGCCATGCACGCGGCAGACGAACTTGGCGTTCTGGCGGCCGGTCAGGGTGCCTTCCAGCCCCCCCTGTCCCATGGGCCAGGAAACGCGGCACTGCCGCACGACACGCCCCTTGTTCGGAAAATCCATGCCACCGATGATGCGCAGCAGGGTCGACTTGCCCGCGCCGTTGACGCCGATCAGGCCGACGTTCGTCCTGGCCGGGATCGTCAGGGTGATGCCCTGCAATACCCACCGGCCCATGCCGTGATCGGTCTTGTAGCGTTTGTGGACGTCTTCGATATGGATCATTGCATCACCAGCCGCAAAACGTAACGTCGATAGAGAAGCAGCCCGAGAAACAGGCTGACCGTCGCGCACCCGTAGAGATACCACAAGCTGACGCCGGGGGTCGCGTGGTAATGGGAAAGGAACCCGAGCCGCACGGCTTCGATGCCGTGAGCGACAGGGTTGACCATGAGGTAGTCCCGATATGGCAAGGGGATCGACGCCAAGGGCCAGATGACCCCCGAGATCATGTACAGGGGCAACATCAGAATCTTGAAGATGTGCTCCAGTTCCGGGACGAGTTCCATGAGCACCGAGGTGATGAGCCCGTACCCCATCCCGAACAGCCACAGGCCCCCCGCGGCCCCGAGCACCAGCAGGGGGTCGCCGGGGATCGCGTCCCGCCCCAGGAGGTTCACGATGGTGATGATGATCATGGACTCAAAAACAAGGATGAACGCCTCGAGCCCTCCCCGCACGATGGCCGTATCGAAGGGCTTGACCTGACGGTAGACGAAGAGGGGACGGTTGCAGTCCACGGAGTACATGACCTGGACGCCCGTGCGCCGGAAGAGGAAGAAGGCCAGCATGCCGACCATCAACCACACGACGACGTCCATCCCGCCCATTTCTGTTCTGCGCATGACTCCCCACAGGAAAGCGAGAAAGCCGATATGCGTCAGGGGCTCGATCAGCAGCCAGAACCACGCCCCGCGCTCCCGGAACAGGCGGTCCAGGGCTTCGCGCAGGAAGATGGCGCGCCAGACGGCGACGGTGACGGAAAGTGGGCTACGCATAGTTCTGAAGCCTACTGCTGGAAGAGCCGCTGCATGTTGTTGTTGATGGTCATGGCCGGGTTCGCCACGGAGACGATGAGTCTCAGGAACTTCTCGAACTCGGCGGCCGGGGAATTGGCCACGTAGATGACGTCGCGGTTCTGGACCGGGAAATTCTGGGTCACGAAGAAGGACGCCGGGTCGCGAAGATCCACCTGGTAGACCACCGGGACCGTGCCGTCGGCCGTCCGTGCAAGCGGGGTCTTGAGGTCGAGGAGCTTCTCGTTCTCGAAGCGGAAGATGAAGACGCCGCGCGCGTCGGCTCGGTTGTCATGCAGGCCCCCGGAGCGCGCCAGGGCCTGGGCCAGGGAGATGCCCTGGGCCTCGAAGGGGATCTCCTCGTTCTTGCCTGTGGCGCCCAGCACCGAGAAGCTCTGAGGCTGGAAGAGCGCGGTGACGACGTCGCCGGGCATGAGCGGGATGTTCTGCCGGGGGTCGCGGATGACCGCGTCGAGGGGCATGACGGCCGTGACGCTGTCGCGGGAGAGCTGGATCGCCATGCGGTCGACCGGGTGCGTGACGCCCCCGACCTCGGCCAGGGCGTCGAGCAGGCGCTCCCTCTTGGGGGTCAGGGGGATGAGCGCGCTCTTGCCGACCTCGCCGACGAGCGTCACGTTGGACGTGTTGTTCTTGACCACCCGCACCAGCACCTGAGGCTGGTTGGCCTTGCCCCGCAGGCGCTTGACGATGTCCGACTCGATTTCCTGGGTCGTGCGGCCCTTGACCGGGACGCGTCCGGCGAAAGGCACGGTGATCATGCCGTCGAAATTGACCATCTGGCCCGGGAGGGTCACGGCCTGTGAGGTCATGGTCCCGTCCATGGGATTGAACAGCCCGGCCCCGAACAGCATGGCCGGCGGCGTTTCCCAGACCGAGATTTCGATGACGTCGCCGGGGCCGACCAGATGCGTGTCGATGCCGGGTTCCGAGAAGATCGCGTCGAAACGGCCGAGCTTCTTGGCCTCGGCCAGCCTCCTGGCCAGGGAGTCGTTGACGTCCACGAGCTGGATGCCCTGGATGCGGCCCGAATCATGTTTCTGCTGCACCTGCTGCCGGCTCGCCCCGGAGGAGGAGAGCCACCCCGGCATGGTGGCGCAGCCGGACAGTCCCAGGAGCAGCATTGCGCACGACATGGCGAGTTTCACGGACATTCCTGTACCAACTTTCATATGCGTGTTCCTTGGTAGATCAGTTTTTTCGCGGTTTCACATGCCAGGCGCATGTCGGCTTCGGTGTGCGTTTCGGTCAGGAAGAATCTCAGGCGCGCGGCCTTCTCCTCCACGGCGGGATGGATCACGGGCTGTACGTTGATGCCGTGCTCGAAGAACGCGCTCGACAGCCTGACGGCCTTGAGGGAGCTGCCGGTGATGGCCGGGATGATGGAGAGGCCTTGTGACAAGCCGGTGTCGAGGCCCGCTTCCGCAGCCAGTTTCAGGAACAGGCGGCCGTTTTCCTGCAGCCGCTCCACGCGCTCGGGCTCCCGGCGCATGATGCGCAGGGCCGTCAGGGACGCCGCTGCCAGGGGCGGCGCGATGCCGACGCTGTAGACGAAGCCGGGAGCGGCGTACTTGAGGTGCTCCACCAGGGCGCGCTCACCGGCCACGTAGCCCCCGCAGCCGGCCAGGGTCTTGGAGAGGGTGCCCATCCAGATGTCCACGTCCCTGGGGTCGCTCCCGAAATGTTCGGCCACTCCCCTCCCGGTCCGGCCCAGCACGCCCAGCGCATGGGCCTCGTCGACCATCAGGAAGCATTTGTGCCGGCGCTTGAGCGCAATGAGGGCTGGCAGGTCGGGGATGTCGCCGTCCATGCTGTAGTGCCCCTCGACGACGATCAGCGCCCGCTCGAACTGGCCGCGGATGTCGGCCAGGATGGAGTCCAGGGCCGCCGTGTCGTTGTGCGGGAAACTGCGCCGAGCCGCCCCGGACAGCCTGGCGCCTTCGAGGACGCTGTTGTGGATCAGGCTGTCGTGGATGACGATGTCCCTGGGGCCGAACAGCGTGGCGATGGTCGAGACGTTGGTGGCGTGGCCGCTGACGAAGACGACGCAGTCCTCGACCCCGTACGCGTCGGCCAGGGCCTCCTCCAGTTCGCGCTGGACGGGCCGTTCGCCGGCCACGAGGCGGCTGGCCGAGGCAGAGACGCCGTAGCGGTCGATGGCGTCCTTGGCGGCCCGGTTCACCTCGGGGTGGCCGTTGAGGCCCAGGTAGTTGTAGCTGGAAAAGTTGAGGTACCGCCGCCCGCCGATGGTCGTGGTCGAGGTGGCCAGGCCCTCGTGCGTGCGGAAAAACGGGTTGTCGACGCCGAAGGTCCTGGTGGCCGCCATGAGGACCTGCATCTCCTTGTAGCCCGGGAGGCTGTCGAAGCGCGTCAGGCGGTCCGTGGCCGCGTCCCCTGCCCTCACTGCCGGAGAGGCTGCGTCGGGATCCATTTTCCGCCCCAGGATGCGGCCGATGAGTTGCGCCTTGTTCACACCGCTCATTGCTTACGCCCTTTCCTCCCGGCCGTGGACCGCACCGGCGTTTCTCGCCATGTGCTCCATGTCCTCGGCGCTCATCTGTTCGCCGTGCCTGCGCACGATGTCCCCCACAAGGGCTGATTCGTCATGACCGGATTCCTTCGATTCCGTGAGACGCTCGACGATGCGCCCGGCAACCCTGGAGGATGACGGCGACTCGTTGAGCAGCATGACCGGGAACTGCACGCCGAAGCGCTTCTCCAGCCCCAGGGCCAGTTCCACGGCCATGAGCGAATCCATGCCCAGGTCGTGCAGCGGCCGCTCGGGATCGATGCGTTCCACGCTCAGGGACAGGATCTGCGCCACTTCCTGCAGCACGAGACTCCGCACCATCTCCGTGAGTTCCTCGGCGCTCTTCTCCGCGGCCAGGGCGCGAAAATCCAGCCCGGCGTCATCCTTGCCCGCGTCCGTGCGGCGTCTGTTGAGCACCGCGAAGCGGGAGCCCTCCGCCGATGGCAGGAAGCGGCTCAGCACCCCCCAGTCCATGTTCGCCACGGCATCGACGGAATCGGAACCGAGCTTCCCGTCCAGGCGCGCCAGGGCTTCGGCGGCCATGAGGGGCGCCCCGCCCAGGCGCTGGGCCAGGCTGTCGCGGACGGCCGTGTTGCGAGTCAGGTACCCGGCATCCCCGATGGGCCCCCAGCCGACACATGTCGCCGGCAGGCCCGCCTGCCTGCGCAGCTGCGCCAGGGCCTCGAGCCCTGCGTTGGCCGCCACGTAGTTGGCCTGGCCGGGGTTGCCGATGCTTGTCGTGATCGACGAATAGAGCACAAAATGCTCGATGGGCAGGTCCCGGGTCAGGCCATGCAAGTTCCATGCGCCCAGCAGCTTGGGACGCAGCACGGCGCTCATGCTCACCGCATCGAGGTTCGCGATGAGCCGGTCGTCCAGGACCATGGCCGCATGCAGCACGCCGCGCACGGGCGGCAGTTCCGCCGCCGCCTGCCGCAAGGCTTCCGCCAGCGATGCGGCATCGGTCACGTCGCAGGCCAGGGCCAGGGTTTTCACCCCCAAAGCCGCCAATTCCCCCAAGGCCTCCGGGGCCCCCGGCGCCGCCAGCCCGCGCCGGCTCAGAAGGACGAGATTGCCCACGCCCCGCGCGGCCAGCCAGCGCGCCGACTCCAGGCCGAATCCGGCCAGGCCGCCCGTGACGAGCCACGTGTCGTCATGCGCGAAACGCACGGGCTTCGACGCCGGGGCTCCGAGTCGGACGTGCGGGGGCGTGCCGCCCAGCGAAACCACGATCTTGCCCATGTGCCGTGCCTGCTGCATGCACCGGAAGGCGTCGACCACCCTCTCGGCCGGAAAAACGCTGTACGGCAGGGGCGTGAGCACGCCGGCGCGGAACAGGCCCATGACCTCGTCCAGCAGGCGGGCGGCCAGCCGCGGCCGGCCGGTCAGCAGCTGGTCGGCGTCGATGCCGAAATAGCTGATGTTGTCCTTGAAGGGGCGCAGGCCGATGTGCGTGTTCTCGAAGAAGTCGCGCTTGCCGAGTTCCAGGAAGCGGCCGAAGGGTTTGAGCACGCGCAGATTGCGGCGGACGGCCTCGCCCGACAGGGAGTTGAGCACCACGTCCACGCCCTGGCCGTCGGTCACGGCCAGGATGTCGTCGGCAAAGGAGAGGCTGCGCGAATCAAAGACATGGTCCGCGCCCAGGAGCCGCACCAGGTCCCGCTTCACGTCGCTGCCCGCCGTGGCGAAGACCTCGGCGCCGAGATGCCGCGCCAGCTGGATGGCCGACATGCCCACCCCGCCGGCGCCGCCGTGGATGAGCACCCGCTCCCCGGGCTGCAGGTCCGCCAGGTGCTTCAGCGCGTAATAGGAGGTCAGGAAGACCGTCGGCACCGTGGCGGCGGCCTCGAAGGTCCAGCCTTCGGGCATGGGCATCAGGGCATGGGCCGGCGTGACCACGTGGGAGGAAAAGCAGGCCGGCCCGAAGCCCATGACATGGTCGCCTGGCTTCAGGCTGTCCACCGCCGACCCGACGCGGGTGACGACGCCGGCAAACTCCAGCCCGAGCGTGGGCCCGGCAAACCCTTTCTCCAGAGCCTCGTCGGGCAGCAGGCCCATGAGGTACATGACGTCGCGGAAGTTGAGGCCGACGGCCATGGTACGCACCTCCACGAGGTCCGCACCCGGCTCCCGCTCCGTGTCGGGCAGCCACAGAAGGTTGCGCAGACGGCCGGGCACGTGAAAATCCAGCCGGAAGCGTTCGACGCGGCCGTGGGCCACGGCGTCGCTCTCCTCGACCAGCACGAGGCTGTGCCTGGTCCCGTCGCCGAGCATGATCT
>JANJWV010000200.1 GCA_024709365.1 Desulfomicrobium sp. | reverse complement strand
GGTCGGACCCCGTCCCCTCCTGATGGAGTATCTCCCGCTGTACTCGCCGGAACAGGCGAGGCGGCACGACGTGAAACCCGGCATCACGGGGTGGGCCCAGGTTAACGGACGCAATGCCATCGGCTGGGAGGAGCGGTTCGCTCTTGATGTCTGGTATGTGGATAACCAAAGTCTGCGGTTGGATCTGAAGATCCTGTGGCTGACGGTGCGGTCGGTTTTTCTGCGGCAGGGGATCAGTTCGGAAGGGCATGAGACCATGCCGAGGTTCACCGGCTCGAGTGATTTACGGAGTGGTGAATGACCGGAGTCTGTATTCTTGGGGCCAGTGGCCACGGAAAGGTTGTCCTTGGAGTTTTGCGCTCGTCACGGACGGCTGTCCTGGGTTTTTATGACGATGATGCGGAGTTGGCCGGAAGGACCGTGTCTGATACGCCCATCCTTGGAACAGTTGCTGATTTTGCGCGGCGTGCGGGACAGGCTATTGTAGCGATAGGCGATTGCATGATCAGAAGACAGGTTGTCGAGATGTGCCGTGACGCTTGCTGGGTTGAAGCCATCCATGCGACGGCCTGGGTTGATCCTATGGCTCGGATAGGCCAGGGATCCGTGATTTGCGCCGGGGCTGTGGTGCAGCCTGATAGCGATATAGGTCGGCATTGCATCGTCAATACTGGAGCCACGATCGACCACGATTGTCGTGTGGGGGATTTTGTGCATGTTTGCCCAGGGGCGAATATCGGCGGCTGCGTCACGATTGGCGACGGCACGTGGGTGGGGATCGGCAGCGTTGTCATACAGGGGGTTCGCATTGGGGCCAACGTCATGGTTGGCGCGGGAACGACTGTGTTGCGGGATATTCCGGACAATGCGGTTGTCGTGGGCTCCCCTGCCCGAATCACGAGGTTTCAGGCGCCATGCTGAAGGCTGAATTTCCCTCCTGGCCTGTTTTTGCCGAAGATGAGCGCGCCGCTGCCATGCGTGTGCTGGAATCGGGCAAGGTCAATTACTGGACAGGCGAGGAATGTCGCCTGTTCGAAGATGAGTTCGCCGCTTACGTCGGCCGAAAACACGCCATTGCCTTGGCCAACGGGACCGTGGCTCTCGAACTTGCCCTCCAGGCCTTCGGCATCGGCTCCGGCGACGAGGTGGTGACCACCTGCTGGTCCTTCATCGCCTCGGCGAGCTGCGCGGTGGCGAGGGGCGGCGTGCCGGTGCTTGCGGATGTGGACCCCATCTCCCGCAATGTTTCGGCGGAAACCATCGCCCAGGTTCTCACGCCTCGAACAAGGGCCGTCGTCTGCGTGCACCTGGCCGGATGGCCCTGCGACATGGATCCGGTCATGGAGCTGGCGCGGGAGCGAGGCCTTCTCGTCATCGAGGATTGCGCCCAGGCCCATGGCGCCCGCTACAAGGGCCGGCCGGTGGGAAGCATTGGCCATGCAGCTGCGTTCTCCTTTTGCCAGGACAAGATCATGACCACCGGCGGCGAAGGCGGGATGTTACTGCTGGACGATGACGACGCCTGGAAGAAAGCCTGGGCCTACAAGGATCACGGAAAAGGGTGGGACTCTGTGCATCGCACAGATCATCCGGCGGGTTTTCGCTGGGTGCACGAGTCGTTTGGGACCAACTGGCGCATGACCGAGATGCAGGCCGCCATCGGCCGGGTGCAGCTACGAAAGCTGGACGGCTGGGTTGCTTCCCGCAGGGCCAATGCCCGGTATTTGGCCGAGAGGCTGGGGGGCTTGCCGGGGGTGCACGTTGCGGTGCCCGGATCGGATTATTACCATGCCTGCTATAAATTTTACCTCGCACTCGACGCAGCCAGACTCAGGGCCGGCTGGGACAGGGACCGGGTCGTTGCGGAAGTGCATGCGGCCGGTTTTCCGTGTCTGGCGGGCATATGCCCGGAGATGTACAGAGAGCAGGCTTTTGTGCGGGCCGGCCTGGCGCCGGTAAATCCTTTGCCCGTGGCAGGGGATCTGGGGCGGCGAAGCCTTCTGCTCCTTATCCATCCGACACTTTCCAGGTGCGACATGGAAAGGTACGCCGACGCCATGGAGCAGGTGATCCGTCGCGCGATGAACGGGTGAGGCGTGGCGTGAACATGTTTCGCAATGCCAATTTCTACATCATGATCATCGGAGAATCAGGGTTGTTTGCCTTGGCGCTGGTTATCGCCTTTCTGCTGCGCTTCGAATTCGACATCCCCCCGGATTTCTTCCGCCAGATGCTGAGTCTCCTGCCGCTGGCCGTGGCCTTCAAGCTTGCTTTTTTTCTCCTGACCGGCCTGTATCGCGGCATGTGGCGCTACACCGGTTTGTCGGACCTGTGGCGCATCGCGCGGGCCGTTTTCATGGCCGAGGTGGCGCTGATCCTGTATGTCGTCTTCGCGTCCCACTTCCAGGGCTACCCGCGTTCGGTCTTCATACTTGACCCGCTGCTGGCGTTCGTCTTCGCCTGCGGGGCGCGGGTGTTCATCCGCTCGGTGTACGAATTTTCCTTCCGTCCGGGGGATGTGTTCTCCGCCCTGTTGCCGGGGATGCTGTGCGCCCCTGCGTCCGGCGTGCGCGCCCTGATCGTCGGCGCCGATGACGTGGGGGCGAGGATCGCCAAGGAGATTCTGGAGGGCCGGGATTCCGGCCTGCGCCTGGTCGGGTTTGTGGACAGCGATCCGACGCGCATCGGGCGCCGCATCCACGGCCTTCCCGTGTTCGGCCCCCTGGGGGAACTGACAAGGGTGGTCGGCATGATCCGGGCGGAGGAGGTGCTGGTCAGCGCCGCCCAGAGCGGGGAGCACCTGCGGCGGGTCATGGACGCCTGCGAATCCGCGCAGATCCGCATCAAGAAGCTGCCGGCGTTGTCGGATATCGCCAGCGGCAAGGTCTCGGTCAAGGTCCTTCGCGACGTGCGCTACGAGGATCTGCTGGGCCGCGAGGAGGTGCGCCTCGACGAGGCGGGCATCAAGGGCTACCTCGCGGACAAGGTGGTGCTGGTGACGGGGGCCGGCGGGTCCATCGGGTCGGAACTGTGCCGGCAGATCATCCGCTTCGGGCCCCGGAAACTCGTGCTCTTCGATGCCGGGGAGGCGAACCTGTAGTCCATCGAAATGGAGCTCGTGCACCAGCGGGGCTTCACGAGTTATGTGCCCGTCCTTGGTCAGGTGCAGGACGAGGCCCTGGTGGAGACCGTGTTCCGCACGCACAGGCCGCAGGTGGTCTTCCACGCCGCGGCCTACAAGCACGTTCCCATGCTGGAGCTCAACCCCTGGCAGGCCGTGACGAACAACATCGTCGGTTCGCGCACCGTCATGGAGGCTTCGGTCCGGCACGGGGTGGAACGCTTCGTGCTCGTGTCCACGGACAAGGCCGTGCGGCCGACCAACGTCATGGGGGCGTCCAAACGAGTCGCCGAACTCATGATGCAGGGCTTCACAGGAGGCGGGACATTGTTTATGGCCGTGCGCTTCGGCAACGTGCTGGGCTCGTCGGGCTCGGTCATCCCTCTTTTCCGCGACCAGATCGAACGCGGCGGCCCGGTCACGGTCACCCACCCCGAAGTGACCCGCTACTTCATGACCATCCCCGAAGCGGCCCAACTCATCGTCCAAGCCGGCGCCCAGGGCCGGGGCGGGGAAATTTTCGTGCTGAAGATGGGCAAGCCCGTACGCATCGCGGATTTGGCCCGAGATTTGATTGTTCTTTCAGGCAAGGACCCGGCAGAGATCGAGATCAGGTTCACTGGCCTTCGGCCAGGGGAGAAGCTTTTTGAGGAGCTGATCACGGCGGGCGAGGATGTGCTTGAGACTGGGCATGAGAAGATCATGGTGCTGCGTTCAGGCAGGACTCCCGTTGAGGACGGCGCAAAGATGGGAGCGTTGCTGGAGGCCGCGAGGAATTTTGAGGTTGATGGCGTGAGGCGTGGGCTTGAGGATTTGGTGCCGGAATATTCCCCCGTGAGCAATGTGTCCGGCTGATTCGATCTCCGTGATATGGGACAGATAGGTTAGTTTCGTATTACATCCCCTCACAATTCCTCAGGACTGAAGGCTGCGTCATACGTGCGAGTGAGGGTTTGACGCAATCCCTTTTCCATGTTTAACGGCTATGCCCAAGGCCGTGATGGCGTGGCTTTAACAATAACAAGCTGATTGGAAGTCATAATGAAAAAAGCTTTGATAACAGGTATTACGGGGCAGGATGGCGCGTATCTGGCAGAATTTCTCATCAAGAAAGGATATGAGGTGCACGGTGTCAAGCGCCGGGCGTCGTTGTTCAACACGGATCGCATCGACCACCTTTACGAAGACCCGCATGTCGACAACCGAAAATTAATTCTTCATTATGGGGATCTGACGGACTCCACAAATCTCATTCGGATTGTTCAGGAAGTTCAGCCTGATG
>JANJWV010000199.1 GCA_024709365.1 Desulfomicrobium sp. | reverse complement strand
AGCGCCGCGCCGCCCACGAAGGGGATGCGGTAGTCCACCATCCAGAGCAGGCCGCCCGTGATGGGAATGACCACGGCCGCGATGTGATTGATGGTGAAACCCACGGCCATGCTCGGGGCGATGTCGCGCGGGTCGGCGATCTTCTGGAAAAAGGAGCGGATGGCCATGGCAAAATTGAAGAAGATATGGTCCAGAATATAGAGGACGGCCACCAGCAACTTGCTGTCGGTCACGGCGTAGCCGAGGAAGACGAAGAACAGGGCGGTGTATTCCAGGGACAGTACCTTGCGTTCTCCGAAGCGGTTCACGGCCCGGCCGATCATGGGGCTCAGGAAGGAGTTCACGGCGTTGTTGAGCATGAACAGCAGCGTAATCTCCGTGACCGTGTATCCGAATTTCGTGACCATCAGAAACACGGCGAAGGCCACGAAAATCTGCCGTCGGGATCCGGACAAAAAGGTCAGCACGTAAAAGAGCCAGTAGCGGCGGCGCAGAACCATGTTCTTGCGCTGGAGCGGCAGGTCCCCGCGCGCGGGTTTGGGCAGCAGGCAGAGGCTGGCCGCGGCCACGATGAAGATGCCGAGCGACACGTACAGGGTCTGGTAGTCGACATGGTTCACGGCCACCAGAAAGACGAGGCCGATGGCGATGTTGGCGATGGATCCCGCCGCGCGCAAACGGCCCATGACCACCGGGCTCTGGGTAACGCTGAAGTACTGCAGGGTCAGGGACTGGCTCAATGTCTCGTAATAGTGGAACCCGAAGGACATGACCAGAGTGGCCAGGACAAGGCCGCCGTAGCTTGGCATCATGCCCGTCAGCATCACGCCCAGCCCCATGACCATGAGCGAAAGCACGGCCAGACGGTGCTCGCGTACGAAGACCAGAAGGTAGATGACGAGCAGAGCCAGAAATCCCGGCACCTCGCGCAGCCCCTGGATCATCCCCATCTGCTGGCCCGTGACGTGCGCCACCTCCACCGCGAAGTTGTTGAAAAGCGTGCGCCAACCCTGGAACCCAAGGGCGCTCAATATGGCGAGGCTGATGAGGAACAGGTACATGGGCCGGTTCTGCGGAGTATTCATGAGGATATCCCGATGCGCCGTCAGGCGCTTGTTCTTGCTGAGGTAGATGGGCGCACGCCGCACTGTGGGGCCGGGTCGACGGAACGGCATGAGACGGTTGATGGCGGGTGTCAAGTTCGGGATACGGGGAATTTTCAGCCAGTTTGCCTTTGCCGCATCCATGAGCCACAATGGGCGCCCCGTCGGCACACACGTCGTGCGGGAAAATAAAGGACGGTTCGCGATGCAGGATGGGATGTACTGGCTGCGCTTCGAGGCTTACGACAGAACGGAGGAAGGTGTGGCGGTCGTCAGGCGGGGCCTGGTGAACGGCGGCGGGTCGGTTTATGTCTGGCAGGGGCGCCTGACCCTGGAGGATGGCGCAATGCGAGGACATCTGGTCATACGCAAATGGAATCCGCAGGCGCCGCCAGACCTGGGCATGTTCAAGACGGCAAATCTGGACATTGACGGCAGCCTTGATGCGTCAGCCCGCTCTTTTGAAATGGAGGGGCATGCGCACGGGCACCACGTGGTGCACCTGCGCATCAGCGGGCATTGGCTCGGGGAGTTGGCGGACGACGACAACATCTGAGATTGGTATCCAATCTTGCCAATTTTTGCCAAAATCGCTATGTTTTATCTATGAGCACCATGAACATTTCTCTCCCCGAGTCCCTCAAGAGTTTTGTGGATGAGCAGGTTGCGAGTCGTGGTTACGGCACGAGTAGCGAATACGTACGGGAATTGATCCGCAAAGATCAGGACCGTCAGCGTCTGCGCACCCTGCTTCTTGCCGGGGCTTCCTCCCCGGAGCGTGAACCGGCCGATGGCGCGTATTTCGAAGCGCTACGCGGCCGAGTTCGTCGTTGAATCCGCGTGTGAAGGCGTTTCCAGTCATTCCCCGCGAGCGTGCCCATCAGGACATCGAGGAGACCATCGGGCATTATCTGGAGGACGGGGCGGGCGAGGCGGCCCTGGGCTTCATCGACGCTCTCGATCGGGCCTTCACGCAGATCGGCAGGCATCCGGAAAGCGGCTCGACGCGCTTCGCACATGAGCTGAACCTGCCGGGCTTGCGTTCCTGGCCGCTGAAGCGCTTTCCGTATCTGGTCTTTTACGTTGTCCGGGATGCACATGTCGACGTATGGCGCATCCTGCATGCACGGCGCGATGTTCCGAACTGGTTGCAGGACGAATAAGGCCATGCCGTGCCGCTGGCCGGCAACATCATCTCTCTGCCTTATGTAAAATCCACCAACTCCTCACCCCCTCCCAAATCCACGTTTGCCATGACCTCCGGGGTCCGGCTCACGACCTTGCCGCGACGGATGACCCACAGTCGTGCCGGACGCAGGCGCAGGGCTTCGAGTTCGTTTGCGGCCTGCAGGATGACCATGTCCGCGTTGCAGCCCGGCTTCAGGCCGTAGCCCTCCAGGCCCAGCACCTTCGCCCCGTTTTCCGTCACGGCCGCGAACATCTTCTTCAAACCATCCACGCCGGTCATGTGCAGGGCGTGCGCGCCCATGTGCGCCACCTCCAGCATGTCGTGGCTGCCCATGGGGTACCAGGGGTCCATGACGTCGTCGTGCCCGAAGGCAACATTGACGCCCATGCCCATCAGCTCCGGCACGCGCATGAGGCCCCGCCTCTTGGGGTACGTGTCGTGCCGCCCCTGCAGGTTCATGTTCACCAGAGGGTTGCACACGCAGTGCAGCTGCGCCTCTGCCATGAGCGGGAGCAGCTTCGACACATAATAATTGTCCATGGAATGCATGCTCGTCAGGTGTGAGCCTGTGACCCGGCCGTGCAGCCCCAGCCGCTGCGTCTCGAACGCCAGACTCTCCACGTGCCGTGAATGCGGATCGTCGGACTCGTCGCAGTGCATGTCGACCATGAGCCCGCGCTTGGCCGCGATCTCGCACAGCACGCGCACCGACTCCCGCCCCTGGTCCATGGTCCGCTCGAAATGCGGGATGCCGCCGACCACATCCACGCCCTTGTCCAGGGCGCGTTCCAGCAACTCGACCCCCTTCGGCGCCCGCAGCACCCCGTCCTGGGGAAAGGCAACCAGCTGGATGTCCACGAAATCCTTCATCTCCTCGCGCACTTCCAGCAGCACATCCACAGCCATGAGGCTCGGGTCCGTCGTGTCCACGTGCGTCCGAATGGCCAGGTTGCCCTTGGCCACGCTCCAACGCAGCAACTTCAGCGCCCGTTCCTTCAACCCCTGCGGCGTCAGATCCGGCTTGAGCTCGCCCCAGATCCTGATGCCCTCCAACAGTGTGCCGCTCTCGTTGCGCCGCGGCATCCCCGCCGAAAGCGTCGCGTCCATATGAAAATGGCTGTCCACGAACGGCGGGGTCACCAGATACCCCTTGGCGTCAATGACCTGAGCCGCCTCGGCCTTTATACTCGGTTCAACCGCGACAATCCGGCCATCCTTGCACCCGATCTCGGTCAGCGTCTCCTGCCCAGGCAGGGCCGCGTTGATGATGTGTAGATCCAGCATGATAATCACCTCGTATTAAGAGTGCCTCCGGCGGGGGGGGGGGGAAAACAAACAACCCCCCCCCACCGGAAACGGAGAACAGCCCGAGGGGGGGGGGGGGGGGGGGGCGCGACGTCAG
>JANJWV010000131.1 GCA_024709365.1 Desulfomicrobium sp. | reverse complement strand
CACCTGTCCACGAACATGTATCCCGCACACCGACGGCGCACGTTGGACGCCATTCGCCAGCGACTCAAGGACAAACGGCCCTGCCGTGTCATTTCGACATCGCTCATCGAAGCCGGGGTGGATGTGGATTTCCCGGTTGTCTTCCGGGCCATGGCTGGCCTCGATTCCATCGCTCAGGCCGCCGGCCGCTGCAATCGCGAGGGACGGCTGAATGGTCTGGGTCGGGTTGTCGTGTACGAACCCGAAAATCCGCCCAGGATGCCATGGCTGCAGCGTTGCGCCAGCCGCGCGGGCGAAACTCTGCGCACCCTGCCTGCAGAGGACCCGCTCGGGCTGACGGTCATGCGCCGGTATTTCGAACTGCTCTATGACGTGCAGGAGTTGGACAGAAAACAGATCGTAAGGCGCCTGAACGCATCAGTAGGAAAGGATCTGCTGTTTCCGTTCAGGCAGATCGCCGATGAGTTCCGTTTCATCGAAGACGAAGGAACCGCGGTGATTGTCCCGAAGGAAGCCGAAACGGAAGAAATGATCCGGCAACTGCGCTTCACGGAGTTCCCGCGCCCTGTCCTGCGCAGGCTACAACAGTACTCCGTGACGGTCAGAAACAGGGATCTGGCTCGGCTCAAGTCCGATGGCGCCGTCGAGATGATCCGGGATTCGTGCCCCGTGCTTCGAAATATGGCGGTGTACAGGGACGATGTCGGCCTCTGCGTGGATGCGAGCGAAGTTTGGGACGCTGAAGGGTTGATAGCCTGAGAAAGGAGGAGTCTATGGCATTTGGCATCAAACTGCGGGTCTGGGGCGACTATGCCTGTTTCACCAGGCCGGAAATGAAGGTCGAGCGGGTATCCTATGACGTCATGACCCCGTCCGCCGCCCGGGGCATTCTGGAAGCCATTCACTGGAAGCCGGCCATCCGCTGGGTGGTTGGCAGAATTCATGTCCTGCGGCCCATCGTTTTCGACAACGTGCGCCGCAACGAGGTCAGTTCCAAGATCCCCAAACCCAACCCGGTCTCGGCCATGCGCGACAGAAAGCCGCTCTATTTTCTGGTCGACGACGGCGGCAACCGCCAGCAGCGGGCCGCGACCCTGCTGCGCAACGTCGAGTACGTCATCGAGGCACATTTCGAACTGACCGACAAGGCCGGAGCGGCGGACAACGAGGGCAAGCATCTGGATATCTTCAACCGCCGCGCGCGCACCGGACAGTTCTTCCACCAGCCGTGCCTGGGCTGCCGTGAGTTTCCGGCGTCCTTCGAACTGGTCGAAGGCGATGTCCCGCCTTCCTGCTACGCCGGGGAGAAGCGCGAACTGGGCTACATGCTGCTGGACATCGATTTCGAGCGCGACATGACCCCGCTTTTCTTCAAGGCCGTCATGCAGGACGGGGTGATCGCTCCGCCGACACGCCTGTCGCCGGAGGTGCGGGCATGATTCTGCAAGCACTGCATGGATATTTCGAACGCATGAGCGCGGACCCGGATTCCGGTATGCCGCCGTATGGAACCAGTATGGAGAACATCTCTTTCGCCCTGGTGCTGGATGGGGATGGAAATTTGAGGGGCATCGAGGATCTGCGGGAGCAGGAGGGCAAGAAGCTGCGGCCCCGCAAGATAGCCGTACCTGCCGCCGCGACAAGGACTTCCGGCGTAAAGGCCAACTTTTGCTGGGACAAAGCGGGTTACACCCTAGGCAACGACAAGAACGGTGCAGAGGACAATGTGGAGCGTTTTGCCGCCTTCAAAGGACTGCTTTGCTCAATTTGCGAAGACCTCGATGACGCCGGGTTCTTGGCGATAAGAAGATTTCTGGACAGCTGGAACCCGGAGCAGGCGGAAAAGCATGTCGCCGCTTTTCAGAACTGGGACGATATCGCTGCATCCAATCTGGTCTTTCGCCTCGATGGAACGAAGGGCTTCATTCACAATCGGTTGCCGATTCAAAAGGCATGGCTCGCGCACTGCGGCAAGACCGACGACGCCCCGAGAGTGCAATGCCTGATCACGGGCGAGCAGGACGTCGCCCAAGCGCGAGTGCATACTCCCATCAAGGGTGTCGCAGGCGGTCAGACATCAGGCGGCTACATCGTTTCATACAATGCCAGCGCCTTTGTCTCCTATGACAAGGACAAGGCGGATGTCGGGGAAATATCCGCCTTCGCCTACACCACGGCGCTGAACGCGTTGCTGACACGCGGCAGTCGCCAAAAAATCACCATCGGCGACGCCACCATCGTCTTCTGGGCCGAACGCACCAGCCCTGCGGAAGATTTCCTGGCCGATCTCTTTGACCCGTCATCACAATCGTCGCAGCCGGAAAACACTGTCGACCATCAGACCGCAATCAAGCTGCACGACCTGCTCCAGGCCATCCGTTCCGGCAAGCACGCCGTCGATATCGTGCCCGATCTGGATGAATCCGTGCATTTCTACGTGCTGGCCCTGGCTCCCAACGCGGCCCGCCTGTCCATCCGCTTCTGGGAGGTCGATACCGTGGGCGGCCTGCTGCACAAGATCGGCAGGCATTTCCGGGAACTGGAAATTATCCGGCAGTACGACAACGAGCCGGAATTTCCGCCGCTCTGGCTCCTTCTCCGCCAGACCGCGACGCTGAACAAGAGCGAGAACATCTCGCCCGTGCTGGCCGGAGGCGTGGCCAGGGCCATGCTCACTGGCGTGCAGTACCCGCAGAGCCTGTTGCCGGCGGTGCTCGGCCGCATCCGTGCCGAACACGCGGTGACGTATTACCGGGCCGCACTCATCAAGGCATTTCTCACGCGAAACAAACAGTTGGAGGTTCCCGTGTCACTCGACCCCGCAAGAACAGACCGCCCGTATCTGCTTGGCCGACTTTTCGCCGTCCTGGAAAAAGCCCAGGAAGAGGCCGTTCCCGGAGCTGGCGCGACCATCAAGGACCGCTACCTGGCCTCAGCGTCAGCCAATCCGGGACAGGTCTTCCACATGCTGCTCAAGAACGCTGCCAACCACACGGCCAAACTGCGCAAAGACCCCGAGAAGAAAGGGATGGCCTTCCATTACGAAGCCATGATGCAGGACATCATCGGCGCCTTCAGCGACTTACCGACAACCATGTCATCCGAAGAGCAGGGCCTGTTCATGATCGGCTACTACCACCAGCGCAAAGACTTTTTCACCAAGAAGAACAAGGAGAACTAGCCATGACCGCCATCGCCAACCGCTATGAATTCGTGCTGCTTTTTGACGTCGAGAACGGCAACCCCAACGGCGACCCGGACGCGGGCAACATGCCGCGCATCGATCCGGAAACAGGGCACGGTCTGGTCACGGATGTGTGCCTGAAGCGCAAGATCAGGAATCATGTGGCCCTGGCCAAGGAAGGCGCTATTGGTTTTCGCATTTATATTCAGGAGAAAGCGGTATTGAATACCAGCCATTTGGAAGCGTACACTGCGGCCAAGCTGTCTCATGAAGCCAAAAAATTGCCCAAGAATGCCGAAAAGGCGAAAGAAGTAACCGACTGGATGTGCGCCAACTTCTACGACATCCGCACATTCGGCGCGGTCATGACCACCGAGGTCAACTGCGGTCAGGTGCGCGGCCCGGTGCAGGTCGCCTTTGCCAAAAGCGTCGAGCCGATCATCCCGCAGGAAGTCAGCATCACCCGCATGGCCGTGACCAACGAGAAGGACCTCGAAAAGGAACGCACCATGGGCCGCAAGCACATCGTGCCCTACGGACTGTATGTGGCGCACGGCTTTGTCTCGGCGCCGCTGGCGGAAAAGACCGGCTTTTCCGACGACGACCTGAATCTGCTCTGGGACGCCCTGGCGAACATGTTCGAACATGACCGTTCGGCGGCGCGAGGACTCATGAGCAGCCGCAAGCTCATTGTCTTCCGCCACGAGAACAAGCTCGGCAATGCCCCTGCGCACAAGCTCTTCGATCTGGTGCAGATCAGGCGCGCCGAAAGCTCCGCCGGCCCGGCACGCTCCTTTGCCGACTACACGGTAACGGTCGGCCAGGCTCCCTCCTGCGTCGAGGTCATCGAAAAACTCTAACCGCGCACACGGCGTTGCGCCGGTACGCACTGCCGCGACGCCATGGAGATTCCCCGGAATCGAAATCAGTCATGAAGCACATGAACACCTCCACCGAAAAGACGCTGGCCCGACGCGCCACGGAACTCGGCAACAGCGCGGACCCGCAAGCCCTGCCGGAGTTGCTGGAACTGGCCAATTCCGTGTCGCCGCTGGTGCGCAGGCTTGCCGCCTCGGGCCTGGGCAAACTGGCGGGCATTGTCTCGGCTGCTCCGGCCGTGGAGGCGCTGCACCCGCTGCTGAGCGACGGCCATCCGCAAGTTCGACAGTACACGGCCAAGGCCCTTGGCGCTTACGGGGCCGCTGCCCGGG
Organism: Desulfomicrobium sp.; assembly: GCA_024709365.1. GTDB lineage: Bacteria > Desulfobacterota > Desulfovibrionia > Desulfovibrionales > Desulfomicrobiaceae > Desulfomicrobium. The sequence goes on along the minus strand of JANJWV010000131.1, from coordinate 2,904 downwards.
CGGTGCTGCCGGACCTGCGCGATCTCTATGCCAATCCGGCCGAGCGCGATTACGTCAAGCGCAGCGTGCTGGCTGCGGGCAAGCTGATCCGTGCGGCTTCGGATATCGCGGACCGTGCGGTTGTGCATTGCTGCCAGCGTTGCGGCGTGGAACTGGCGGCCGACGAATATGTGCGCAGTCACAAGGCCTTTCAGCGGCCGTTCTGCGACCACTGCTTCGACGAGGTCTTCCTGGAGCGCCGCAACTACGAGACCAAGATCGAACTGCAGAAGACCATCCGGGCCAAGGACGGCAGTTGGGTGCAGTCCGAGGGGGAACGGCTTGTCTGCGAGGCTCTGAGCGCCGAGGGTATCCGCTATCGGTACGACGAGCGTTTTCGCATCCTCGACGGCTACGCCATCCGGCCGGATTTCTATCTGCCCGAATTCGATGTCTATATTGAGTATTGGGGCATGGACACCGCTGACTACAAGATCGGAATGCTCAAGAAGCAGCAACTGTATCAGCAGCAGGGCAAGCGGCTCATCTCCCTGTATCCGGCAGACAAACCGTGCATGCGCGAAATACTTCTGGACAAGCTGAGGCGCTGCCGTTGACTCGCTGTTCTGCCGAGCCGCGACGTCGCAAAACGCAAACGGAGTCAGGCCCCGTGCATACGGAAGACGACCTTCTCCCCATATCGGCCTTGCAGCATCTGCTCTATTGCGAGCGGCAATGTGCGCTCATCCATATCGAGCGAGTCTGGGAGGAGAATCAGTTCACGGCCGAAGGCCGCATCCTTCACGAGAAAGTCGATGCTGGAGAGGACCTTGTGCGTGCGGGACGGCGCATCGCACGCAGTCTGCCCTTGCGTTCCTTGCGCCTCGGGTTGTCCGGTCTGGCCGATGTGGTCGAGTTCGGCCCTGAAAAGGGGGATGTGTACCCCATCGAATACAAGCGGGGCCGCAGCAAGGCCGCCAACTGGGACAGGATTCAGCTCTGCGCCCAGGCCATGGCCTTGGAGGAAATGCTCGGCGTGACCATCACTCAAGGGGCGCTCTTTTACGGAAAGACCAGACGCAGAGAGGTGGTCGCATTCGACACTGCCTTGCGTGAGGAAACGGTCGAAGCATCGGCGCGTCTGCATGAACTGGTCGCGTCGGGCAAAACCCCTGCGGCCCACTACGAAGCGAAATGCGAAGCCTGTTCATTGATTGATCTGTGCATGCCGGAACTTCCACGGGGCAAGAAAGTCAGGAAGTATCTGGCTGCCATGGCGGACACCGAATGAAGAAGCTGCTCAATACGCTCTACGTGACGACACAGGGCACATATCTGGCCAAGGACGGGGAATGCGTGGCCGTGCGCGTGGACAATGAAGTCAGGCTGCGCGTGCCGGTGCATACCCTTGGCGGTATCGTCTGTTTTGGCCATGTCTCGTGCAGCCCATTCTTGATGGGATTTGCCGCCGAGCGAGGGCTGGGCTTCAGTTTTCTGACCGAGAACGGGCGCTTTCTGGCCCGGGTGCAGGGGCCTGTTTCCGGTAATGTTCTGCTCCGACGTGAGCAGTATCGCCGGGCGGATTCTCCGGAAGTAAGCGCAGAGGTGGCCAGGTCCATCATCAGCGCCAAGATCATCAACGCCCGACGCGTAGTGCAGCGGGCCCTGCGAGACCATGGCGGCAAGATCGACGGAACGGCCTTGGACAATGAGACTTCGCATTTGAAGGATTGCCTGCAGCGCCTGCAACAGCCGGTCAGCCTTGATGTCGCCCGCGGCATCGAGGGCGAAGCGGCCAACGGCTATTTCGGCGTGTTCGACCATCTGATACTCTCTGGCGAACCAGCATTCCGGTTCATGGGACGCAGTCGCCGTCCACCGCTGGATCGGGTCAACTGCCTGCTGTCATTCATCTACACCCTGCTGGCCCATGACGTGCGTAGCGCGCTGGAATGCGTCGGACTGGATTCCGAGGTGGGTTTCCTGCACAGGGACAGGCCCGGACGACATGGATTGGCGCTGGATGTCATGGAAGAGTTCCGGGCCTTTGTCGGTGACCGTCTGGCGCTTTCGCTCATCAATCTGGGGCAGATCAAGAAAGACGACTTCGAGATTCTGGAAACCGGTGCGGTCAGGATGACAGATGACGCCCGTAAAACGCTGCTGGTCGCTTACCAGAAACGCAAACAGGATGAGATCGTGCATCCGTTTCTGAATGAGCGGATTTCAATGGGACTTGTCTTCCATGTGCAGGCCATGCTCATGGCGAGATGGCTTCGCGGCGACTTGGATGGATACCCCCCATTTGTGGGGAAATGACGACATGCTGGTATTGATTAGCTACGACGTAAGTTTCGAGGACCCAGGGGGCCAGAGACGATTGCGGCGCATCGCCAAGGCCTGTCAGGATTACGGGCAACGCGTGCAATATTCCGTATTTGAATGCGTGGTTGATCCGGCGCAATGGACGCGGCTCAAGCACCGGTTGCTGAACGAAATGGACGAGCAGAAGGACAGCCTGCGTTTCTACTATCTGGGCGCCAACTGGAAACGAAAGATCGAACATGTAGGTGCCAAGCCCGCGTATGACCCGGAAGGCCCGCTGATTTTGTAGCGCGAACCCCAAGCGGTCCCGGTTTACCTGGCAGGTTCGCGATTACTGTTGTTATTTGTTTCGGTTGTACAAATTTTGGATTTGAATGTTCGAGGACGAAACATTTGTGATTTCTCCGACATGATTCGCGCAATCGTCTTGGAGAACGCTGACATGACAACATGTTCTATGCCTAACAGGCGCCCTCCGCGCGGAGGGCGTGGATGGAAACACGGTCAAAGCGCCATGTGCTGCCCTGTGGCCGCGTCGCCCTCCGCGCGGAGGGCGTGGATTGAAACCACGCTGACCATGACAACCTTGCGAGTCCTGTC
>JANJWV010000128.1 GCA_024709365.1 Desulfomicrobium sp. | reverse complement strand
CTGACCTCGCTCAGGGAAAAGGGGCCCTCCTGCAGGGTCAGCTTGCCTGCCTCGACCCTGGAAAGGTCGAGGATGTCGGACAGGAGGCGCGTCATGCGCTGGGCCGCCTGGATGGCCATATGCACGTATTCGCTCTGCTCGGCGTCCAGACTCGTGGTGTTCATGAGCTGCAGCATGCCGAGAATGCCGTTCAACGGGGTGCGGATCTCGTGGCTCATGTTGGCCAGGAACTCGCTCTTGGCGTCGCTGGCCGCCTGGGCCTTGAGGCCGGCCAGGCGCAGGGACTCCTCGACTTCACGGCGCAGGCCGATGTTGACGAGCATGCGCGCGAACATGACCAGGAGGGTGTACTCGTCGTCGCAGAACGGCCGGGCCTGCCGGACAGAGTCGAAGCCGACGCAGCCGATGCATCGCTCCCCGCGCAGCAGGGGCACGGTCATGAGGCTCCTGATGCCCTGCGGTTCGAGGGTGTTTCGCAGGGGGCCGGGAGGCAGGGTCTTGACGTCCTCGACATGGTGGGGCCGGCCGCGGTTCAGTTCCGCCAGGCCGTCGCCGATCCGGTCGAGGGGCAGGTCCTGCAGGTTCCGGATCTGGGCGGGTATGCCCCCGGCGCACCACTCGTGGGTGTTGACGGCGATGCCGCGCTCGACATCGAACTCGAAAATGTAGGCCCGGTCGGCGTCTACGAACTTGCCCATCTCCTCCAGGCAGCCGTGGACGGCCGCATCGACCTCGTCCAGGGGGATATTGATGCAGGTGGCGGCGACATTGACCAGGATGCGCTGGAAGAGAATCCGTCTTTTGGCGCTCTCTTCAGCCGCCTTGCGAACCGTGATGTCGCGGACCACGACCAGAACGCCGACGCACCGGCCGTCCTGGTCGAGAACGGGGCTTTTGGTCGTGCTGACCCAGATGGGCTGCCCCGAGCCCCGAGCCTGCTCTTCGATGCTGAGCGGGGCGCGGCTCTCCATGACCTGCGCATCCAGGGCCTGGTACGAGGCGGCCAGATCGGGCGGGAACAGGTCGAAATCCGTGCGCCCGAGAATCATCGGCTCAGGCTTTCCGAGAAAGCGGCACATGGCCGGGTTGACGGCCCTGTAGACGCCGCAGGAGTCCTTGATGGCCACGATCTCCTGCATGGCCTCCAGAATCGTCCTGCCGGAAAGGTTTTGGATCATGGTCGGCACGTCGGCCGCAGCTCCCGGGACGCCGGATCCGAGCCGCCTCTGGCCGTCGATGCCTTCTCCGGTTTCGGATGGCGGCAGTTTGCCCGGTTCCATCTCGATTTTCATGCTCCCCCCTCTGAAACTGCAACGCTTCGCAATGTGTCATTCTCTTCCGGCATGGATGTATGGCAAGGCTGTACGGGAGCTCCCGGGAAGAGCTGTTTCGTCATGTGTCAGGAGCGTTGTCAGACGACACTCCTATGACAGAAACATTACAGCAATAAATTTCGAGTTTCAATGCGGTGATGGTGAAATGCTGCATTTTGAACACATGTATCGAGCTTGAAAATCTACAGGCTTCAGCGCGGCGTCCTCGTGTGCCGTGTCCAGCTCCTGATTGCCGAGACACTGCACGGCTGCCGGCCGAGAGCTGCGGGATGAGGTTTTTCTCGAAAAGGAAAGATTTTTGCGGTACACGGAAGTCGCCGCCGCGGTGTCCCCCTTGAGTCGAGGACGACCGCGGGCGTGACACGCATCCCGTCCGGACCGGAGCCATACATGCCTTCTCCCGTTGCGCAGCCTTCCTTGTCCAACCGCCTGTCCCTGTCCCTGGGCATCCTCAGCACGGGCATCGTGCTGGTCGTCACGGCCATGGTGTTCCTCTTCCTGAGCTGGAGGGTCGGGGTGCAGATGGAGGAGCAGGCCGAGGGCACCATCGATTTTCTGTCCAAATCCCTTGAGACGCCGTTCTGGACTCTGGACAAGGACAGCGCCGTGGCCGTGGCCCAGGCAACGGCCATGAACCCCGCCGTGGGGCTGCTCGAACTGCGCGACGGGCGGGGAGAGTCGTGGTTCGCGTACGACGGCGGCGGAAAGCTGTTCATTCTCCGCGAGGTCGACGTGCTCTACGAAGGGCAGGTCATCGGGCATGTCCGTCTGGGTCTGGACGAATCGGACAGGGTCAGGACCGTGACGAGCATCGGCCTGGCCGGGGGAGGCATCGCTCTGTTCATCATCGGCGTGCAGTACTTTCTGGCCGCGCGTCTGCTGCGGCGCTATTTCCGCGGTCCGTTCGACGCCCTGGACGCGCTGGTCGGCGCCTACGTCAAGGGGGCGTACGACGTTCCCCCGCCCGACGTGGAGTATGCCGAGTTCGCCCCTCTGAGGCGGACCTTTCTGAGCATGGGGCGGACCATCGAACGGCAGATGAACCAGCTGCGCGAGAGCGAAGAGCGGTACCGGGCCATATTCGACAACTCCCCGGTAGGCATTTTCCGCACGACCTTCGAAGGGACCCTGCTTGAGGGGAACCCGGCCCTGGCCCGCATGTTCGGCTACGTCGACCAATATGAGTTCATGGGTTCGGACAACGCCAATGTCCAGGCCGTCTACGCCGACCCTGCCGCCCGGCTTCAATTTCTGCAGACGGTCCTGCAGTCGGACAGCCCGGTCAGCATTGAAACCGAGTTCGTGCGCAAGGACGGGACCGCCTTCGACGCGGTTTTGACGGCCTCGGTCCAGCGGGACGGCGGCGGGAGCCCCCTGCTGCTCAACGGCGCGGTCGAGGATGTCAGTGCCCGCAAGGAGGCCGAACGGTCCCTGGCAAGGGAGCGACAGCTCATGGCCGCCATCTTCGAGAGCGTCCCGGGTCTCTTGTTCCTGTACGACAGCCATGGGCGGCTCGTGCGCTGGAACAGGGCCCACGAGGTCATGACGGGGTACTCTTCGGAGGAGATATCGGGCCGCAGCCTGTTCGACTGGTTCGCCGGCCCGAGGGAGAACGTCTCGCGGGTCGTCGAAGCGCTGCGCCGCGGGAAAAAGGACGGGGCGGCCACGGTGGAGGCGGAAATGACGGCCAAGGACGGCCGCAGGATACCGATGCTCTTCTCGGGCGTCGGGGTGACGGTGGACGGGGAAGGGTTCCTGACGGGCATCGGCATCGACATCACCGAGCGCAAGGCGGTGGAGGAGCGGCTGCGGCAGTCCGAGGAGAAGTTCTCGCGCCTCTTCCGCCTGTCCCCCGACGCCATCGTGCTCATGGAACTCGAACACGGCCGCATCATCGACGTCAACGAGGCCTTCACGCGGGTCGCCGGCCATTCCTTGGAGGATGCGGTGGGCAGGACCGCCAGCGACCTGCAGCTCTACGGCCGGCCCGGCGAACGTGAAGCCCTGCGGCAGGCCGTCCTGGAGCGCGATCTCGTCGAGAATGTCGACTTCTCCCTGCGCCGCAAGGACGGCAGCGTGGTCCCGTGCGTGCTCTCGGCCCAGCGGGTCCTGCTGGAGGGGCGCGAGTGCGTGCTGTGCGTGCTGCGCGACGTCACGGAACTCAAGCGCATGCAGGACATGATGATCCAGTCCGAGAAGATGATTTCCGTGGGCGGCATCGCGGCAGGCGTGGCGCACGAGATCAACAACCCCCTGGGCATCATCATGGTCACCAGCCAGAACCTTTCGCAGCGCACCAGGCCGGATTTCCCGAAAAACATCGAGGTGGCGCGCGGCATCGGCCTCGACATGAACCTGCTCGACCAGTACATGCGGGCCCGCGGCCTGCACGGGTTCATCGAGAACATCCAGCAGGCGGCCATGCGCGCGGCCGACATCATCCGCCACATGCTCGACTTCAGCAGGCGCAGCGAGTCCAAGCGCAGGGTCTGCGACCTGCGCGCCATCATCGAACGCTCCCTTTTCCTGGCCGAAAGCGATTACGACCTGAAGAAGAATTTCGATTTCAGGAAGATCCGGATCGTCTGGGAAATCGATGACGGCCCCCATCTGGTCAACTGCACGGAAACCGAGATCGAGCAGGTCTTCCTCAACCTGCTGCGCAACTCGGCCCAGGCCATGGCTTCGGCCAGTCCCGAGATTTCCGACCCGAGCATCTCGATCCGTCTTTCCGCCCGCGACGCCAGGGTCACGGCGCAGGTCGAGGACAACGGGCCGGGGATGCCGCCGGATGTCCAGCGCAGGGCCTTCGAACCCTTCTTCACCACCAAGCCGCCCGGCGTGGGCACGGGGCTCGGCCTGTCCGTGTCCTATTTCATCATCACCCGCAGCCACGACGGCTGCATGAGCCTCGAATCGGCGCCGGGCCGGGGGGCGAAATTCACCATCGACCTACCCGCCGCCGGGCAAGTGCAGACAAGGGAGGATGCGTGCTTCCACGAGTCATGATCATCGACGACGAGGAGCATATCCGCTCCTCCCTGGTCGGCTTTCTGGAAGATTTCGAGGAATTCGACCTCCGCAGCGCCCATTCGGCCGAAGAGGCCCTGGAACAGCTGCGGCGCGAACCCGCGGACGTCTGCGTCGTGGACATCCGCCTGCCGGCCATGAACGGCGCGGAGTTCATCCGTGCCGCCACGGAGCAGGGTCTCTGCGTCCGCTCCATCCTCCACACCGGCTCCACGGATTTCCGCCGTTACATCGACATCGGCGGACTGGGGCTTTGCGAGGAGGACGTGTTCGAGAAGCCCTGCGACGGCGTGGCCATCCTGGAGCGCATCAGGCGGGTCGTGCGCAAGGGCTGATCCTCAAGGCCGCCCGTTGAAATGCTCCGCCACGGCTTGCAATCTGTGCGCGCAGTCATACTTTCATATTCAGGCATGTCTCAGAGAACCAGTTCAGCGGGAGAGATTCCATGGATGTCATCGCACGCGCGTTCGCTCTAGCCGCGCTGCTTGCATTTCCGCTTCAGGCCGGTGCGGCGGGACAGGGGGAGGCGGCGGACGCCCCGCCGGCCGAGGCCCTGCATTTCGAGTCGGTCTTCGACGGCTATGCGCCCTATGCCCATCAGCCCGTGGCCCCGTGGCGGCAGTCCAACGACAGGGTCGGGGAAATAGGCGGATGGCGGACCTACGCCCGCGAGGCGGCCCAGCCGGAGGAAAAGGGGGCGCAAGGAAGTACCGGACACGGCGAGGCCCACGGGCACGACCACGGGGCAGCGCAATGAACGCGGGCGCCGGGCTGACCAGGGTGTTCGTGGCGCTGCTGCTGGCCGCAAGCCTGGCCGCCTGCGCCACGGTGGATTTCGACAGGTCCCTGGAGCGGACAAATGCGCGGGTGTCCGGGTTCACCGACGCCACGGCCGTGCTGGCCAGGGACGCCTCCCAGCGGCAGGCCCTCGACGCCAAGGCCTCGGAAATCCTGACGAAGGTCCTGGGCAAGGAGCTGGCTGTGCAGCTGGCCATGGTCAACAGCCCGGAGTTCCAGGCGATTCTGGCCAGAAACTGGGAGCGCGCCGCCGAGGCGGCCCAGTCCGGGCGGATCGCCAACCCGGTCTTCACGTTCGAGCGCGTGCATGTGCTCGACGAGGTGGAGTTCGGGCGGCTTCTGACCGTGGGGCTGGTCGATCTGCTGACCTACCCCGTGCGGCAGGGCGTGGCGCGGGCCAGTCTGGCGGCCGAGGAGGAACGCCTCGGCGGCGAGGTGGTGCGCAAGGTCACGGACGTGCGCAAGGCCTGGGTCAGGGCCGTGGCGGCCCGGGAGCGCCTGGGCTACGCGCGGCAGGTCTTCGAGGCCGCAGGTGCGGCGGCGGAGCTCGCGCGGCGGATGCAGGCCACGGGAAATTTCAACACGGCGCAGCGGGTGCGGCAGCAGGGCTTCTACGCCGACGCGGCCACGCAGCTGGCCCTGGCGCAGCATGAGGCCACGGCGGGCAGGGAGGAACTCGTCCGCCAGCTCGGTCTCTCCCAGGCGCAGGTGCCCCTGCTCGTCCTGCCGGAGCGCCTGCCGGACCTGCCGGGGACTCCGTTGCAGCCCGGCGAGGTCGGCTCCGCGGCCCGCTCCGGGAACCTGGACGTGCAGGCGGCGCGGGCCGAGTTCGAGGCCGCGGCCAAAGCCCAGGGCCTGGGCGCAGTGACCAGCCTCGTCGATGTGGAGGGAGGTCTGCGCAGGGACACGGTCTTCGACAACGCCGAAGGGTCCAGGGCCACGGGGCGCGGCTACGAGCTGGACGTGACGCTCCCGGTCTTCGACTGGGGAGGCATGAAGCGCGACGGCATGAACGCCAGGACCCTGGCCGCCGGCAACGAGCTGGAGGCGGCCCTGCGCACGGCGGGTTCGAGGCTCAGGGAAACCTATTCGGCCTATCGGACCGCCCACGACATCTCCCGGCACTACAGGGAGGAGGTCATCCCCCTGCAGCAGACCCTGTCCGAGGAGAACGTGCTGCGCTACAACGCCATGCTCATCGGCGTCTTCGAGCTGCTGGCCGACGCCAGGGCTCAGATCGGCTCCGTCATGGCGGGCATGGACGCCCTGGAGCAGTTCTGGCTCGCGGACGCCGCCCTGCAGGCGGCCATCATGGGCACGGGCGGAGCAGCCGGGCTCCGGGCGCCGGCCGCCGCAGGGGAGTCCGCCGATGCTGGCCACTGATTTCTCGTCAACCGATTTTTGGAGGCTGCCATGACTTCCCGCAGACGCTTCCTTCAGACCGCCGGCGCGGCGGGCGCGGCCCTGGCCGCCTCGGCCGTGTCGCGTGTCGCGCTGGCCGGGCTGCCCGAAGCCGTGTCCCAGGATTCGCCGCAGACCATGCCCCCCCTGCATCCGCCCACGGGTCGCCCCTACAACCCCGTGGTCACCCTGAACGGCTGGACCCTGCCGTGGCGCATGAACCGGGGCGTCAAGGAGTTCCACCTCGTGGCCGAGCCCGTGGTCCGGGAGCTTGCGCCCGGCCTCAAGGCCCACCTGTGGGGGTACAACGGCCAGTCGCCGGGCCCGACCATCGAGGTGGTGGAGGGCGACAGGGTGCGCATCTTCGTGACCAACAGGCTGCCCGAGCACACGAGCATCCATTGGCACGGCCAGCGCCTGCCCAACGGCATGGACGGCGTGGCCGGCCTGAACCAGCCGGCCATCCCGGCGGGCAAGACCTACGTCTACGAGTTCGAGGCCCGGCGTCCCGGCACGTTCATGTATCATCCCCACTCCGACGAGATGACCCAGATAGCCATGGGCATGATGGGTTTCTGGGTGACGCACCCCAAGGGAGCCCACCCCCTCATCGCGGGGGTGGACCGCGACTTCGTCTTCATCCTGAACGCCTACGACATCGATCCCGGCAGCTACACGCCCAAGATCATGACCATGCTCGACTTCAACCTGTGGAGCTGGAACAGCCGCGTCTTCCCGGGCATCGATTCCCTGAACGTGCGCCGCAACGACCGGGTCCGCATCCGCATCGGCAACCTGACCATGACCAACCACCCCATCCATCTTCACGGTCACGAGTTCACGGTCACGGGCACCGACGGCGGGCCCGTGCCGAAAAGCGCGCGTTGGCCCGAGGTGACCACGGACGTGGCCGTGGGGCAGATGCGCCAGATCGAGT
>JANJWV010000085.1 GCA_024709365.1 Desulfomicrobium sp. | reverse complement strand
GTCAGCCGGGTGCGAGACAATGCGCTCATGCTCGGGGTTGTCGGCGGGCATTTCGAAGCGCCGGATCTGCATTTCGAGCCCATCGCAACGGATTCTCTCGTGCTTGTCATGACGCCGGCCCTCAAAGAGCGGTATGCGCATCTCGGGGCCGAGGAGTTGCTGCGCAGCCTGCCGTGGGTCATGCGCGAAGAGGGTTCCGGTACGAGAATGGCCATGGCGGCGAGTCTGGCCAGCTTTTCCATCGACGTGAATTCACTGCGCACCGTCATGATGGTCCGCAACGCAGGCGCCATGGCGCGCTGTCTCTCGGCAGGCATGGGCGCAGCCATAACTTCCGCGATCACCGTGGCCCCTGAGCTGCGTTCGGGGCAGCTGGTTTCGGTTGACTTGCCGGGCCTGCAGATGAAACGCTCGTTTTACGTCGTGTTCAATACGAGGCGATCGCTCTTTCCGGCGGCCCTGAAATTGATCGAATATCTCAAAAACAACGCTGAAAACCAGGTGAGGACACAATCGTGAACAAGACGCCTCTGGTACAGACGGTCTCCGCCGCCGGTTGAGCCTCCAAGCTCTCTCCAGGGGACCTTGAGAAGGCGCTTTGCGGGCTGGATGTCGGCCTGGACGACCGCATTCTGACGGGGATGGGCAACAGCGAGGACGCCGCCGTCGTCCGATTCCCTCCCGGGAAGGCTTTGGTGCAGACCCTCGATTTCTTCACGCCCATCGTCAACGACCCCTTCCGGTTCGGACAGATCGCCGCGGCCAATTCCCTGTCGGATGTCTACGCCATGGGCGGCGAACCCTACGCAGTCATGAATATCGTATGCTTTCCGTCATCGACGATGGATATCTCGGTGCTGCGCGAGATACTCCGCGGCGGCCTGACGAAGATCCGGGAAGCCGGCGCCATGCTCGTGGGAGGGCACAGCGTCCAGGACAAGGAACTCAAATACGGCCTCTCTGTGTCCGGGATCATCGATCCGGACCGTTATGCGACCAATGCCGGACTGCGCCCCGGTGATATCCTGATCCTGACCAAGCCTGTCGGCTCAGGTGTCCTGGCGACGGCCATCAAGGCCGGCTGGGATGGGGCAGACGGCGACGAGGACGAACTCTTCAGGTGGGCGTCGCGGTTGAACAAGAACGCGGGCGCAGCCATAGCCTCTTTCGGCCTGCGCGCGGCCACGGACGTCACGGGGTTCGGGCTGGGCGGACACCTGCTGGAGATGGCCACGGCCTCGGACTGCACCGTCCGTCTCCATACGGATGCCGTACCCATCATGGGCCGTGCGGCTGAACTGGCGGCTGTCGGGCTCTTGCCCGCCGGCAGCCACGCCAACAGGCACTACTGCGACAGGACCGTCTTGCAGCTCCCTGACCTTGACCCGGTCAAGGTGGATCTCATGTTCGACGCCCAGACTTCGGGCGGGATGGTGCTGGCCGTTCCGCAGGGGCTGGTCGAGGAGGTCCGGGCGTGGCTTGCGGCTCACGGCGACCTGGCCGCGATCGTTGGAGACGTTGAGCGGCTGCGCGGCGACGGCAGGCGCCTTGTCCTGTGCTGACGATAGAAATCCGCCGGTATTCCGGCGAGTTCGAGTCGGTCCGCGTCGAGGCGGGCCGCTCCTTTCTGAACGCGCTGTTCGAGGCCGGTGTCGGCCGCGGTCGACTCGTGTGCGGCGGTAGCGGCTTGTGCGGGAAATGCAGGATTCGCTTCCTGGCCTCGCCGCCCACGCCGTGCGCGGAAGATTTCCAGCGCCTCGGCGCGGATGACGTGGCGGCCGGGTGGCGTCTGGCCTGTCGGCATGCGGTGACAGCTCCATGCCGGATAGAGGATCCCGGCCAGCCGCCTGCCATGCCGAAGCTCGAGCGTGCCGACGGGTTGGCGGTGGATGTCGGGACCACGCGCATCAAATGGGCCCTGCAGCGCGGCGGCGAACATGGCGACGAATACGCCGTATTCAACCCGCAGATGGCCGTGGGCAGCGAAATCATGTCCAGGTTGCGCTACGCCCTGTCGTCTCCGCAAGGGCGTGCCCACCTCCGGGAATCCGTGCTGCGGGTGCTGCGGGACGTGGTCGGGTCCAGCGGCGCCACGGCCCTGGCCCTTTCCGCCAACAGCGCCATGATTTCCATCCTGCTTGACGTCCCCTTGGCCGGACTGGCCTATGCTCCGTACAGCCTGCCGTGGCCGGGAGGGGAGGTCGTCCGCCTCGACCCCGGCTTGCCCCCGGCCTACGTGCCGCCGCTGCTGGGGCCGTTCATCGGGGCGGACATCAGCGCCGGCCTGGCCTTCATCACCGCCCAACGCCCGCGCTACCCCTATATCCTCGCCGACCTCGGCACCAACGGGGAGTTCGTCCTCGCGCTCGATGAACACCGCTATTTCGCCTGCAGCGTGCCCATGGGGCCGGCCATCGAGGGCGTGGGGCTGTGCTGCGGGGCCCCCGCCGGCGAGGGCGTCCTGAGCAGGGCGGAACTCACACCGGGCGGTTTGCGCTGGGACACGCAGAACCTGTCGGGCATCTCCGGGACGGGCTACATGTCCCTGCTGGCGCTGCTGCTCCGGTTGGGGCTGGTCGGTTCGGACGGCCATTTCCGGGAGGGGACGATGCCCCTGGCCCGCAAAGTGGGGAAGCGGGTAAGCGAACACCCCCTGGGCAGGGTTTTCGGGCTGGAGCGTGGCGTTTTTCTGGCGGAACGGGATATCGAGGAGTTTCTCAAGGCCAAGGCCGGCGTCAACGTGGGCCTCAGGACATTGGTCGGGCTGGCCGGTCTGGCCGAGGGGGACGTGGAGACGGTCTACCTGGCCGGCGCCCTCGGGGAGCATTCGCAGACCGAGGACCTCGTGGCCCTGGGTTTCCTGCCCGAGGCCTGGAGAGATCGGGTCCGGATGGCAGGCAACACGTCCCTGGCGGGCACGCTGCTGGCCCTGCGTGATGAGGGGACCCGGCGTTGGCTCGCCGGGTTGCCCCCGTTGGTCAGGCTGGAATCACTGGTGGAGAGGGATGATTTCGGTTCCGCGTTCATGAAGGCCATGCGTTTCGCATGGGCGTAGCGGCCGTCGGCCGGGGATCGTCGGGTTAGAGCTTGGCGCCGATGGCGTCGTGAATGCGCCGCGAGGCCTGTTCGTCGCCCAGATACCCCACCCGGACGGAGATTTCCGTGGTTGTCGAGCTCTGCGCCTTGAGGGTGATCCAGACCTCGCGGTCCGCGTCGCGGGTCTTGATCGTGGCCTGGCTCAGCTGCTTTTCGCGTTCGAGCAGGGGCAGTCCCAGGGATTCGCAGCCGGCGACGCTCGCCTGGTATGCGCCGTCGAGATTCACATTGTAGGTTTTTTTCAACTGGCCTGCGACATAGGTGTATGTTCCCACCGCAGCCGCTCCGCCGACCACGACGGCCGCGCATCCCGTGCAGAGCAGCACGAGGAGAATGGCCAGATTCCGTATGGCTCTCATAGGTCGTTCCTCCGTTTTTCCATGTCCTACGTTTTTTCCGGATCGAAGAAAAGGGAGTTCACTCGACGGCCAGGATCTCCTGGACGGCAAGTTCGATCTGCATCAGGCCGTTGAACTTTGACAGCCGGGGGGTGTAGGCGATCTTGACCCGGCGACCTTCAAGCGGCGTGTCTTGCCAGCGCTCACCCTGACGCCAGGCGACCGCGCGGAGGCTCGTTCCGTCGGTGGTGTCGGAGAGGTGGAGTTCCAGGTGCTTCTTCTGGCTGAAAAAACGGTGCCGCAGGATGCTCAGGGGCGGGGAGAGAAAGATGGGTCGCGGGTTGCCCTGGCCGTAGGGCTGCAGCAGTTCCAACTCCTTGAGAAAGGTGTGGTCGATGAACGAAAAGGGCAGTTCGGCGTCCAGTTCCAGGACGGGCGGCGCCGGGTTCGCCCCGAGCTGTTCCTCCACGGCCCAGGCGAAGAGATCCTTGAGGTTGGAAAGCTGGAACGGTTCGAGCTTCAGTCCCGCGGCCTGACGATGCCCCCCGAACTTGTAGAGGCACTGTTTGCACGACAGCAGGGCCTGGTAGAGGTCGAAGGTGGGAGTGGAGCGCCCGGAGCCCTTGAAGATGCCGTTTTCCTTGGTCAGGATGAGGCAGGGGCGGTGGAAGCGCTCCACGATGCGCGAGGCGACGATGCCGATGATGCCCGAGTGCCAGTGCTCGGAGTGCAGGACCAGCCCCGGGAGGTGGAGCTGGGATTCGGCCTGGGCGATGGCCTCTTCAAGGATGCGCTGCTCCTCGACCTTGCGCTTGGTGTTGAGCCGGTCGAGCTGTTCGGCCATGATGCGGGCCTCGTCGCGGTTTTTTTCCAGAAGCAGGCGCACTGCCAGGTCGGGGTCGCCGATGCGGCCGGCGGCATTGATGCGCGGGGCCAGGGCGAAGCCGATGGCCCCTGTGCCTACGCTCTCCTCCGGCGTCATGCCGCTGATTTCCTTGAGGGCCTGGATGCCGAAGCGGCGGCCTTCCTTGATGAGGAGCAGGCCGTTCTTGACCAGAATCCTGTTCTGGTCGTCCAGCGGGACCACATCGGCCACGGTGCCGAGAGCGACAAGGTCCAGGAAATCCCGGATGTCGGCCTGAGGACCCGGCAGGATGCGGTTCAGGGCGCCCATGAGCAGAAAGCTCACGCCCACGCCCGAGAGGTTGGGCGAGGGCCAGCCCTCGAGCTTGGGATTGATGATGATGTCGGCGTCGGGAAGCTCCTGCCCGGGCAGGTGATGGTCGGTGACGATGACCTGCATGCCCAACTCCCTGGCCGCGCGGATCTCTTCGGTGTTGGCGATGCCGCAGTCCACGGTCAGCAGCAGTCCGACGCCCTTTTCGGCCAGATCACGAATGCCTTCCAGGTGCAGGCCGTAGCCGAAATCGAGCCTGTCGGGGATGAAGTGCAGAATGTCGATGCCGCGGGCGGCCATGAAATCCTTGACCAGGGCCGTGGCCGTGATGCCGTCCACGTCGTAGTCGCCCCAGACGGCGATCCTGCGCCCCGATTCGACGGCCTGGCGCAAGAGCTCCGCTCCCGCCTCGATGCCGGGCCACCGGTCCAGGGGGTGCAGGTAGCGCAGGCCGGGGCTCAGGAACTTGTCCATGTCCCCTTCGGATGTCAGGCCGCGTAGCGAGAGCAGGTGGACCAGCAACGGGCTGACCTCGAGGCGCCGGGCAAGCCGCTCCTGCTCGGCCCGGGTGAGGGCCGCCTCGGGCGGTGGGGTCTTGAGCCTCCAGGTGGGCTGGTTATCCGACATGGGCCTATCCGGAAAAACGGTGGATGACGCTTTGACAGTCAAGGGTCACAAAGTATAATTGTTTTTGGCTCGACTGCAAGAGCTTTGATTTCTTGAATTTTTGATCCGGTCAAACCGGCCGTAATTGTTGCCTATCTTGGTCAGCGAGGTTTCATGGACATCACATTCAGCCCCATCTCCCTGGAGGGGCAGACAGAATACAACCGGCATCTGGCGCTGTGCGGCCAGAAGCCGTCGGACTACAGTTTCGTCAACCTGTGGGGCTGGGGCCGGGAATACGGCCTGGAGTGGGCGTTCCTCGAAGGGTATGTACTCCTCAGGCAGACCTTCCCCCAGACCCTGTACTGGGC
>JANJWV010000073.1 GCA_024709365.1 Desulfomicrobium sp. | reverse complement strand
CGTCGGCCAGGGCCTGGACCAGGTCGGCCTCGGCGTTTTGGAAGCTCTGGCGCAGGGAGACCGTGTACTTGCCCAGCAGTTCCCTGATCTGCTCCGCGTCGTCGCCGTCGAGGCCCCGGACGACCACATGGGCGCCGCGGGCGAAGCGGCGTTTCAGGTTCTCGCGGCCGAAGCCGAACTCGGGGTAGAGGCACTGGTAGACGACGCCGCCGGTCATGCCCGCGCACATCCACGGGCCCGGGTCCCCCAGGACCACGGCCCGGCCGCCGGTCATGTACTCGAAGGCGAAGCCCTTCAGGTGCGCGCGCGAGGCGATGTTGCCCAACTCGTCGCGCACGGGGGCGGTGATGCGGCCGCCGAAGATGGCGTCGGCGCCGGACATGCGGATGCAGGCGCGCGAGTCGGCGAAGTTCTGGACCACGACGGTGCCGGACAGGGCGCCGTAGGCCAGGGACTTGCCCACGGAACCGTCCACGCGCTGCCCCAGGATGTTGGCGCCTTTGAGGATGCAGACCCGGCCGCCGCGCGCGCCCTTGGCGATGCCGTCCTGGCCGCCGCCCTGGACGCAGGTGCTGATGCCGTCGACGTTGAAGGCGCACAGGCCGTTGCCCGGCACCGAGGAGTCGAGCATGAGGTCGACCTTGGCGCCGTCGCCCTCGCGGACCATGGCCCCGGCCAGGTAGGTGCCCACGGCCCGGTCCACGGAGCGCACGTTCTCCTCCCGGTACTGCACGTAGCCGCAGCCGTCGCGGGCCGTGGAGAGGGCCATGTCGGAGATGAGCCGCGTCAGGTTGTCCAGGGGCTTGCGCACGATGCGCGGCACCGGGCAGTAGGCCTGCATGGCGTCCATGGGTGCCGGGACGAGGAGGTCCGTCAGGTCGACCTTGTCCTTGCCCCGGGCCTGGACCAGGAGGTCCGTGCGGCCCACCAGGTCGGCCAGGCGCCTTTCTCCCAGGCCCGCCAGGATGTGCCGGATCTGGTCGCCGAAGGCGCGCAGGAGCCGGGCCAGGTTCTCGGCCTCGACCTCTCCCTGCAGGGGCTTGAAGAGCTTCACGCCGCGCTGCTGCGCCTCCTCGACGCTGCGCAGCTGGGTGGAGATGCCGCGCGGGCAGACGTCCAGGTGGCACTGCTCGCAGCTGATGCAGCCCACGCCCATCAGCGCCACGGTGCCCACGCCGACGCGGTCGGCGCCGAGACAGACGAGCTTGACCACGTCGGCCCCCGAGCGCACGCCGCCGTCGCACCAGATCTCGACCTGGCGGCGCAGGCCGGCCTCCACCAGGCCGCGGTGGGCCTGGGTCACGCCGATCTCCACGGGCAGGCCCACGTACTTCTTGGCGTGCTCGCGGGCCGCGCCCGTGCCTCCCTCGAAGCCGCTGATGTTGACGATGTGCGCCCCGGCCTTGGCCACGCCCACGGCGATGGTGGCCACGCCGCCCGTGACCGGGATCTTGACGGAGATGCGCGCGCCGGGGTTGGCGGTCTTGAGCTCCGTGATGATCTGGCAGAGGTCCTCGATGGAGTAGATGTCGTGGTGGTTCGAGGGCGAGATGAGGGCGATGCCGGGCTTGCAGTGCCGGGCCTGGGCCACCATGTCCGTGACCTTGGAGCCGGGCAGGTGGCCGCCCTCGCCGGGCTTGGCGCCCTGGCCGATCTTGATTTCGAGGAAACGGGCCGAGTTCAAGAGTTCGATGGACACGCCGAAGCGGCCCGAGGCCACCTGCTGGCCCCGGTTCTCGCGGTACTGGCCGAGCATGTCCGGGATCTCGCCGCCCTCGCCGTTCATGCAGATGATGTTCAGCTTGCGCGCGGCCTCGGCGTAGGCCCTGAACGAGCTTTCGCCCTGGGAGCCGAAGGACATGGCGCTGATGAGCAGGGGCATGGCGTGCTGGCCGATGGAGATGTCCACGGCCTCCAGGGGCAGGGGGGCGGCGTTGCGCGGGGCGATGTCCAGGAGATGGCGCAGGCCCACGGGGGTGTCGCGGTCGACCTCCTCCAGGCCTTCGGCCATCTGCAGGTAGCCGGTCTTGCCTACGGCCACGGAGCGCAGGATCTTGCCGACGCGGGCGTTGCGCTTGGGGTCGGCCGGCAGTTTGCCTTCCAGACCCTCCCGGACCAGGGCAATGCGCCGCGCGGCCCGGCTTTCCAGTTCGGCGTAGCCCAGCCCCGCCGCGTCGGACGAGCAGAAGTTGGCGCAGCCGAAGGTCTCGGCCAGCTCGGCCTTGAGGCCGATGGACGAGAAGATGCGGCCGTACCCGCAGAGCTCGTGGATGCCCATGGTGGACATGATCTTTTCCACGCTGGCCTGCAGGGCCGTCAGGGTGTTGGACAGGGTGCGCTGCAGCCCTTCGGCGTTCTCGGCCTGGGCGTAGGCCTGCTTCCAGAGCATGTAGGGGTTCACGGCCGCCGCGCCCAGGCCCAGGACGAACATGACGTCGTGCATGTTGCGGATGGCGCCGCTGCGCACGATGAGCGAGGGCAGGCGAGGGATGCGCCCGGACTCGGCGGCGCGGCGCAGCCGGGCCGTGGCCAGGCCGGGGTCGATGTAGCAGCGGCCGTCGACGAAGCTCGCGCTGTCGTCCAGGACCAGGATGGCCGCCCCGGCCGATACGGCCTGACGGGCCTCGGCCTCCATGGCCTCCAGGCGGCTTTCAAGCCCCTCGCCGGGCACGAAGGTCGCGTCGAGGATGGCCAGGCGCGACGGGTCGCGCTGCTGGGCGGTGAAGAAGTCCAGGACCTGCTCCAGGGTGTGGGTGCCGTGCTCGCGGCACACGGCCAGGATGTCCAGGGAGGACAGGGCCGGCGTGAACTCGCCGCCCAGCAGGATGGGCGTCTTCAGGCGCAGGCCCACGGGCGGCCGGTCGGGGTTGTCGGGCCGGTCGCCGAGGATGACGGCCGTGGAGAAGTGCTCGGCCTCGCGCTCGCGGTCGATGGCCGGGTTGGTGACCACGGCCACGTTCTCCTTGAAATACTCGCTGACGTTGGACAGCCCGTCGGCCTCCAGGCAGGCCAGGGGGCCCTGGTGGCCCATGGAGCCGATGGGACCCTTGCCCGTGGCGGCCACGTGCTTGCGCATGTCCTGGTCGTACTTGCGCCAGCCGAAGGCGGCCAGGACCGTCGTGGCGTCGTGACCGGGCCGGTCGTCGAAGACCTGCCTGTCCCGGAAGAAGCGGCGCAGGTCGCGGCAGGACCCTTCGGGGCAGGCCAGGATGGGCTCGGGAATCTCGCCGTGCAGGTTGTCGGCCAGGTGGGCCAGGCGCCCCTGCTGGAAGAGGCGCAGCAGGCGCTCCTGCAGGGCGCAGTGGTCCACGACCTCGCCGCGCTTGCCGGGCCCCGAGACCACGGCGATCTTCTCGCCGGGCGCCAGGGGGCGCGGGTCGTGGATGGTGTTCTGCAGGTCCACCACGCCCTTTTCCGAGGACAGGAAATAGTCGTAGTCGCTCTCGCCGAACCACAGGGGCCGCAGCCCCAGGGCGTCGACGCTGCCCATGCACGTGTCGCCGAAGCGCGAGACCACGGCCGCCGGCCCCTGGGCCGAGGGCATGAAGAACCAGCGGTAGAAGCCGTACATGCGCCGTAGTTCCGGGCTCATGTGCTCCACCTCCGAGTGGATGGCCGGGAAGACCATCTCCAGGGCCTCCATGAAGTCGAAGCCGTGAAGATGAACGAGGCCCTCCAGGATGCGGTTCAGGTCCTGGGAGTCGCTGCCGCCGGGCGTGGGCGTTATGCCCAGGTCCAGGGCCGAGGAGCGCATCTTCTCGATGGTGTTGATCTCGCCGTTGTGCCCCAGCAGGGAAAAGGGCTGGGCGCGCTCGGCCGTGGGCAGGGTGTTGGTGGAGTAGCGGCTGTGGCCCAGGGTGATGATGGACTTGCTGGCCGGGTCGCGCAGGTCGGGGTAGACGCGGGGCAGCAGGTCGGGCGTGCCGCGCAGCTTGTAAACGGCGCTGTCGAGGCTCAGGGAACAGACATGGGCCTCGGGTGCAGCGCGTTCGACGGCCATCTGCATGGCGAAGAGCCTTCTGGCCCCTTCCTGGCGAGTCTCGTCGCGGACCAGGCCGCAGACCTGCCAGAAGAGTGGGGCTTCGGCCCGGGCCATGGGGCCCAGTTCCCCGGGCTGCATCCGGTCGTCGGCCTCGACGAGCACTTCGCTGCCCTCGCCGGTCAGGATGGCGCGCACGCGCTCCTTGGCTTCGTCGGCCCCCGGGCCTGCGGGCAGGAAGAAGTGGCCGACGAAGAAGCCCCGGCTCTCGCTCAGGTGGCGGCTCAGGCCCGCGTCCTGCAGGCGCTGCCCCCAGATGGCCCGCGGGATGTCCGTCAGGACGCCGCAGCCGTCGCCCTCGCTGTTGATGTCGCCCGAGCGGTGGGCCATCTTCTTCAGGGCGTCGATGGTCTTGACTATGTTGGCGTGGGTGGCCCGGCCGCGCTTGTCCACAAAGGCGATGATGGCGCAGGCGTCACGTTCTTCGACGAGGCGATGTTTCATGAGGATTCTCCGAAAGGTGTGTCAAATCGATACTCGTTCATATGCATGAGATGGAGACACTGCCATTTTAATAAATATTTCACAAAGCTTGAGGAAGGCCTTTACCCGCCCGCCTGGATTGCCTATATACTGCATCATAGAAAATCGCCATTCCCCGCGCTCAAACCCCGAGGTTCACATGGAAAGGACCGACCTGATCGAACGGCTCCGCAAGGAGATGGGATATTCGGAGGAGGAGGCGTCCCGCGTCGTGGACGCCATGATGGAGAGCATGACCGAGTCCCTGAGCCAGGGGGACAGGATCACCCTGCCCGGCATCGGGACAATGGCCGTGGTGGACCGCGCCCCGCGCAAGTCCGTCGACCCCGAGACCGGGGAGGAGACGGACAGGCCGGTCCGTGGCATCAAGTTCTCTCCCGGCAAGCGCCTCAAGGACGCCCTCATGTCCCTGGACTTCATCACCAAGGGCCTTGAGTAGCCCCGCACCGCAGCACGCCGGCCTCTGGCCGGTTTTTTTTGTCTGGACTTCGCCGTGGCCA
Source organism: Desulfomicrobium sp. (assembly GCA_024709365.1). Lineage (GTDB taxonomy): Bacteria > Desulfobacterota > Desulfovibrionia > Desulfovibrionales > Desulfomicrobiaceae > Desulfomicrobium. The sequence continues at coordinate 11,894 of JANJWV010000073.1, read as the reverse complement.
TGGGTCATGGCCAGGCTTTCCCGATTCGAGGAGGAAACATGAAGATCGCCAACTCCATGACCGAACTGGTCGGCAACACCCCCCTGGTGCGGCTGAACAGGATGACCGAGGGCTGTCTGGCCGAGGTCGTGGTCAAGCTCGAATTTTACAACCCCTTGTCTTCCATCAAGGACCGCATCGCCCTGAACATGATCGACGAAGCCGAGAGGGCCGGGCTCATCCGCCCCGGCACCGTCCTCGTCGAACCCACCAGCGGCAACACGGGCGTGGGCCTGGCTTTCGTCTGCGCCGTGCGCGGCTACCATCTCATCCTGACCATGCCCGAATCCATGAGCGTCGAGCGGCGCATGCTGCTGGCCGCCATGGGCGCCGAGCTGGTCCTCACCCCGGCGGCCAAGGGCATGGCCGGGGCCGTGGCCGAGGCCGAGAGGATCCTGTCGTCCATGGAGGACGCCTTCATGCCCGGGCAGTTCGTCAACCCGGCCAACCCGGCCATGCACGAGCGGACCACGGCCGAGGAACTGTGGCGCGACACCGACGGCCGCATCGACGCGCTTGTGGCCGGCGTGGGCACGGGCGGGACCATCACCGGCGTGGGGCGGACCCTCAAACGCCGCAAGGAAGGTTTCATGGCCGTGGCCGTGGAGCCTGCCGCCTCGCCGCTGCTGAGCCAGGGCACGGCCGGGCCGCACAAGATCCAGGGCATCGGCCCCAATTTCGTGCCCGAGGTGCTGAACCGCAAGGTCATCGACCGCATCGTCACCGTGACCAACGAGGACGCCATGGCCACGGCCCGCGTCCTGGCCCGCGAGGAAGGCATCCTTGCCGGCATCTCCTCCGGCGCCAACGTCTGGGCCGCCCTGCAGCTGGCCCGCGAGCCGCAGATGGAGGGCAAGCTCATCGTGGCCATTGTCTGCGACACGGGCGAACGCTACCTTTCCACCGAACTTTTCGCTTCCCAGAGCTGAACATGGCAAAATACCTGAAGATCGACAGTGTCCTTTCGGGCGTGGTGGAAAGCCTCTGCGCCCCGGAATCCTACATGGGCGTCTATCACCAGCCGTCCTTCGGTTCGCCCATGCCCTCGGTGGAACTCCTGTCCGAAATCGTCGAGCGCCTGCGCTCGGTGCTCTTCCCCGGCTTTTTCAAGGAGCCCTTCATCACCCCCGAGAACATGGCCTATTTCGTCGGCTCCAAGCTGGAGAAGGTCCGACGCGAGCTGACCAAGCAGGTCGAGCGCGGCTTCTGCTTCGCCTGCGACAAGGACGAGCACGCCTGTTCCTCGGACTGCGCCGTGCGCGCCGAGAACATGTGCAACCAGTTCCTGCAGACCCTGCCCCACGTGCGCCGTCTGCTGGCCACGGACGTGCAGGCCGCCTTCGCCGGCGACCCGGCGGCCAAGAACCCGGGCGAGACCATCTTCTGCTACCCGTCCATCCGGGCCGTGACCAACCACCGCATCGCCCACGAGCTGCACAAGCTCGGCATCCCGCTCATCCCGCGCATCATCAGCGAGATGGCCCACTCGGCCACAGGCATCGACATCCACCCCGGCGCGACCATCGGCGAGTCCTTCTTCATCGACCACGGCACGGGCACGGTCATCGGCGAGACGTGCATCATCGGCAACAATGTCCGCCTCTACCAGGGCGTGACCCTGGGGGCCAAGAGATTCCCCAAGGGCGAGAACGGCCATCTGGTCAAGGGCATCGCCCGCCACCCCATCGTCGAGGACAACGTGACGGTCTACTCCGGGGCGACCATCCTCGGCCGCATCACCATCGGCGAGGGCGCGGTCATCGGCGGCAACATGTGGGTCGTGGACGACGTGCCCCCCGGGGCCAAGATGTACCGCAACCTTTAGGCATTGCCGCCGCGCCGCGAACAAAGCCGCTTCCGCAAGGTCGCGGCTTTTTTCGTGGCGCCCGCCTGGAAAGTCCGGGTTGTGGCCATGCGCAGGGCGGGGTATGGAGCGTGTTCGGACGGTGGATTCCCGCCATCGCGGGCATGAAGCTGTTGCAAGGCGCGGACAGCCCCATCGTTCCCCGTGCGGGATGAGGACGGCGCACGACCCGGGTCACGAAGTCATTCCCGCGAAGGCGGGAATCCATGGCATCCCAGGCGACCGCACGGCGGCACCGCCGTGTCGCGCCTTCAAGCAGACAGGAGGTATCATGGCGTTCACGTTCTCCACTGCCCGCGTTCTTTTCGGTCCCGGATCGCGCCTGCAGATAGCCGCACAGGCCTACCGTCTGGGGAGGCGCTGCCTGCTGGTGACCGGGAGCCGGCCCGAAGGCTGCGCCTGGCTTGCCGACGACCTGTCCGGCGTCATGGACGACGTGTTCGTCTTGCCCGTGAGCGGGGAGCCCGAAGCCGCCATCATTGCCGCCCATGCCCTGTCGGCCAGGGCATGGGGGTGCGACCTGGTCGTGGCCGTCGGCGGCGGCAGCGTCCTGGACGCGGGCAAGGCCCTGGCCGCCCTGGTGACCAACACCCGCGACGTCTTCGACTATCTCGAAGTGGTGGGGCGGGGCATGCCCCTCGAACATGCGCCCCTGCCCCTGATCGCCGCGCCGACCACGGCCGGGACGGGCTCCGAGGTCACGGCCAACGCCGTGCTCCTGTCCAGGGCGCACGGCGTCAAGGTCAGCCTGCGCTCCCCCGAGATGATCCCGAATCTGGCGGTGGTCGACCCGGAACTGGCCGTGTCCCTGCCGCCGAGGCAGACCGCGGCCACGGGCCTGGACGCCCTGACCCAGCTCATGGGGGCCTTCGTCTCCCACGCCGCCAGCCCCCTGACCGACCCCCTGTGCCGGGACGGCATGGCCCGCGCAGCACGTTCCCTGCGCCGGGCCGTGGCCGACGGGAGGGATCTGGCGGCGCGCTCGGACATGGCCCTGGCCAGCCTCTTTTCGGGCATGGCCCTGGCCAACGCCAAACTCGGGGCCGTGCACGGACTGGCCGCGCCCCTGGGAGCCATGCTCGGGGCCGCCCACGGCGAAATCTGCGCGGCGCTGCTGCCCCACGTCATGGAGGCCAACATCGCGGTCCTGCGCGCAGCCTACCCGACCCACCCGAGTCTGGACCGCTTCGCCGAGACGGGGCAGCTCCTCACGGGCGAGCGAGACGCCCTGGCCGGGGTGCGCTTCGTGCATGCGCTCTGCCGGGACCTGGGCGTCAGGAACCTGAGGGACCTCGGACTGGAGGAGGGAATGGTGGACGATGCGGCCCGCAAGGCTGCCGGGGCCTCGAGCATGAAAGGCAACCCGGTCGAACTGGATCATGACCGGCTTTCAGCCATCCTGCTCCGGGCGCTGGACGGCTGACGCGGCCGTCCGGACGAGGTAACGGGGCCGCGACGTGCTCCGCGCACGAGGGGATTTTCATTTCCGTGCGCATGCGGGTCCCTGGTACCGCTCCATGAATTTCTTCTCGGCCTCGGCCGTGGCGATGAGGATGAGCTCGTCCGTCGCCTCCGTCACGGTGTCGGGGTCGGGGTTGATGAGCATGGCCTCTCCGCGCCTGATGGCGATGACGCTGCAGCCGGTCTCCTCACGGATGTCCTGGTCGCGCAGGGCCTTGCCGATGATGGCCTTGCCCGGCTGGGAGCGGAAGATGTTCAGCCCTTCGGAGATCATGAGCAGCTTTTCGGGATTGAGCAGGTTGATGATGGTCGTGGTGCACAGCGACGCGTAGGACATGACGAGGTTGGCCCCGGCGCGGTGCATGGTGTTGACGTTGCGGTCCAGACTGGCCCTGCTGATGATCTGGGCGTCGGGCCGCAGGCGGCGGCAGTAGATGGTCAAGAAGATGTTCAGGTCGTCGTCGTGGGTGGTGATGATGATGGACGGCGTGTCCTGGATGCCCGCCTGGACCAGGACGTCCAGATCCGACGCGCTGCCGAGGATGAGGCGCTCGTCGCCCCCTGTTTTCGGTGCCTTTTTTTCCACGATGCGGTAATCGATGCCCCGCCCGGCCAGGGTCTGGGCCACGGACATGCCGACCCGTCCGCCGCCGAGGATCAGAACCGGCCCCCTTTTATCCGTGGTGCGCCGCTGCGCGTCCACGAGCCGGTCATAGCTGTCCAGTTGCTCCCGCGAACCGGCCAGGACCAGGACCGTCGACGCCTCGATGACGGTCCGCGGACCCGGGAGGCGGATCTGGCCCTTATCCCACACGCCGACGACGTTGACTCCGGTCAGCTGGCGCAGACGGCTCTCGGCCAGGGTCTTGCCCTGAAGCGGCGAGTCCGAGACCGGGGCCTCGGCGATGAGCAGTTCGTTGAAGCCGCCGATGACGTTGGCCTTCATGTTCAGCCCCAGGACCCGCCCGGCCAGGACCTCCCCGAGTTTTTTGGTGAACTGGAAGGTATGCGTGCTGCCCGCCAGGTCGAGGATGTCGACGGAGTCCTCCTGGTCGGCGTTGGAGATGACCGGCACGGTGTCCGTGACCTCGCGGATGGTGAAGATGATGTTGGTGCTGGCCACGTCGTCGTTCAAGACCACGACCATGGCCGCGTCCTGCACGCGCAGGCGGTTGTATGTCTCGGGGTCGTCGACTTCCCCCACGACCACGTTGAGGCCCGTGTCGTGCAGGTTCAGGGCCTGCTGCAGGTCGGCCACGAGGGCGACGTTGGGGATGCCGTATTGGTCGAGCTTCTCCACCAGGTTGAGGGCCACGGCGTCGAAATGGGTCAGGATGACGTGGCCGCAAACACCCTCCGGCACGAAGCGCGGGGCCCTGGCCCTGTTCTGGGCGTCCAGCCAGGGGGCGTAGAAGAACTGGATGAACGTGAAGGGGAAGACGATGAGCAGGAAGACGACGCCGCTCAGCATGACGATGATGGAGAAGAGCCGCCCGAGGTCCGAGGTGAAGGTGATGTCGCCGAAGCCCAGGGTGCTCATGACCGTCAGGGTCCAGTACAGGCCCGTGAGCCAGGAGTGCTTTTGGCCCTCGTAGGCCATGACGAAGTGGAAGATGACGGTGTAGAGGATGAAGAAGCCCAGCAGGATGAGCAGGAACCTGTTCATGAGGCGCGTGTTGCTCCTCTGCTTGGCGCGGTTGACCAATGCCGCCATCTGCGAGACCAGAAATTTCATGCGTGTCCTTCGGTGTTGGTGTTGAGATGTGAGCCTAGCCCAGGATGGCCGCGAGGATCAAGGCGCGGAGACGGAGTCTTCGCCCGCGCAGGCAGCAGCCGTCGCGCCGGCTCCAGGCGGTTGACAGCGGGGACGCGGCGGGACATCAGCGGGTTTCTTCGCGATGCAGGGAGGCTTTCCATGGAAATACGCGACGTCGACGACGCAAACATCCACGTCTATCTGAACCTCTGCCAGGCCTACGAGGCCGAGTTCTCGGCCATCACCGGCAAGCTCCCGGGCCGTGACGGCCGGTTCGCCCTCGACACGGTCCTGGGCGGGCCGGTCAGGGGCTGCCTGCTCCAGGTCGACGACGCCCCCGTCGGATTCGCCGCCATCAAAGTCGCGGAAGGGGAGGGCTGCGAGGTCTGCGAGTTTTACGTCGTGCCGTCCATGCGGGGGCGCCGCCTGGGCAAGGACTTCGCGAGCCGCCTGTTCGCCGCGCACCCCGGCCCCTGGCAGGTCAAGCAGCTGCAGGAGGCGGGGTACGCGACCTGCTTCTGGTGCCGGGTCATCGACGAGTTCACGGGGTGCGACTACGTCCAGGACGAGTTCGACGACCCCTATTGGGGGCGGGTCGTGCGCCAGTGTTTCGTTTCCGTCCCTTCCGCAGGCGGGTGCTGACCCGGCGCGCAGTACCCGACGCCGTCCCGCCGGTCGATTTGACTCTTGCTTCCTGCCCCGTTCGGCCTTAGCTCCTTCCCCATGAACACCAAACGCCCCGCGGCCGTCCTCTTCGACATGGACGGCCTGCTTCTCGACACCGAGGTCACTCTCAAGCGGATCTGGCAGCGCGAGGCCGCCCTGCTGGGTTTCGATCTCGACGACGCGCGCTACGCCCATCTCGTGGGCGTGCCCAATGTGCTGTGCGAGCAAAAGCTCATGCAATGGTTTAAGGATTTTCCCCTGGACGAGTTCCGCCGCAACTGGAAGGCGGCCCGCGAGGAGGAGCGCAGGACGGCGGCCATCCCGCCCAAGGAGGGCGCCCTGGAGATGGTGCTGTGGCTCGAAGGACAGGGCGTGCCCATGGCCCTGGCCACGTCCTCGTCGCGCGAGGCCGTGGAGCGCAACCGCGAGGCCTGGCCGGAAATTTTCCGGTTCGCGGCCGTGGTGACCGTCGAACAGGTCGAGCGCCCCAAGCCGGACCCGGACATCTACCACCGGGCCGGCGCCTGCCTCGGGGTGCGGGCGGCGGACTGCGTCGTCTTCGAGGACTCGAACCCCGGCATGCGGGCGGCCATCGCATCCGGAGCCCGGGCCATCATGGTCCCGGACCTGGCCGTGCCGGAGGATGACGTGCGCCGCGGGGCCGCGGCCATGTATCCGTCCCTGTCCCGGGCCCTGCTCATGCGGGAGGAATGGTTTTGAAGCATCTACAGACATCGCCAGACGAAACGGTTCATGTGGAGATCATGGTCGAACCCGACCGGATCGGCGACGCCGCGCATATCCGCGCCCAGGCCCTGGCCAAGGCCGGACGCCCGGAAAGCGATCCCGCGCCGGTGCGCGTGGTGCGCCGCTCCATCGACGCCCGCGCCCGCATGCCGCGCTTTCAGCTGCGCGTGGCCGTGGGCGGGGAGGAGCGGGGCGCCTCGGTTTTCCGGCCTGCCGCGCCGGGCGGAAAAAGGGCCGTGGTGGTCGGGGCCGGACCCGGCGGGTACTTCGCGGCCCTGACGCTTTTGGAAGCGGGCATCAAACCAGTGCTTCTGGAACGCGGCCGTGACGTGCGCTCGCGCCTCAAGGACGTGAAGAAGATCTATTCCGAAGGGCTCATCGACCCGCACTCCAACTACTGCTTCGGCGAAGGCGGGGCCGGCACCTACTCCGACGGCAAGCTCTACACTCGCGCCACCAAGCGCGGCGACGTGGACCGCATCCTGGACCTCTTCGTGTCCTTCGGGGCATCGGACGACATCCGCGTGGACGCCCACCCGCACCTGGGCTCCAACGTCCTGCCGCGTATCGTGCGGGGCATGCGTGAGGCCATCCTGGCCGCCGGCGGCGAGATCCATTTCGGGGCCCACGTGTCCGACCTCCTCCTCGACGGGGGGCGGGTGCGGGGCGTGCGCCTGGCTGGCGGGGAGAGCGTCGAGGGCGACGCCGTGATCCTGGCCACGGGGCATTCGGCCCGCGACGTCTACCAGCTCCTGCAGCGGCAGGGCGTGCGCATCGAGGCCAAGCCCTTCGCCCTGGGCGTGCGCATCGAGCATCCGCAGGCCCTGGTGGACCGCATGTTCTATCACCAGTCCCCGCGCCACCCGGCCCTGCCCGCGGCCAGCTATCGCCTGGCCTGCCAGACGGCCGAGCGGGGCGTCTTTTCGTTCTGCATGTGCCCGGGCGGGTTCGTGGTGCCGGCCTCCACGGCTCCGGGCGAACTGGTCCTGAACGGCATGAGCCTGGCCAGCCGCGGCGCGCCCTTCGCCAACGCCGGGCTGGTGGCCGAGGTCCGGCCGGACGACGTCGCGGAACGAGATCCCCTGGCCCTGCTGCGCTTCCAGGCCTCGGTGGAGCGGGACATGTTCCGGGCCGGCGACGGGACGACGCAACGCGCCCCGGCCCAGCGCGTGCCGGACTTCCTGGCGGGACGGGTGTCCGCGGCCCTCGGCAGGACGTCGTACATCCCAGGCGTGTACGCGGCCCCGCTGCACGAGCTGCTGCCCGGCTTCGTGGCCCGGGCCCTGCGCGAGGGCCTGCCCATCCTCGGCGCCAAGCACAAGGGGTTCGACAGCGCCGAGGCCACGCTCCTGGCCGTGGAGTCGCGCACGAGCTCGCCGGTGCGCATTCCGCGCGACCGCGAGACGCTCATGCACCCGGAGGTGTCCGGGCTCTTTCCCTGCGGGGAAGGGGCGGGTTATGCGGGGGGCATCGTCTCTGCGGCCATGGACGGTGTGGCGGTGGCGGAGGCGGTGGTGCGGTGGGGGAAAAAATAGGTCCTATGGGTCGTATTGGACCCATAGGACCTATGGAAAGGCAGATTATGCCGCTTGTCCGCTATTTGCCGAAGGACTTGGCGAACAGGTCGGCGATGGCCTGGCGGCCGTTGTCTTCCAGGAAGCGGGTGCCGGTGCCGCAGAAGTGGTGGCTGGTGATGGTCGGGGTATCGCAGCGCTCCCAGATCTCTCCGGTCCACTTGTGCCAGGCGTTGCGGACCTGGCCGAAGGCGTAGAGGGGCTTGTTGCAGATCTTGGCGAACTCGGTGCCCCAGCCCGTGCCGCCCTTGACCGTGCCGTCCTCCATGATGGTGCCGACGACGAACACCTCGTGGCCCGAGTCGATCTGGTACATGATGGTCTGCAGGATGCTGCGCATCATGGGTGCGTTGGTGAAGGTGCGGTTCAGCAGCTTCGAGACGTAGCTCAGGCTCACGTCCTTGCGCATGAGTTCTTCGGGGGTCAGGACTCTCAGGCCTCTGGAGCGTTCGATCTTGTGGCCTTCAAAGGTGAAGGTCACTTCCTGCACGCCGTATTTTTCGGCCATCCTGCCGAATTCCGTTTCCGCCCCCGGGGCGCCGCCGCTGAAAAGCGTGTATTCCGATGTGGGCATGAGCCCTCCTCTGTGTGGTTGAAGGTGAACACGAAGATTGGCCGTAAGCTCACTATGCCCGCATCGCGGGTCTGAATCAAGGCCCGGCGCGAATTCTCCGCACTGGCCGGGCGCGGCCGTCCGAAGGTGTTTGTGACCTGCCGGCCTTTCGCGGTCAAGAGTCACTTGACATGGAATTTTGAAAGTCATAGGCACGAATCATTCGATTCTCGATTACCCGAAATCCCGAGGAACACCCATGAACCGCATCTGCAACGCCTTCGTCAGCCTAGTCGTAGTCGTAGTAGTATGCGTAGTTCGGGACGCCCTGACGCTGTAACGGGATTTGGACTACGCTTCACCCCCGCCAGCGCAGGCGCCGGCGGGGGTTTTCCTTTTTCGGCTCACCCCCTCGCCGGTCAACGGACGAGCCGAACAAGGAGTGCACGATGTTTTCCATGACCGGCGCGCAACTGACCATCAGCCTTCTCGAACGCCAGGGCATCCGCACCATCGCGGGAATTCCCGGCGGCGCAAACCTCCCCCTCTACGACGCGCTTTCGCGCAGCACGCGCATCCGCCACGTCCTGGCCCGCCACGAACAGGGCGCCGGCTTCGCGGCCCAGGGCATGGCCCGGGTCACGGGCCGGCCGGCCGTGTGTTTCGCCACCTCCGGCCCCGGCGCGACCAACGTCCTGACGGCCATCGCCGACGCCAAGCTCGACTCCGTGCCCGTGGTCTGCATCACCGGCCAGGTGCCCCGGGCCATGATCGGCACCGACGCCTTCCAGGAAGTGGACACCTACGGCATGAGCATCCCCGTCACCAAGCACAACTTCCTGGTGCGCGAGGCCGCCGACCTCCTGCGCATCATCCCCGAGGCCTTCACCATCGCCGCCTCGGGCCGTCCCGGCCCGGTGCTCATCGACATCCCCCGCGACGTGCAGCTGGAGACCGTGACGTTCGAGGCCTGGCCCGAGCCCGGCGAACGTGACCCCGCCCCTGCCTTCTTCGACGCCGACCTGGACGCGGCCGTGAGCATGATCGACGCGGCCAGGCGGCCCGTGCTGTGGGTCGGCGGCGGGGTGGTGGCCTCGGGCGCGGGCCGGGAGATCCTCGAACTGGCCGAGCGCGCGTCCATGCCCGTGACCTCGACCCTCATGGGCCTCACGGCCGTGCCCCACGACCACCCCCTGAGCATGGGCATGCTCGGCATGCACGCCCAGCGCCACACCAACATGGCCATGGAGGCCTGCGACCTCATCGTGGCCGCGGGCGTGCGCTTCGACGACCGGGCCACGGGCAAGGTGGCGGAGTTCTGCCCCCAGGCCAGGGTCATCCACATCGACATCGACCACAGCGAACTGGAAAAGCTCCGGCCCGCCTCGGTGGCCATCCTCGGCGATGTGGGCGACGTGCTGCGGGCCATCCTGCCCAAGGTCTCGCCGGCGCCTCGTCAGGAGTGGCTCGACTACATCGCGGCCCTCAAACGCGCCTTCCCGTCGTGCATCCCGGCCAAGGGCGGGCACGCCACGCCCCAGGAACTCATCCGCCGCGTGGGCGAGCTGTGCGGCGACACGGCCGTGGTGGCGACCGACGTCGGCAAGCACCAGATGTGGACGGCCCAGAGCTACCCCTTCCGGCCCGGCATGTCCTGGCTGACCTCGGGGGGGCTGGGGACCATGGGCTTCGGCCTGCCCACGGCCATCGGCGCGGCCCTGGCCGCACCCGAGCGCAAGGTCGTCTGCGTGAGCGGCGACGGCAGCCTGCTCATGAACATCCAGGAGATGGCCACGGCCGCCGAGCAGGGCGTGGACGTGACCGTCGTCCTGCTGAACAACGTCTGTCTGGGCCTCGTGCACCAGCAGCAGGAGCTTTTCTTCAAGGCCAACCACTTCTCGTCCATCTACGAGGTCAGCGTCGATTTCACGCGCATCGCCCAGGGTTTCGGCTGGAAGACCTGGGACCTGGCCGGGGCGGACGACCCCGACGCCGTGCTGCGCGAGGCCCTGTCCCACAAGGGCCCGGCCCTGATCCACGTGCCCGTGGACAGGGGAGAGAAAGTCTGGCCCATGGTCCCTCCCGGGGCCGCCAACAGAACCATGCTCGGAGGTGAGAATCATGACTAGCCCGCGCACCGTCCTCGATGTCCTCGTCAGCAACCACCCCGGCGTGATGTCCCACGTCTGCGGGCTTTTCTCCAGGCGCGCCTTCAACGTCGAGGCCATCCTCTGCCTGCCCCTGAACGGCGGCGCCGAGAGCCGCATCTGGCTCCTGGTCAACGAGGACGACCGGCTGGAGCAGATGATCCGCCAGATGCGCAAGCTGCAGGACGTGCACGACGTCCGCCTGCGGCCCGACGCGACGGAGACCTTCGCCCGCCTGGGGGAGGTCATGGCCGATTGAACCGATGCGCCCCTTGACCCGCAGTGCGCGATGCACTACCTAGGTACCAGTTTTGTTTTCGAAAAGACGATCCCGCTTTGCCCGTCAGTCCATTGGCGGGCAAAGCATCTTTTTTTATTGCCATATGACAATCTCTGCACAGTAAGGACGACGATGAACAGGATTCCCATTTCAGTCGAAGGCTACAAGCGCTTGGAAAAGGAACTGGACGAACTGAAGAAGGAACGGCCCGCCGTCATTCAGGCCATCAAGGAGGCCCGCGAGGAGGGCGACCTGCGCGAGAACGCCGGGTACGACGCGGCCCGCGAGCGCCAGGGCCTGCTTGAGGCACGGATCAGCCACATCGAGTCGCGCATGATCCGCTTCGACGTCATCGACATCGACACCCTGCAGAGCGACCGGGCCGTGTTCGGCGCCACCGTGACCCTCGAGGACATGGATACGGGTGACCAGAAGACCTACACCCTGCTCGGCCCCGACGAGGCCGACCACACCAAGGGCACCATCTCCATCGAGTCCCCCGTGGGCCGCGCCCTGCTCGGCAAGCGGGAGGGTGACGAGATTTCCGTGCAGGTCCCCAAGGGCCGCGTGGACTACGAGGTCGTCTCCGTGACTTTCCAGGGCACGGCCGGGCTCAAGTAAACCACTCGCGCAAAACACGTGCGACATGACCTCCGCTGGGCGACCTGCGGAGGTTTTTTTGCGCCCGTTTTGGGGGAAAGAGTGGATTCCCGCCTGCGTGGGAATGACGGAGAAGCGGCCCGTCAGAACGTGCTTCGTCCAAACCGGCGGAAGAACGCATCTCGTGGCCAGGCCACATGTCATTCC
>JANJWV010000225.1 GCA_024709365.1 Desulfomicrobium sp. | reverse complement strand
GGGGCGCGCCCCCTGCACCCCATTCAACAGGTTGTAAACGCGAGACGGGCGGCCCAATGGGTCGCCCGTCTCGCGTTTGTAGTTACATACCCCATGCAAGGGGTGCAGGGGACGAGTCCCCTGCCCGCCGGAGGCGTTATTTATAATACACCTTAATCTCGTTGGTCATGACGGTCCCCATGCCCGGGGTGGCCTGGCCGCTGGCGATGATGACGTTTTCGCCGGGTTTGAAGCCTGCGTATTCCTGGACGAATTTCTCGGCGCGTTTCTGGTGGCTGCGCGGTTCCAGGGGGCTTTCGACGGGGTTGATGCTCCAGAAGAAGTTCATCCAGCGCAGGATGCGCGCGTCGGTGGTCATGGCGTAGATGGGCTGGGCCGGGCGCCGCGAGCTGATGTAGCGGGCCGTGGCGCCGGTGGTCGAGTGGCAGACCAAGGCCGCGCTGTCGGCGTTGTCGGCCATGAGGCAGGCCGAGTAGGCCAGGAATTTCGGCGGGTTCTTCTCGGCCTTGGGCATGAAGGGGCCGCCGATGCGTTCCAGGTAGTAGGGTTCGGCGTACTGGGCGATCTCGTTGATGAAGCGCACGGCCTCGACGGGGTAGCTGCCGATGGCGGTCTCTTCGGAAAGCATGACGCAGTCGGCGCCGTCGAGCATGGCGTTGGCCACGTCCGTGGATTCGGCCCGGGTGGGGATGGGGTTCTTGACCATGGACAGGAGCATCTGGGTAGCGACGATGGCCGGCTTCTGGGCGTGACGGCAGGAGCGCAGGATCTTTTTCTGGATGATGGGCAGTTCGGCCGGGCTGCATTCCAGGCCCAGGTCGCCGCGGGCGACCATGATGGCGTCGGCGACCTCGAGGATGGAGTCGAGCTTGTCCACGGCGTTCTTGCGCTCGACCTTGGCCACGACGGGAATCCAGGTGCCGTGGCGGGCGATCTCGGTCTTGATGTCCTCGATGTCGTCCTTGCTCTGCACGAAGGACAGGGCCACGGCGTCGATGCCGATATCGAGGCCCTGGTGCAGGTCGCGGCGGTCCTTGTCGGTCATGGCCGCTACTCGCAGGGTCTTGCCGGGGAAGGCGATGCCCTTGTTGGAGGTCAGGATGCCTCCGTTCAGGGCCTCCATCATGACCAGCCGGTCGGGCACGATGACCTTGACCACGGTGAACTGCAGCATGCCGTCGGACAGGGACACGGGCATGCCCTCGGCCAGGCCTTCGAGAAGCTCGGGCACGTCGAGGCTGATGAAGATGTCGCTTTCGTTCCTGGCCTCCATGTCGGGAGCGCCCAGGCAGACGTAGGCGCCCTTGCGGATCTGCAGGGGCGAGCCCTTGACCTCGCCGATGCGGATCTTGGGGCCGCAGAGGTCGCCCATGACGGTCAGGCGGATGCCTGTCTGCTTTTCGACCTCGCGGATCTTCTGGATGACCGGGCCGAAATAGGCCGCGTCGGCGTGGGAGAAATTGAGGCGGAAGACCCGCACGCCGAGCTCCACCATCTCCTTCATGACGTTCTGGTCCATGGAGGCCGGGCCCAGCGTGGCCACTATTTTCGTGCGCATAAGCATATCCTCAGTTCTGTGTGTTGGATGACTAGAGGATTCCATACAGGGGTCCGCCGGGCAGGGCAAGGGCGTCGACCTTTTTCTCGATTTCCGTAACGTCCGCGAGCGGCGGCGCGTGGTAGGTCTTGAGGCGCGCGTCGACGACCATGGACGAGCAGCCCCAGTGCTTGCAGCGGGTGAAGGCGTTCACGCCGTAGGTGTCCGTGGCCGGGTCCGAACGGGTGAAAGTTACCCAGAGGAAGTTGTCCCAGTCTGCGGCCGTGAAGTCCGCGTCGTCGGCCACGACGATGAGGGGGAAGCCGTCCAGGCCGCCCTGGGCGGTCAGGGCCGCGGCCAGTTGTTCCATGGCCGGGTCGTGGGTGTCGCGGGGCTGTCCGTGGGCCGGGGCGGAGAGGACCAGGATGCCCGGGGCGAAGACGCGGGGGCCGTGGAAGCCGTCCGGCAGGTTCAGGACCGGGACGTTCGTGGCCAGGCTGCGCTTGGGGCCGCCGGCGGCGGTCCACAGGACCTTGGAGCCCTGGTTCAGGCTGATGCCGGAGTAGTCCAGGGTGTCCATGGTCGTGCGCGTGATGAAGTGCAGGTCCCGCGAGAGGTCCAGGCGCTCCAGCACGTGCCGGAAGAATTCGGGCACGTGATGGCAGGACAGGGACGGCTCGTCCTCGCGGGCGGCGATGATGACATACTTGGACAGGGAGGTCTGGGTCGTGCCCAACAGCGAAAGGCCGTTGGTGATGAGTTCCTGGGGCTGGCGCTCTCCGGCGTAGGGCACGTAGCGCTCGCTGCCCACGGCCAGCAGGAGCGGGTGCACCCCGGCGGCGTCCACGGCGTGGACCTCGTGCACGCCGCCGAAGACCTGGGGGACCAGTTCGGCCGTCAGCTCGTGGATGAAGGCCCCGAACATGGTGTCCTCCTGGGGCGGCCGGCCCACGGTGGTGAAGGGCCAGATGGCGTCCTCGCGGTGCAGGACCTCTTCGACGCGCATGACGGGAAAGTCGTGGACCAGGCTGTAGTAGCCCAGGTGGTCGCCGAAGGGGCCTTCGGGCTTCTGGGCCGTGGGGTCGATGTGGCCGCGGATGCAGAAGTCCGCCTCGGCCAGGACGGGCAGGCGGCCGCGGCCTGTGACCATGGGGATGCGGTGCCCGCCGAGGGCGCCGGCGAAGAGGATCTCGGCGATGCCTTCGGGCAGGGGCATGATGGCGGCCAGAGTCATGGCCGGAGGCCCGCCGACGAAGACGTTCACGGGCAGCTTCTGCCCGCGGGCGATGGCTTCGGCGTGGTGGTACCCGATGCCGCGGTGGATCTGGTAGTGCAACCCCACTTCCCTGTCCTGCTCGAAGTCGTTGCCCGAGAGCTGGATGCGGTACATGCCGATGTTCGAGCCCATGAAGCCGGGCTTGGACGGGCTCTCGGTGTAGACCAGGGGGAGCGTCACGTAGGCCCCGCCGTCCATGGGCCAGGACACGAGCTGCGGCAGCTTCGAGACGGACGTGGTGCGGGCCATGACCGGCCCCGTCTTCACGCTTTTGGGCATGGTGTGCCAGCCGCCCAGGGCCAGGCCTGGCCACAGCCACGGCTTCTTCATGACGCCCGCGGGGTCGGCCTTGGCCGAAAGCATGGCCTCGACGCGGCGCAGGGTGGAGCGGAAGATGAAGCGGGTCCGCTCCAGGGTGCCGAAGATGTTGGCGGCCATGGGGAAGGACGTCCCCTTGACGTTCGTGAACAGGAGCGCCGGCCCGCCGGCCTTGAAGACGCGGCGCTGGATGGCGCCGACTTCGAGATAGGGGTCGACGGGGGTGTCGATGCGGACGAGCCGCTTGGATCGCTCGAGATCATCGAGGCAGGACTTGAGGTTGCGGTAGATCATGGGGCGGGCTCCCGGACTGGGCTTGGTGGACTGTATGGACGAAATGGACGGTATGGACTGACACGGACGGGCACGGACAGACACGGACCGTAACCCTGCATGGGGTGCAGGGGGTGCGCCCCCTGCCCGCCGGAGGCATGCCTTATTACTATCTGTAAAATGTTATGTGCACGTTGGGGTTTTGGCGCCATTCGTCGAACTTCTTGCGCAGCCAGCGTTTGAAGATGTTGCGGGTGGCGGGCAGCAGGATCAGGAGGCCCATGATGTCGGTCAGGAAGCCCGGGGTCAGGAGCGTCATGCCGGCCAGGAAGATGAGCAGGCCGTCGAGGAGTTCCTCGGCGGGCATGAAGCCCTGGGCGAGATTTTCGCGGATGCGCATCATCACGGCCAGGCCCTGCATGCGCGCCAGGTGCGCGCCGGCCAGGGCCGTCAGCAGGACCAGGGCAATGGTGGGCAGGACGCCGATGACGCCGCCCACGGAGACGAGGACGTAGATCTCGGCCACGGGTATGACGGCGAAGAGGAGGAAGAGCTTGCCGAACATCAGGCCTCCCTGCCGGCCAGCTGGTCCATGGTTTCGCGGTCGCGCAGGCCCAGGAAGTAGAGGACGCCGTCGAGGCCGACGTTGGAGATGGCCTGCCCGGCGCCCTGCCGGACCACGGGCTTGGCATGGAAGGCGATGCCCAGGCCCGCCACGTCGAGCATGGGCAGGTCGTTGGCGCCGTCGCCCACGGCGATGACCTGGGACAGGGAGATGTGTTCCTTGGCCGCGATTTCCTTCAGGAGGCGCGCCTTGCCGGGGCCGTCGACGATGTCGCCGACCAGGCCGCCGGTCAATTTGCCGTCGCGAATTTCGAGCTCGTTGGCGTGGACGTAGTCGATGCCCAGGCGCTCCTGCAGGCGGCGGCCGAAGTAGGTGAACCCGCCCGAGAGGATGGCGATGGTGTAGCCGAGGCTCTTCAGGGTGCGGATGAGGCGCTCGGCCCCCTCGGTCATGGGCAGGGTGGCGGCGACGTCCTGCAGCACGGATTCGGGCAGGCCTTCGAGAAGGCTCACGCGCTTGCGCAGGCTCTGGGAGAAGTCCAGTTCGCCGCGCATGGCGGCTTCGGTGATGGCCGCGACCTGTTCGCCCGCGCCTGCACGCTTGGCCAGCTCGTCGATGACTTCGGCCTGGATGAGGGTCGAGTCCATGTCGAAGCAGACCAGGCGGCGGATGCGGCGGAAGGCGTTGTCTTCCTGGAAGCCGATGTCGATGCCCTGCTCGCGGGACAGGTCCAGGAAGGCGGCGCGCATGGCAGAGATGTCCGACGGCGTGCCGCGCACGGAAAATTCGAGGCAGGAGCGCGGCATGGCCGGGGGCACGGCCAGGGACCGGCGGCCAGAGAGGCGCGTGATGCAGTCGATGCTCAGGCCGTTGCCGGTGATGACCTCGGCCATGGCCGCGAGGTTGGCGGCGGTTATGGTCCGGCCGAGCACGGTCACGATGTGGCGCTTGCGGCCCTGCATGCCGACCCAGCGTTCGTAGTCGTCCTCGGTGACGGGCGTGAACTTGAGGTTGAGGCCCTGGTTGTGGGCCCAGAACAGGAGGTCCTTGAGGATCGGCGAGGACTCGCTCTCGCGGGGCACCTCGATGAGCACGCCCAGGGAGAGGTCGTCGTGGATGACGGACTGGCTGATGTCGAGGATGGTCACGCCCGAGGCGGCCAGCTGTCCCATGATGCCGGCCAGGAGGCCGTCCCGGTCCGTGCCGGAGATCTGGATGAGGATGATTTCGCGCATAGCTCTCTAGTGCAGAAGGTTCCACATGCGGATGGCGGCCCATTCCAGCACGACGGCAGGGTTGGCGCCGACTTCCAGGCTTTCCAGGGCGTTTTCGACGACGACGCCGACCTGGCGCACGGCGACCACGTCCAGGCGGGAGGCCAGCAGCCGGGCCAGGGCGGTTTCGGGGTTGCCGTAGCCGGCCTGGACCAGGCAGCGCTGCACCTCGCGCAGGACGCCGTCGGCAAGGCGCGCGTCCACGTTGCCCTTGCGGCCCGTCCATTCGAGCCAGGGGCCGCGGCCGGACTGGATGAACTCGGCCAGGGCCTGCAGCCACTCGCGCAGTTCCGAATTTTCACGGTCGCCGCGCGGCCAGCCCAGGGTCAGCACGAAGCTGCGGGAGACGAGGGTCGGCAGCAGGATCTCGCGGCTGGGGGCCAGGAGAACGAAGACGTTGCCGGGCATGGGCTCTTCGAGGGACTTGAGCAGCGCGTTGGCCGCGCCGTCGCCCAGGGCCTGGGCCTCGGCCAGGATGATGACGCGCGGGCCGCGCCCGGCCGGCGGGTCGCCGAGCACGGCGCGCACTTCGCGCACGGTGTCGATGTTGATGGCGCCCTCGGCGCCGTTCAGCAGGAAAAGGTCGCGGCTGGCGTCCTCGGCGACCTGCTGGCAGATGCGGCACTGCCCGCACGGAGGGGAGGTTTCGCGGCACATGAGGCGCGCGGCCCAGAAGCGGGCCAGGGCCAGGCGTTCCTCGACTGTCCCGCCTTCGAGGAGCAGGGAACGGGGCGGGTTGCCGGCCAGCCGGTCCAGGAAGCCCGCGATGCGGGGCTGGGTGGTGAGGGCGTGCTGCCAGGGTGCGGACATGGGAAAAAAAGGGGGAGGCGGACCTCCCCCGGTTTATCTGAGAATGGTTTGGTCGCGGTCCGGGCCCACGGAAACGATGGACACGGGGATGCCGAGGATCTCCTCGATTCGCCCGATGTAGTCGCGCGTGGCCTGCGGCAGGTCGGCGTAGGCGCGGCAGCCGGAGATGTCCTCGCTCCAGCCCGGCATGCTCTCGTAGATCGGCTCCACGTAGGCCATGCCGTTCTCCTCCTGGGGCGGGTAGGCCACGTCCTGTCCCTTGTAGCGGTAGGCGGTGCAGAGCTTGAGCTCGTCCAGGCCGCCCAGGACGTCGAGCTTGGTCAGGGCGATCTCCGTGGGGCCGTTGAGGCGCTGGGACTCGCGCAGGACCACGAGGTCCAGCCAGCCGCAGCGGCGCTTGCGGCCGGTGGTGGCACCGAACTCCGCGCCCTTCTCCTGCATGTACGCGCCGGGACCGTCGGGCAGCTCCGTGGGGAAGGGTCCCGCGCCGACGCGGGTGGTGTAGGCCTTGACGATGGCCACGATGCGGTCGAGCATGCGCGGCGAACAGCCAGAACCTGCCGAGGCGTTGCCGGACACGGTATTGGACGAGGTCACGAAGGGGTAGGTGCCGTGGTCGATGTCCAGGTGCGTGCCCTGGGCGCCCTCGAAGAGGATGCCCAGGGCCGAGAGCTCCTGGATGGCCGAGGACACGTCGCCCAAATAGGGCACGAGGCGCCGGGCCACGGGCAGCAGATCGTTGAAGATCTGTTCGGCCGAGAGGGGCTCCTGGCCGTAAAGGCCCGCCAGGAGGGCGTTCTTCTCCACCAGGGCCTTCTCGATCTTGCGGCGCAGCAGGGCCTCGTCGGCCAGGTCGGCGGCGCGGATGCCGATGCGGGCGACCTTGTCCTCGTAGCAGGGGCCGATGCCGCGGCCGGTGGTGCCGATCTTGTCGGAACCGCTCTTGAAATTTTCGCGCGCGCCGTCGATGGCGCGGTGGTACTGCATGATGAGCTGGGTCTTCTTGCTGATCATGAGCCGCGCGGGGCTGACGTCGATGCCGGAGGCGGCGAGCTTGTCCATCTCCAGGCAGAACACGAAGGGGTCCAGCACCACGCCGTTGCCGATGAGGCACTTCTTTCCGGGATGCAGGATGCCGGAGGGGATGAGGTGCAGGATGGTCTGCTTCCCGTTCACCACCAGGGTGTGCCCGGCGTTGTTGCCGCCCTGAAAACGCACGATGGCGGCCACGTCCGTGGTCAGCAGATCAACGATCTTGCCCTTCCCTTCGTCGCCCCACTGGGCGCCCATGACTACGATATTCGCCATGAATCCGATCTCCTCGTCTTGATGTATTGGCCTTCAGCGCAATGGCAAATGGCTCCCTTCTTTACGGGGCGCCGGCCGTGAAGTCAATTTATGTCGGATTCGATTTCGCAACCGGCGTCGAAGGGAAGCAATCGGCAAAAACATTGCCGTGCGCGTACACATGCAATATCTTCGGCCAATGATGAATCTCTAGGACAGGCTGTCACCTCAACCTCGAGCATCCCGGCAGCGCCCCGCACGACGCCTTACCCGTCCGCGTCCATGACGAAACGGGCGTGCCGGACCGCAGGAGTCCCAATGAACAAAATCGTGGCGCGGTATGCAGACGGCCGCATGGTCAAAGGCACGACGGTGGACTTTTTTCCCACGAAGGACCTTTTTCACGTCAGCGTCGCGGAGAATGGCGGAACGCGCCTGGTGGAGGTCAGCCTCAAGGAGCTGAAGGCCCTCTTTTTCGTCCGCGACTTTTCCGGAAACCCCAAGCACGTCCAGTCCAACGAATTCGACTCGTCGAAGCCCGCGCCGGGGCGCAAGCTCAAGGTGGTCTTCAGCGACGGCGAGGTCCTGGTCGGCACCACCACGGGCTACCAGCCCGGCAGGCCGGGATTTTTCATCGTGCCGGCCGACACCGCCGCCAACACCGAACGCTGCTATATCGTCACGGCGCATACGCGCGAAGTCACCTTCATCTGAACGGCTCCGGCCCGGACACCCCATGCGCAGAACATTTCTCCTGACCCTGATGGCCATTCTCCTGGGCGCCTCCATTCTTTCGGCCCAGGACGACATGCAGGCCTTCCCTCCGGCCGACGAGGGCATGACGCGTCATGTGCTGCGGCTTCCGGCCGAACCCGAGGAAGCCCTGCTCAAGGTCGAACTGATCCTCGGCAAGGCGGTCCTGACGGACGCGGCCAACAGGTATTTCTTCGGCGGCGAGATCGCGGCGGAGACGATTCCCGGCTGGGGATACACGCGCTACGTCCTGCACAGGCTGGGACCCATGGCCGGGACCCTCATGGCCGTGGACCCGTCCGCGCCCAAGGTCGAGCGGTTCATCACCCTGGCCGGGGAACCGTTCCTGATCCGCTACAACAGCCGCCTGCCCGTCGTGGTCTACGCGCCGACGGGCGTGGAGGTGCGCTGGCGCGTCTGGCGCGCCGACGCGCAGCCGCAGGCGATGCCGCAGGGCTGATCCCCTCTCGAACGGCGCCCTGGCACAGGATTTGCCGTCCAGGCGGGCCTGTGCTAGGGGCACGTGGATTCGCGCGGCATGACAGGCCGGGGCGATGCGACAATCCATTTTTCCGGAGAACTTTGATGAGCGATCTCAAGAAGATGTATCATACCCTGAACAGGGACTCCTTTCCCGCCGACCTGACCCTGACCATCGGCGACCAGACCATCCGCTACGCCAAGAAGACCTGGAGCATCGGCGGCGAACAGAAGGGCCTGCGCTACGGCGAGAACCCGGACCAGCCCGCGGCCCTCTACGAGGTGGCCGAGAGCTCCTTCGCCATGGACGGCGTAGCCTTCCAGCAGGGCCAGCACAAGCTCGTCTCGGCCCTGACCGAGGAGAATCTGATCCAGTCGGGCAAGCACCCGGGCAAGATCAACCTGACGGACGTGGACAACGGCATCAACATGCTACAGTACCTCACGGCCAAGCCCGCGGCCAACATTCTCAAGCACAACAACCCCTGCGGCGCCGCCTGGGCGTCCGAGGGCCTGCTCACGGCCCTGAGCCGCGCCTTCTCCTCGGACCGCATCGCGGCCTTCGGCGGGACCATCGTCGTCAACCGCACCCTGGACAAGGCCTGCGCCGAGTTCATCAATTCGAGCTACTTCGAGGTCATCGCGGCCCCGGCCTTCGACGCCGACGCCCTGGAGGTGCTGACGACCAAGAAGAACCTGCGCATCATCCGCATCCCGGCCCTGGCCGAACTGGAGAAGATCGTGGGCACGCCCTTCCTGGACATCAAGTCTTTGGTCGACGGCGGCCTCATCGTGCAGGCCTCGTTCCGCAACCGCATCCTGGCCGAGGACGATTTCCTGCCGGCCGAAACGGTCAAGGACGGCACCACCTTCATCGCCCGCAAGCCCACGCCGGCTGAGGCCGACGACCTGCTCTTCGCCTGGGCCGTGGAAGCCGGCGTGACCTCCAACTCCATCATCTTCGCCCGCGACGGGGCCACGGTGTCCATCGGCACGGGCGAACAGGACCGCGTGGGCTGCGTGGAGCTGACCATCCAGAAGGCCTACACCAAGTACGCCGACCGGCTGGCCTTCGTGCGCCACAACCTGTCCCTGTACGAGCTCAAGATGAAGGCCAGGGACGACGAAGCTCTGGCCGCCTCGCTGCAGGACATCCTGGCCAAGACCGAGGCGGACAAGGGCGGTCTGCCAGGCACGGTCCTCGTCTCGGACGGCTTCTTCCCCTTCCGCGACGGCGTGGACCTGGCCATCGCCCAGGGCGTGACGGCCATCGCCCAGCCCGGCGGGTCCATCCGCGACTGGGAGATCATCCAGGCCGTGAACGAGGCCTCCCCGCAGGTGGCCATGGTCTTCACGGGCCAGCGCTCCTTCAAACACTAAACCCGGCCCCAGGGCCGCCTTCACGGGCCGGCTCCGGCCGGCCCGCGCGCGACGCGCATAAGGTCTCACATGTCCACCTCCCCCACCCTGCAGCCGGGCTGCATCATGGAGTTCCTGCAGGACAACCAGCCCGTCACGGCCTGGGTCCTCGATGTGCAGGGCCCGCGCCTGCGGGTCTTCACGGCCGGACAGCGGGAGCTCAAGCTCCCGGTCTCGCGCGCCCTGCCGTGGACCGGGCCGCAATGCGCGGCCGGGTCCAGCCGCCAGGACATGCTGGACCTGCTGCGCACGCACAACGGCCGCCGGGAGCGCCTGGCCGAGGCCGTGGACGCACTGGAAATCTGGGACCTGGCCCAGGGCGAGGTCGACGAGGCGGAGATCGGCTGGTTCGCGAGCCTCGTCTTCGAAGACCCGAACCCCGACCAGATGGCAGCCCTGGGACGCAAGCTCCTTCAGACCAAGACCCATTTCAAGTTCTCGCCCCCGGCCTTCGAGATCTACCCGCAGGAGACCGTGGAGCGCCGGCAGGAGGAACTGCGCAGGGCCCAGGAGCGCGAACGGCTGGTGGGCTTCGGCCAGGTTTTCCTCAAGGGGCTGTGGGACGCCTTCTGCAAGCGCCGCAGCGCCCTGCCCGAGCCCGACGAGGAGCAGACCGCGCGCATCCGCGACCTGCTCATGACCCGCCTGTGCAACCCCGACGACCGGGACTCGGACGCCCTGTGGAAGACCATGACCCAGGGTCTGCCCGAGGAGCCCCATCTGGCCCTGTTCCTGGCCCAGGCCTGGGGCATCGTGCCGGCCCACTTCAATTTCCACCTCTGCCGCGCGCAGTACGACTGGGAGCCCGATTGGGCCACGCCCTTCGCCGGGGCCGTGGAGGCCCAGAAGCAGCGCGTCCTGCAGGGGCGGCAGGAGCCCATGGCCGAGATCGTGACCATCGACTCGGCCACGACCCAGGACATCGACGACGGCTTCGAACTCACGCGCGGCGAAGACGGCTTCCGCCTGCGCCTGGCCCTGGCCTGCCCCTGCCTGGAATGGGAGTTCGGCAGCCCCCTGGACCGCGCCGTGCAGCACCGCTTCAGTTCCCTCTACCTGCCCGAGGGCACGAGCCACATGCTGCCCGAGGAACTGGGGACCCGCTTCTTCAGCCTGAACGCCGGGCAGGACCTGCCGGCCCTGGTCATCACCTTCGACCTCAGCCCCGAAGGCGACCTGCGGGGCTTCGCGCCCGAAATCGCCTGGGTGCGGGTCGCGGCCAACCTGACCTACTCCGGCGTGGAAACGGACATCGCCGAGGGCGCGTCCGGCATGCTCCGCGACGCCCGGGACCTGGCCCACCTGCTGCGCCAGGCGCGCATCTGCGAGCACGCCGTGATCATGGACCAGCCCGACCCGCGGGTCGTGCTCGAAGGCGACCCGGCCAACCCGCAGGTCGGCATCGCGCAGAGCCCGTCAACGCCCGAGGCGCAGACCATCGTCTCGGAATTCATGATCCTGGCCAACAAGGCCATGGGCGCCTGGGGCCTGGAGACGGGCACCGCCCTGCTCTACCGCACCCAGAACATCACCCTGCCCGCCGAGAGCGCCGGCGTGTGGAGCGAGCCCACGGACATCTACCGCATCATCAACAACATGGGGCCCTCCATCCTGGAGTGCGAACCGAGGCGCCACGCCACCATCGGGGCCAAAGCCTACGCGCCCGTGACCTCGCCCCTGCGCCGCTACTCGGACTTCATCAACATGGCCCAGATCGCGGCCCGGCTCACGGGCCAGGGGCGCCTCCTGAGCCAGTCCGAACTGGAGAGCCTGCTGCCGGTCCTCTCCAGCCGCGCGGAACTGGTCGGCCAGGTCCAGCGCATGCGCCCGAGATACTGGAAATACGAGTATTTCCGGCAGAATTTCAAGAAGATGCGCTGGTCCGGCGTCATCGTGGACCCGGGGTCCGTGCTGGTGACCATCGCCCTGCCGGAGCTGCAGCTCTTCCTCAAAGCCCCGCGCAAGATCTTCGGCGACAAGATCCGGCTTGGGCAGCGCTTTTCCATCCGCATCGGCAAGGTCGACCCCCTGAACAACGAGATCAGGACCGTCGAGGCCTGGGAAGAGGAATGAACTTGTCCGGCCACCCGTTTTGCCGTAGTGAAATGCGGCACATGACATCCGCCAAATCCAAAGACCAAGGAGTGAGAACATGGTGACAATATTCTGGCTCGCGATCAGCTACCTTCTGGGAGCCATGCCCTTCGGCCTTCTGATTTCCCGCACCTGCTGCGGCATCGACCCTCGCGAAGAGGGCAGCGGCAACATCGGCGCCACCAATGTAGGACGCCTGTGCGGCACGAAATACGGGGCCATGACCCTGGCCCTGGACGTGCTCAAGGGGTTCATCCCCGTGCTGCTGGCCACGAGCTTCTCGGATTCGTACTTCTTCCTGACCCTGGTCGCCACGGCTGCGGTCTGCGGCCACATGTTCTCGGTCTTCCTGCACGGCAAGGGCGGCAAGGGCGTGGCCACGTGGGTCGGCGCCTTCCTGGCCATCTCGCCCTGGGCGGTGATCATCTGCGGCCTGGCCTTCCTGGCGGCCCTGTACTTCTACAATTTCGTGTCCCTGGCCTCCCTGGTCATGGTGGCGCTCATGCCCGTGATCCTGCTCTTCCAGGGCCTCTTCGGCGCCATCCCCATGGCCCTGGCCCTCATGGCCCTCATCTTCTGGAAGCACTCGGAGAACATCCAGCGCCTCATGGCCGGCACGGAGAACCCGTGGAAGAAGAAGGAATAACCGGTTTTTTCGGATCGACGCCAAAGCGCGGAAGCCTCGAGGTTTCCGCGCTTTTTTCGTTTTCAGGGCAATGACTAGAGCAGCGCTTTTACGCTTTCGACAAGGGGGGCGAGCGAGGGGCGATTGATGGCGGAGATGAAGACCGCGTCGGGGTGGACGAAGGCCAGGGCCTCGCGGGTCTCCTCGGAGATGCGGTCGACCTTGTTCAGGGCCAGAACGCGGGGAATGGTGTCGATGGACAGGTCGCGAAGGATGGACTCGACGGCTTCGAGCTGGGCTTCCATCTCGGGGTGCGAGGCGTCGGCCACGTGCACGAGCACGTCGGCGCCCTCCAGCTCCTCCAGGGTGGCCATGAAGGCCTCGCGCAGGTCGGCCGGCAGATGGCGGATGAAGCCCACGGTGTCGGTCAGGATGATCTCGCGATCCTCGGGGAAGCGCAGGCGGCGACTGGTGGGGTCCAGGGTGGCGAAGAGCTTGTTCTCGGCCAGGACGTCGCTCTGGGTCAGGGTGTTGAGGAGCGTGGACTTGCCCGCGTTGGTGTAGCCCACCAGGGAGACCACGGGCAGACCGGCCTTGTCGCGGCGGCTGCGCGTGGCCTTGCGGTGCTTGCGCACGCTGCCGAGCTCGGTCTTGATCTGGGCGATGCGCGCACGGATCTTGCGGCGGTCCATCTCCAGCCGCGTCTCGCCCGGCCCGCGGCCGCCGATGCCGCCCGTCAGGCGGCTCAGGGCGCGGTTCTGGCCCACCAGGCGCGGCATCATGTACTTGAGCTGCGCCATCTCCACCTGCAGCTTGCCTTCGCGGGTCTGGGCGTGCTGGGCGAAGATGTCGAGGATGAGCTGGGTGCGGTCCAGGACCTTGCGCTCGGTGATCTGGCTGACGTTGCGCTGCTGGGTCGGGGTCAGCTCCTGGTCGAAGACCAGGGTGGCCGCATTCTTCTGCAGGGCCAGGACTTCCAGTTCGGCGAGCTTGCCCCGGCCAAGGATGAGCTTCGGGTTGACCTGGCTGACGCGCTGCACCACGGTGCCGACCACCTCCAGTCCGGCCGTGGCCGCCAGTTCGGCCAGTTCGGCCAGGGACCGCTCCTGCACGCCCTTGGGCTGCGAGCTGACGCTGACCAGGATGGCCGCGCCCTCGAGCGCCGAGGAAGCCACGGTCTGTCCCGTGCGGGCCAGTTCGTCCTCCAGGGCCTTGGCGCTGGCCCCGAAATCGAAGTCCACCTCGTCCCAGATCACGGCCGGGTGCACCTGGTAGGGCAGCTCGTCGGCGTTGGGCGGCAGCAGGTGCGCGAACTGGCAGGTGCGCGGCGCGCCGTCGGAGCTCACGGTCAGCACGCAGACCGCGTCCAGGCGCAGGAAGGCCATGTCCATGAGGTCTTCCTGGGTCAGGAGCGAGGAGTCGAGATGGGTGTGCAGCAGGCGCAGGCCCGACAGGCGCGACTCGGCCTGGCGGTGGCGGGACAGCTCGGGGATGAGGATGCCGTCCTGCTCGCCGACGATGACCATGACGGGCACGCCCTTGCGGTTGATGAGCACGCCCAGCTGGCGGCCGATGCCGCGGCTCAGGATGGCCAGCTCGCGGGCCTGGTCCGGGGTGAAGCCTCCCTGGTCGGGGAAGCGGCGGTTGTAGAGGCGCGAGATGGCCGCGGTCTGGCTGGGCTTGAGGCCCGTGAGGTTGCCGAGGGGTTTGGATGCTATGGCGTGTCTCCGTCGCCGGTTCGGGCCGGCGGGGCCGCCCCTAGGGGCGGCTCAGGTACTCGGTGATCATGCGGTCGTATTCCGACGTCAGCGCGAAGGTGGCCACGGCCATGCGCTTGCGGAATTCGAGAGAAAGGCTTCCGCCGTTCGCCTTCATCTCCTGCATGCACTCGGCGTAATGGGCCGGGTCGGGGATGACGGCCACGGAATGGAAGTTCTTGGCCGAGGCGCGCAGCATGGTCGGGCCGCCGATGTCGATCTGCTCCACGGCCTGCTTGTCTTCCAGGGTCTGGCGCACGGCTTCGGCGAAATTGTAGAGATTGACGCAGATGAGGTCGAAGGGCGCCAGGCGCAGATCCTTGAGGGTGCGCATGTGGGCCGGGTCGTCCTTGTCGGCCAGGATGCCGGCGTGGACGTGCGGGTGCAGGGTCTTGACGCGCCCGCCCAGGATTTCCGGGAAGCCCGTCACGTCGCTGACGGAACGGACCTTGAGGCCGGCCTGGACGAGCTTCTTGCGCGTGCCGCCCGTGGAAACGAGCTCGACGCCCTGTTCCTGCAGAAATCGCGCAAAGTCATCGAGTCCGGATTTATCTGTGACGCTCAGGATGGCCCGGCGTATGGGCAGCATGTTCATGGTATTCCCCCTCACGAAAAGAATGTTCGCCGTGCACTGCCAGCTTTGACCGCAATATGCAACAACGCGGTCGGGCCCCGGAAACAGGGGGGCCCGACCGCGTCGGAGGGGAACCGGAATCGCTCTAGAGCTGGGCCAGAAGTTCGGCCGCCGGGCCGTAGGCCGGGTCCATCTCCAGCAGGCGCTCCAGCTGCGCCTTGGCATCGGCCGGACGGCCGCAGGTCGTCAGGCAGCCGCCCAGGGCGTAGCGGACCTCGCTCTTGCCGGGGTTGAGTTCGAGATAGTGCTCCAGGGGAGCGATGGCCTCGCCCGTGCGGCCCAGCATGTGCGCTGCCTGAACGAGTCCGAACAGCGCGATGAGATTTTCGGGATTGGCCGTCAGGGCACGGCCGTACAGGTCGAAGGCCTCCTCGTGCCGGCCCTGCTGGGCGCAGATGAGGCCCATGCCGGCCAGGGACTTGTCCGAGGACGAGATGCCGTCAGCCTTGCGGTACATGGCCATGGCCTGGTCCAGGTCGCCGCGCTGCACGGCGATGGTCGCCAGGCCCAGGTACGGGTCC
>JANJWV010000214.1 GCA_024709365.1 Desulfomicrobium sp. | reverse complement strand
ATCGCAACGCTGATATTTCGAGAAAGGCAGAGGCAAAGAAATTCGATGTGTTATCTAGGGTTTTTGCCCGAGGCGAGAAAACATGATTTTCTGGCCCGAAGGATCACTTTCTCTTGACCTCGATCCTTTTGATGGGTGCCCCCAGGCTCCATGTTATTTATCCCCTGCCGTCGGCCCGCTGCTGGGCGAACACCTCCTTGGCCGCGAAGAGCCCGTTCAGGGCTGCGGGGAAACCGGCGTAGGCCGACATCTGCATGATGACCTCGACAATCTCCTCCCGCGTGCAGCCGACATTGAGGGCGGCGTGCAGGTGGACCCGGAGCTGCGGTCCGGCCGTCCCCAGGGCGGTCAGGGCCGCGACCACGGCGATTTCCCGGCTTTTGAGGTCCAGGCCCGGCCTGGAGTAGATGTCCCCGAAGCATTCGACGAGGAAGCGCCCGAAGTCCGGCGCGATGTCCTTCAGGCTCTCGATCACCTTTTCCCCGACGCTGCCATCGACCTTTGCGAGCATGGCGAGTCCCGTCTCGTAGCGTGTCATAGTTTCCTCTCCGTGTTGGGTGTTTGTCCTCTTTCGATTGAAGTAGGAGCCCGGAGAGGCTTTGCATCGTACTTTTTTTGCGATACCTTTTCGGTATGACGGAACGGATGCTCGAATCCCTGGACGTGCGGCAGCTGCGCTATTTCGCGGTGGTGGCCGAAGAATTGAACCTGCGCCGGGCGGCGGAGCGCCTGTTCATGGCCCAGCCGCCCCTGAGCCGCCACATGAAGCGGCTGGAGGAGTTCTTGGGTGTGGCGTTGTTTGTCCGCCATTCCAGGGGCCTGACCCTGACGACGGAAGGGGAAAGGGTACTCGAAATCGTCCGTCCCGTACTGGAACTGGAGACGGCCACCCGTGAGCGGCTGCACGCCTTGCGCGTCGCCGGAGCGCGTGCTCCTGTCATCGGCCTGACCACGGCTTTCGAGCAGGGGGTCTTCGCGGCCCTGGAGTCGCGGCTTTTCGCCGCCCATGGGCCGGGGCTGCGTCTGGAGCGCGCGACATCGCCCCGCCTGGTTCGCGAAGTGCGCAGGGGCAGAGTCGATGCGGCCTTCGTGGCGCTGCCTCTCGACACGCCTGGGCTGCATGTCGTGCCGTTGTCCTATGCGGAGCCGCTGCTCGCCGTCCTGCCCGAGGGCTGGCCCGAGGCCGCGCAAGGCCGCCATCGCTTGCGCGATCTGAGCGGGAAGCCTCTCTTCTGGTTCCGGCGCGAAGGGCACCCCGCGTTTTTCGATCACACGAAACGGGTCTTCGCCCACGCCGGTTTCGCGCCGATGCTCAAGGAGGAGCCGACCGAGCATGACGTGCTGCTGGCCCGCATCGCTGCTGGTGAAGGCATGGGGCTATTCCCGGCGTCGTTTTCCGCCATCCGCAGAACCGGGGTGGTTTTCGCCGCGTTGGCAGAAGGGAATCTCCTTGGTATCCGTTTGGGGCTGATAGCCCGCACTGATTTCGAAGCCCTCGCGGAGAGCCTAGTACGACTGGCAAAGGATGCACTGACATGCTCTATAAATTTGAGCGCCACCTGATTTGAGTGTGTCCGGTCGAATTGGGGGCTACTCCAGAGCCCCATCGACACCGCCATTAGAGAACAAGGGATTTCAGTCGAATGACTGGGATCCCTTGTTGTTTTAGTATGGTTGGCTTTTATGCCTCGATACGACGCTCGCTCTTGGGATGATGCGGGGCAGGGCCTCGCATCATCCAGGCGTTAGCTTTCAGGCTCGGGTTTCTGCAGATTTCGTGGAACAAGCGCAGCAGCCGCAGGACAGCGGCGCGGCATCCGCTTCGCGATCAAGGATTTCGCGCATCATGCCTGCGGCTCTGGCCGTCATGCGTTTGCACTTTTCCATGTTCTCCTGGGGGCCGAATTTTTCCAGGAGTTCGCCGCAGACAGTGCAGCCGTGCATGTCCTGAAAGCGTTCCCTGAAATCCTTGGCCATGGCCGCCACGCCATCCCATGATTCCCCCGGCGTGCTGCGACCGCGCAGGAGCCCAAGAGCGATGAGGCTGCCGGAAAGGGCGCCGCAAAGCTCCTCCCTGCTCCTGCCAACTCCCGCGCCGAAGGCGCTCGCGGCGCCGACCAGATTCTCCCGTCCTTGTCCCTCGCTTGCCAGGATCGCGGCAAGGGCCGCCTCGGCGCAGTGCATGCCGCTCTGGAAAATTTCGTAGGCCCGTTCTTCAACCTGTGCTGGATGCATGATGTATCTCCTGATTGTGTTCCTGAAGGGTTTTTGGCATTGATCTGAAAAACCGTTTTAATGACGCTTTCGATCAAATCCAGCGATTTTTTCCGATTGCACCAATCGCATTTTCGAAACGGGGAGGATGTGCGTGGAACTTCGGGATCTGAAGACATTCGTGGTCGTGGCCCGTCTGCAGAGCTTCCACCGCGCCAGCGACGAGCTGCATACCGCCCAGTCCACGGTATCCGCGCGCATCGCCGCCCTGGAGAACGATCTGGGCGTGCGTCTGTTCGAGCGGCTTGGGCGCAGGAGCGTGCTGACGGAGCCGGGGCGGCGTCTGCTGGACTACGCCCGACGCATGGTGGATCTGGAGGACGAAACGCGCGCCTGGGTCTGCGGGGCGGGGGAGTCGCGCGGGTCCGTCTCCATACGGGTGCCGGAGTCCCTCTGCGCCTACCGGCTGGGCGCAGTCATCCGCTCCGTCCGCCAGCGCTTCCCCTTTGTGGCGCTGAGCTTCACCGCCTGCGCGTCGGAGGGGCTGGACAAGGAGCTGCGGGGCGGCCTGACGGACCTGGCCTTCCTGATGGCGGAATCTGTGTCAGGCAAGGACCTCGCCGTCGAGGCCCTGTCCGTGGAGGGACTCGCACTGGTCTGCGGCCCGGGCCATCGTCTGGCCCGCCAGGCCAGTGTCCACGCCGGGGATCTTGCAGGCGAGACCCTGGTCCTGTCCAAGGCCGACTGCTCCTATCGGGCCATGTTCGAAGCCCTGCTCGATGCGGCCGGCGTCGAAACGGCCCCCGGGCTGGAGTTCTCCAGCGCCGCCGCCCTGCGCGGGTGCGTGCTCGAGGGAGGGGGCGTCTCCATTCTTCCGGATTTTGCGGTGAAGGGGGAAATCGAACGCGGGGAATTGAAAGTCCTGCCCTGGGCCGGGCCCCGGCTCGAAACGGCGGTTCTGATGCTTCATCACAGGGAAAAGTGGATTTCTCCGCCCTTGGCCGCGTTCATGGAACTTGTGCGGATGGAATTCGGTCTCCCCGCAAGCGGGGGGCATGCGATGGGCGTGCCCCTCCTCGGGAAAGGCAAACCCTGCTGCTGAGGGGACCCTCCTTGCGGATGTTGGGTCAGATCCTGAATCTTGAATTCCGGAGCACCTCCTCTCCATGGCCCGCCCACCTCGCATAGTATCGGCTAGGTCCAAACGTATGTAGCCGCTGCTGCAGGGCTTCATTATTCGACCGTAAACCGGGTTCTCGGAAAAGAATAACAATCTTGGTTCAGGATCTGACCCTCACCACGTGTTCAACGGATGCGTGGATGTCCGAAAATGCGTCCGGGCGCGCTTCGCGGTCAAGCGGGCGCTTGCGGGCGCCGGCCTGAAAAGCCGACGCCCGGACGGGCCGGAGCCTCACTCCTTCGCATCAGGGTGCCAGTTGGCCATGTGCGTGGCGTGCGTCCTCAGATAGGAGCCCGGCTCGTAGAAGGCGTCGTAAAAATCCGGATCGAGATGATGGGCCTGCAGGTACATGATCATGAACATCGACGGCACGGTGGCCGGGAACTTGCCGAAGGTGTCGAAGAGGTACTGCGCCTGGTGCGCCACGCATTCCCGGAATCTCTCGTCATGCGCCTGCGCGGCGGAGCGGACCCGGCGGCTGTCCTTCCAGGGGCCTGGCGTTTCGGGGTGGTAGGGGCCGCCCGGACCGAATTTTCTCTCGCAGAGGGCCTCCACCGCCGAACGCATGTCGGGGTAGTGGGGCGGGCAGTAGCCTTCCATGACGCCCTCCAGCCCCGTAGGGTTGGGGTAGGGCCAGCGCTCGTCGGCGTCGTATCTGAACCCCAGGCCGGGGACCTCCGGGTTTCCGCTGGCGCCAAGGACGGAGAAGGCGTCGACGCCGTTGAACATCCAGCCGCCGAGGCCCATGGCCTGGAGCATCAGCGTTCCCGCGTAGCAGCTCGTGGCGAGTTCGACCGTGATTTCCGAGAGGGACCACTGCTCCATGAATGTGATGGGCCAGGTGGACTTCACGTCGACGATGTCCCCGAAACGCTCGATCCCCGGGATCGGACGCCCGTTGATGTCGTCGTGGAGCACGAGGCCGTTCTGCAGCATGTAGCAGATGTTCAGCAGGACGTGCTGCGCCAGGTCCCCGACGGGGAATACGACGAGGGTGGACGGCTTGTTGAACACCCACGTGTTGTGCGCCTCGGTGTACGGCACCTCGGAAGGGACCTTCAGACGCCCTTGGCTGATCCTGCGCACCCGCTTGCGGACGTTATCCACGAAGGCATCCAGGTTCAGCGACCCGTCTTGAAGCATGGGCCCGAACGAGGGTGCATCGCGCATGTCGAGCATGTAGACGCCATCGTCGTCGGTGAAGAACGTCTGGCTCGTGTGGAAACCGGCCGCGGACGGGAAGGTCCGCCCGCCGGCCGACCCGGCGTAATTGGAGATGTGCGGCGCGTACCGCTTTGCGCGGTAGATGAGATTGTTCCAGGCGGTGTTGCCTCCGCAGGCCGAGACGACCAGCATCTTTTCCAGTTCGGAAAGGGGCAGGGGAGAGCGCTTTGACGCGTACGCGAAAACCCCGTCCGGAATTTCCGCGCCCATGAAGAACCTCCGCGAGCGGCGCCCCAACAGCGCCTCCAGAAGAGGAAAAGCCGCCATTTCCTTGAAGCCGTGATTCTCCGGAACGGTTTTCATACGCCCCCCTTGCGGTGCGCCCGACGCCCCGGGCGCATCGTGAACAGATCCTGCTTCCAGGCGCGAAGCCGGCCGTCTCGTCCGCGGCCGTGTAATTATTCATGCTCCTAATGCATTTTCGCGCCTGCGGTCTATAATTTTCCCGGATATCGGGCTACCGTTGGACGGAAACGCGGAAAGCATCAGGAGGAAGGGCCCGCCCGGAAGCGGGAGGCCCGCCGCAGGCGTAGAGACGGCGAACGCGACGCCGTCTGGTCGTCTCGGAGGGGCTGGAGAAGGCAGGCGAGATGGAGAACGGGGCGGCGCCTGTGCGGAGGCCGCCCCGGTTGGGTCAGTACGGGGAGGGCAATGGGGTCAGACTCACCCTTGTCTCGCCAATGCACAGAGGCTAACGTCCCGCATACTGCCTCAACGTGTATCACGTCTTCATTGTTCAAAAAAGGAATACGCCATGATCACTGCGCATGTGTTCATCGCCGTCAGCTTGGACGGTTTCATCGCCCGGCACGACGGAGACATAAGTTGGCTGTTGCAGAGGGATGATCCGGAAGAGGATCATGGCTACACGGATTTCATCGCCGACAAGGACGCCATCGTCATGGGACGAGGGAGCTATGAAAAGGTCGCCACCTTCGACAAATGGCCCTATGACCGTCCCGTCATCGTACTGTCGAAACAACTCGCCGGATCCAGAGTCCCCGAGGAACTGAAGGGCAAACTTCAGTTTTCCGGTCTTGACCCCAGGAAGTTGCTGGAGGATTTGGCGGGACGAAACATTCGCCGGGTTTATGTCGACGGCGGACAGGTGATACAGTCTTTCCTCCGGGACGGACTGATCCATGACATGGTCATCACGACTGTCCCGGTTCTGATCGGCGGCGGAAAACCTTTGTTTGGGGATCTGGCGCAGGACATTGACCTGGAACTGGTGTGTAGCCGAACATTTCCTTCCGGTCTCGTTCAATCCAGTTACCGTATACTGAAGTGACTTGCGAACGTGAGACTTCAGAACTGTTGATTTGTATGTTGGGATTTTACATAGTCTGTTTTTCGTGCTTGGGTGACGTATGCGGTGCTCACGTGCACTGAATCCTGCGTCTTATCAATTTGATCCGAATATTTCTTGGGAGGCGCGAGAATGCAGGAATTCTTCTTGAACCTGAATCCCGTAATCCAGGCATTGCTGGCAACCCTTTTTACGTGGGGTGTGACCGCTGCAGGGGCTGCCTTGGTATTCCTGGGCAGAACGGTCAATCAAAGACTGCTTGACTGCATGATGGGTTTCGCGGCCGGAGTCATGATTGCCGCCAGTTTCTGGTCGCTCCTTGCCCCCGGCATAGAGATAGCCGAGCAGTTGGGCCAGACGGCTTGGCTCACGGCGGTCATCGGCTTTCTCGGTGGCGGCGTATTCATGCGCCTCATCGACATATTTCTGCCGCACATTCATCCGGGCATGTGCGTCACGGACGCCGAAGGCGTGAAGACATCCTGGCAGCGCAGCACTCTGCTCGTTCTGGCGATCACACTGCACAACATCCCTGAAGGTTTGGCCGTGGGTGTCGCCTTCGGCGCGGTTGCCGCGGGCTTGCCTTCGGCGACCATCGGCGGTGCGGTGGCGCTGGCACTGGGAATCGGCATCCAGAACTTCCCTGAAGGCACGGCCGTATCCATGCCGCTGCGCCGCGAGGGTCTCAGCCGTTGGAAGAGCTTTGTCATGGGCCAGTACTCCGGCTTGGTCGAACCCGTCGCCGGCGTGCTCGGCGCACTCTTCGTGCTCAGGATGCAGGAGCTGCTGCCGTATGCCTTGTGTTTCGCCGCCGGGGCGATGATCTTTGTCGTCGTCGAGGAACTCATCCCTGAATCTCAACGAAAACCCGAACATATAGATCATGTGACCATGTCAACCATGGGTGGCTTCGCGATCATGATGATCCTGGATGTGGCGCTGGGGTGACGGCCGATTTCATAAGGCGAGGGGGGCGGAACCTGAATAGTGAATCCTCCGTGTAGCGGCCCCGACCTTACAGATATCATTGCTGACGCAGGGAGATGACAAATCGCGATGCCTTCATCCACAAAATCTGACCTGGATTCGGCTATACTAGTTCAGGAATAAGTCTTTGTGCGACAGGATTGCATTACTCATCAGCGAGTAATATCGTTCGAAGAACGGCACTATTCAGGATGAAGCGCTTTCTTTCGCAATGGACCATTTTGACACGGGAGGGTTCGGAACATGTCCAGCATCGCGTCATTCTTTGGGTCGAGTTTCTTTTTCATTCCTTTCATATACTTTCCGATCTATATCTATGTGGAAAGAAAATTCAGCAATCATGTCACGTTTCAATACTCGCTGAAAATATTCACCGTGCTGGGCGGACTTTTCACAATCATCTACGCCTTCACCGCACCTCTTGAGTTCTCGGTGCTCATGCCGGGTCGTCCCGGGATGAAAAATGATGTGCCGGCCTCCATCTTTCTGATGATCGTGGGCGCCGCAATGATGACGCTTCCGTTGTACAGCAAGCATATCAGATTCTCGAACAAGATTGATTAGAGTGACATTTGCTCACCGAAGCGGTCGGACGTAGCGTGGCTGTCTCCCGGCATGTTGTTGCCACGTGCTGGCGTTCTGGCATGTGTGTTGCTTGAACGCTCGGAGGAGGCAAATCATGCGTGTCAGTTCCAGGCAATATCTTGAGGCCACGTCACAGCTGTCCGGCAATGGCGAGGCGAGTCAGAACGAACTGTTCGCAAAAATCGGCGCACGGAAATGCTTTCGTGACGCGGATGCGAACAAGGATGACGTCGTTACCCAGGACGAAGTGACCCTGTCCGCCGAAGCCTTTGCGCGTCTCGATGCGTCCAGGGACGGCAAGGTCACCCAGGAGGAAATTGATGCCGCCATGGCGGGGCATGGCAAGGATGTCTATTCTTTCTTCGTTTCCCAACGAAGAGCGGCCAAGTCCCAGGACTTGCTGGCGGGCATCCTGGGGGACTCGGCCAAGCAGGACGATAGTTCCGCCTCGGAAAAAGCGGCCAGGGAATACATGAAGCGTATGGATGCGAACTCGGACGGTGTGCTGTCCCGGCAGGAAACGTCCGTGTCCGCCACCGCGTTCGGCGAAATCGACACCAGCGGCAACGGCAGCATCGAGCTGGCGGAAATGCAGGCCGCGCTCAAGGTCCATGACGCAAAGCTTTCCAGCTATTACTCCTCGCTTCAGGAAAGCTCGACCCCGTCCACACTGCGGAAAAAAGTCTGACGGAGCCTTCCGGATGCCGATTGGCTGATCAGGCGCAGCGGGCAATGGGGTCAGACCTTCCTTTGTCTTACCGTCACTCCATATCTTGAGATGTATGAAAAGCAATCAGGGTCCCGGCTGCCTGCCAGGACCCTGAGCACATGCGTTCCTTTCGCGGATCGACAGGCGAAGGCCGCGACCGTCTTTCCCTCCTGTTTTGATCCTGTCTTCGTTTGGGAATGGCGCCCTCATGGCGCCATGCTTAGCTGCCGCCGTGCCCAACGTCGCCTTGGCCTTGAATTCTGCTGAGTTTTTGCTAGGTGTGCTTGGCGCCTTGAAATGCCGTCATACAGGCGTATTTTCGTTTGTTTTTTTGGTCGCGCACCTATGATTCCCGAAACCCTGAGGATTGATATCGCATGAGTTTTAAAATTGGCACAAAGCTGTATGGACTGATTGGGCTGCTTCTCTTGTGCATATGTGCTGCCGGTTTTATCGGATTTTATACTTCAAACACAGCTAGAAGTGGGCTCGAAACTGTATATAATGACAGGGTTGTTCCTCTCAAAGATTTAAAAATCATTGCAGATATGTATGCAGTAAATATTGTTGACGCTTCGCATAAAGTTAGAAATAAAAATATTGACTGGAAAGATGGAGTTGAAAGCATATCTCTCGCATCAAAAGTTATAAAGGAGAAATGGGCAGCATATCTTAAAACATCATTAGTTGAAGAAGAGAAAGAGCTGATTTCTGAAGCAACCCCCCTTATTCAACAAGCAGACAAGGCAATAGCCGAGCTGCTTCAGATATTGATCAAGAAAGACATGGACGCTTTAGAAAGATTCACGATTTCAGATCTTTACCCTGCGATAGACCCAATTTCCGGAAAGTTCGGCGAACTCGTCGATATCCAATTGATTGTGGCTAAAAATGAATACGACGCAGCCCGGTCGACGTACGAAAAGAGCAAGTCTGTGTCCATTGCGATTATTCTTGTGTCGATCCTGTCTGGCCTGCTTTGCGGTATTCTCATAATCCGTAGCGTGACGAGGCCTGTCGAGCAGGTCGGCAAACTTGCCTCGGCCATGGCCGAAGGAGATTTTACTTCAACCCTGACCAGCGACAAGCGTGATGAAATTGGAGAAATGACCAGGTCAATGGGCGTAATGTCCCTGCGGTTACGAGATGCGATCAGGCAAATCATGCACGGGGTCAGAGATATGTCTGAAAAATCAGTTGAATTGGCCTCAATTTCCCGCCAGCTGGCTGCATCGTCTTCGGATACCTCGCAAAAGTCCGCATCAGTTGCCGCCGCCGCTGAAGAAATGAATGTCAATATTCAATCCGTATCCGCAGCCATGGAACAGTCTACGAGCAACATCACCATGGTTGCATCAGCTGCTGAAGAGATGTCGGCCACGATCACGGAAGTTGGCCAAAATGCCGCCAACGCACGAGCTATTACAGAAAAAGCAGTGATGCATTCAACTCAAACTGCGGAAAAGATAAAAGAATTGATTCAAGCTGCGAATAATGTCAGTTCCGTAACAACAGTAATTACAGAAATCTCAGAGCAGACAAACCTGCTGGCACTTAATGCAACGATCGAAGCCGCCCGTGCAGGGGAAGCCGGAAAAGGCTTTGCCGTTGTCGCGAATGAAATCAAGGAACTCGCACGACAGACGTCGTCCGCAACCGTGGAGATCAGAAAGCAGATCGAGGAAATGCAACTCACGACAAACACGACAATTGACGAGATAAGCACGATCGCAAAAATCATTCAAGATATCAATCTGTCCATAAACGGGATCGCCTCTGCTGTTGAAGAACAGGCCGCCGCTACCAATGATATTTCCAACAACATTGTCCAGGCAGCTCAAGGAGTGTCGGAAGTAAACTCAAGCGCCGCCAACAGTTCAGTGGTCGTTGCGGAAATCGCGCGTGACATCAACCTGATCAATAACGAGTCATCTCAGGTTGAAGCAGCAAGCCTTGAGGTCGAAAAAAGTGCCACTGGTCTATCCGAACTGGCCGGCGATTTGGATCGATTGGTGAATAAATTTAAAATCGGCTGATTCAAGTTGGACGCGCAGCGTGGCCTCAGCGGTTTGCAGAATGTCTCCGCCATTGACAAACGTTGTACGCTGATCTGCTTTACGTGTTTTGAATATGCTCGAACAATAAATAAGGATGTTTTGTCGTGCCCTGCTCGCGTTGCGAGAAACTGCCTGACCCGATGCCCGAATGCGGCACTCTTTTTATCGTCCCACCCATCGAACCCACGTCCAGAACGCTGCAAGACGCATTCGCAATGCACCAAGTCGTCTGTCGTCACGACTGCCTCGACGGCCTGTTGGAAGTGAGTTGCGATGCGCTTGCGCTTCACTCCATATGCAAGATACTGGCTACGCGTATGCAGTAGCAGGAGCAGTGCGACACGAAGTGTCTATTTTTGCCGTATGGAGAAGCCTTGGACATGCGGCACATGCTGCGGCTGATCAGGCGCAGCGGGCAATGGGATCAGACCTCCCTATGTCTTGCCGGGACTCCTTGTCTTGAGATGCATGAAAAGCAATCAGGGTCCCGGCTGCCTGCCAGGACCCTGAGCACATGCGTTCCATTCGCAGGTCGACGCTCGGAGGACTCGACCGCCTTGATCCTTGTGAACTTCCCGTCTTCGTTCAAATGGGCGGGGCGATGGTGACCACGGTGCGCATGTCCGTGATCGCCCTGATTCCGTGCGGCACGGCAATGTCGCAGACGAGAACGTCACCGGCTTTGGCCGGCAGGGTCCCGTCCTTGGCCAGGAATTCTCCCTCGCCTTCCAGGATGAGAATCGAAAGCTGGCCCTCGATGTCATGGGAGTGGATGGGCAATTGCTGTCCAGCCTTGAAGTTGAAGTTCAGGATCTTGAAATAGGGCGATTCGTGGACCAGAAGCTTCTTCAGACCCAGCTCATTGAACCCGTTGGCTTCGAACAGATTGATTTTTTTCATGATGCATCTCCTTTCGGCTGTAGCCGCACACGATCACGCCTGCCCGCAGGCAATGCGGAAAATCCGGTTGTACATGTACTTTGTGCGCTTTCATCCACGTGTCAACCGGCATCCGGAAATTGACCCGGCCGGGAGCGGTTTTCCGGAAGCAGGGCCTGACACCGGACGGCTGCACGCTGCCGCACTGGATCATGAGACTCCGCTTGAGCGTTGCGGCTTCATGCGCGACGGCGACTCCTTGAAACGCTTCATGGATACGCGACAATTTGGCGAGGCGAGGCACGGTCTTTCAGGGCCATCCTCCGGCCGAGTCGGCCAAAAGATATCCGCGAATGTGGAGGAGAGGCTTCACCCAGTGCGCCTCACGAATCGAGAAGTGCGGAATCTTCCGGACGATCGCCTGACTTTCATGGAGTAAATTTGAAAATTGCATGATCTGCCAAGCTATGATATTTTTTAAAATTGACCAATCATCATGAAATATCAACGAAAGAGGATTGCCATGTCTACGTCGCATTTATTTGGCTGTATGTTCTTTGTCTTGCTCCAATTAAATGCATATTTCTGTTTCGCGCAGGAGTCACATGGCCAGATGCATGGACAAATGCATAGCCCGATGCATGGTGAAATGCCTCAATTCTCAAATCCTGCAATCGGATGGAATCAAGTCGCAACGATGCTTACGCAGAAGCTTGGTCCGCAAATGCAAACGAGGGCGATGTCCATGATGCACATCGCCATGTACGATGCCGTTGCCGGGTTTGAACCAAAATACCCCATGTTCATCATGGAGAAGGTTTCACCGGCGACTGGCGATGCTCCCTTGGCGGCATTGCATGCCGCAGCCTTTAATGTTCTGCATGAAGTTTTGCCGAACGAACATGCCAAAAGTATCGCCAAGACCCAATATGAAGCGCAGCTGTCAGGCATTCGCGACGGGCAGGACAAAAACGCCGGCCTGGAGTTTGGCGGGAAGGTTGCGGGCGCGATACTGCAAGTCCGCAAGGATGACGGTGCCAAAGCCGCGCTGGAGGAACCGTGCGAGGATGGGTTGAGTGCCGGACAGTGGCGTCGCACCGGCACCGGAGAACCCCTTGCGCCCGGCTGGGGACGTGTCAGGCCCTGGACTCAGGAAAACCTCGATGCCTTTGCGGCCTACGCTCCCCCGGCTCTCGCCAGTCCGGAGTATGCGGACGCCTTCAGGGCGGTGCATGCACTCGGGGCCAAAGACTCGTCTACCCGCACGGATGATCAGACCGCGTCCGCTGAGTTCTGGAAGTTCCATGTGCCGATGATCTGGAACGCACTGGCCAGGGACATTGCCAAGCGGGAGAATCTGTCCCTTGTCGAAAGCGTCAGGCTCTTTGCCATGCTGGACACGGCCATGGCCGAAGCGTCCATCGTCGGATGGAAATTGAAGTACGGTCACAAGTTTTGGCGGCCGGAGACGGCAATCCCGCTTGGGGGCGCAGACGGCAACGACATGACAACGGCCGATGCCGGATGGGTTCCGCTCCTGCCATCTCCCCCGTTTCCCGAATACGTGAGCGGTCACAGCATCACGAGCGGTGCCGCTGCAGGGATACTCGCGCACTTCATGAGGTCCGACGAGTATGAATTCGAGTTGTCGGTCATGGACGGCAAGCTGAAACGCCGGTTTTCAAGCTTCCGCGCCGCTGCGGAAGAGGCAGGGCTGAGCCGCATATACGGCGGCATTCATTTCGGCTTTTCGAACCGGGACGGCCTTGCCATTGGAAAATCGTTGGCCGACCGTGTCTCCGAGGCATTTGCCAGCCCGCTCTAAGGGCGTTTGGCCGAATTTTCCGCATCGAATGCATGCACTTCTTTCCATGAGGGAGGAACATGAAAAAAATTATCCTGCTCATTTCAATCCCGTTATTGCTGCTGACGGGATGCGCGTCCAAGAACCTTCTTCCGAGGCATGATGTCGCAATTTCCCGTGACTCGGAACGCATCGCGTACAACGTGGCGGGGGAGGGCAAAACCGCGCTGGTCTTCATCCACGGCTGGAGCTGCGACGCGCGGTACTGGCAGAATCAGGTCCCAGCGTTCGCAGACGACTATCAGGTCGTGTCCCTTGATTTGGCAGGCCATGGGCATTCGTCGGCGGACAGGCTTGCGTGCACGATGGCGTCCTTTGCCGATGACGTCAGCGCGGTCATCGACAAGGAACATATCGAGCGGGCGATCCTCGTCGGGCACTCCATGGGCGGCGCCGTCATTGCCGAAGCCGCCAGGCTGATGCCTGAAAAAGTGATCGGCATCGTAGGGATCGACACCTTGCAGAATGTCGGTGAACGCCATCCCCAAAAGTTCATCGACGACATGGTCGCCCCGTTCGACGCCGATTTCACAAACGCAACCCGGAATTTCGTTGCAGGGATGTTCCCGCAGGGGGCCGATCCAAGATTGGTGAACTGGGTTCGCGAGGACATGTCGTCTGCCCCGAAGACGGCCGCGTTGAGCGCCTTCCGGTACTATCTGCAGCAGTATGTCGACGGAGAAGCCGCCCGGGTCTTCGACGACGTCCGCATTCCTGTCGTCTCGATAAACGCCAGGCTCTGGCCGACGGAACCTGAAGCGAACAGGCAGCATATCGCGGACTATCAACTCTATTATATCGATGGGACGGGACACTTTCCGATGCTTGAAGAACCCGAGGAGTTCAATGCGCTCTTGAGAAAAGCCATCCATTCCATAGAGGCAAAAAGGGGCAAGAGCATGTAGCTTTTCGTTTTCTGCGGTCTGCGGCGACAGTCCCCTAATCGTGGGCCATGGGATATGGAATGCCACGTTCGGCATGACGCGTGGCCGAAGATCGGCGGGCCGTCGCAAGACGGCAGGGCAGTCCCGTCGGCCTTGATCCTGATGGGCGACTGGTGCGGCGCAACGCGCCGGCATCGCGGCATTGGTGTTGAGTGAAAGACAGGAGACGAAGAAAACTGGGGGATTTCCAGTTTTTCCGAGGTGAGGGATCTTGGTTTTTCTGGTCCGAAGGAGGACATTCTCCGTCGGTCTTTTTGTTGAGCGCCCTTACGTTCAGCGCGGGGGACCACCCGACAGGGTGGTCCCTACCGCGATCATGATTGCCGGTTGGACACTATCTCCGGGGTCTGCGAGTGAAATAGGCGAGACCCGCAAGCCCGGCGCCCAGCAGCAGGAAGGTGGATGGTTCGGGCACCACCGGATTCACTATTGAACTGCAGATTATGTTTTCAAGGGTGGTCGCGACATCGCCTGTTCCTGCGGAATCATCGACAAATCCGCCGCCTGCAAAGCTGAAATTGTAACCGCCGCCTGTGCCACCCATGGCCATGATCCGGAAGAGGTCAACCACACCGGGATATGGATCATTTGTTACCCACGAGAAGAGTATGACGTCGTTGGCAATTGCAGCCTGATTGGCTGCATATGCGGCGTCCCAATCGGTCTGGTCTACCGGCTGACCATTATTTGTTCCCTCATCGCCGATAGTTACGACAGCCCTGTAGTAATCCTGAGCAATTCCGGCATCATTGACCCACCATGTACCGGAGAGTGCACTGGCCGCCGCAGCAGCAG
This sequence comes from Desulfomicrobium sp., assembly GCA_024709365.1. GTDB lineage: Bacteria > Desulfobacterota > Desulfovibrionia > Desulfovibrionales > Desulfomicrobiaceae > Desulfomicrobium. Next base: position 7,991 of record JANJWV010000214.1, on the reverse strand, counting down.
CCCAGCCATTGTCTTCCTGATGATCGACAGATCCGCTCCACGACTGGGATATAACAGTTTCATTGAATACTGTTCCAGATGCAGTGGTTATTCCCATAAACCTTGCCCTTACGTACACATCACAGTCAGGGCACTCCAAATCAGTGATGGCTGTTTCAGCCACGCTTGCGATGGAAGCGATGTCGTCAGACATGCTTCCACTCGTGTCGATGATAAAAATGATATCCAGGATGTCATCCGCAGCTTCCATGCTCGACGCATCACCGCCGACAATCGTGCTCGCCCCGCCAATTCCAGGGCCTAACAGCAGACACGAAAAAACAAAAGCCAACAGGATTCTTTTCATGATACCCTCCATTATCGGATTGGTTATTCAATTACATCGAAATAATTGTGCATAAGATATGCCATTGGATATCATGAGTGAATTCCACAAAATATTGCCGAAATGTTTGAATTGCGAACGTGTTGTGTCAAGATTTCCGACAGCGTTGTCTGAATATCCTGACTGCGGACAACGTCACCTCCGAACCTCGTGAGGACTGCAGAGCTCATCTGGTCTTGCAGTGGCAGTACCCGCGTTCAAGAGCGTACGGGCGTCCGATCTGGCAGATCCGGAGCGATGAGTGATTCAGGTCGAGGCAAACGCCAGGAGCAGCATCTGTCATTGCCAGGCCGGCAGGCCAATCGGGAAAGGGTGGTACACTGACGAAATGCCGCTCAAGCGACGCGGACTGACTGGAATGAAGCCGAAGGATCGGATTATATGGATTTTTCGGTGACCATGTTCGATTTTCCCGTTTATTTTTTTTCGCTCCCGATAAATCGATAAATCACAGCGCCAAGGACCGCGCCGAGGATTGGGGCCACCCAGAAGAGCCAGAGCTGCGAGATCGCCCAGTCGCCGACAAACACGGCAACCCCCGTGCTGCGTGCGGGGTTCACGGAAGTGTTCGTGACCGGAATGCTTATCAGATGGATGAGCGTCAGGCACAAACCGATCGCAATCGGCGCAAAACCTTTCGGCGCTCTTTCGTCTGTCGACCCGAGGATGACGAGCAGAAACATCATGGTCATGACCACTTCCGTCACCAGGGCCGCCAGCATACTGTACCCGCCAGGGGAATGGACGCCGTACCCGTTCGAGGCGAAACCGGCGGTGAGGTCAAAGCCGGCCGTGCCGCTGGCGATGAGGTAGAGTACTCCCCCTGCCGCAACGCCGCCCAGAACTTGCGCGACGATGTAGGGAGGAAGATCCTTTGCGGGGAAGCGGCCACCGGCCCACAGCCCCACCGACACCGCCGGGTTGAGATGACAGCCGGAAATGTGCCCGATGGCAAAAGCCATGGTGAGCACAGTCAGGCCGAATGCCAGCGACACCCCGAGCAACCCGATGCCGACATCGGGGAACGCGGCAGCCAATACGGCACTGCCGCACCCGCCGAGCACCAGCCAAAACGTCCCGATAAATTCCGCGGCATACCTCTGCATCTCGCCCCCCTTTGGTTTGATGTCGCTCCGCAAACTCTGTCCCGACGTACGACAGGTGCGTCGAACTGTGTTCCGCAGAGTCGCCTCGCAGTCATCCGGAGTCCATGCCAAAACTTCTCCCGCTCAGGTTCCGGGAACAAGAGAGCACATCTGATTGTATCGAGTCCGTAACGCGTAACCTGCACGCTATCCGGAAATCATCTGTTCGTTTAAGCAATTTTAACACCAAAATCCCCACCGCAGACGGCGCGGACAATCGGCGCAATTTCAGGAGGTTCTGAAAGCACGACTGCTCGGGTGTTTTTTCGGAAACGAAGGGAGCATTGAGGCGAGGATGGGGAAAGGTCTTTCTTCCCGAATCCGTACGGCGGAATTCATGGAGCGGAAAAGAAGAGATCGGGCCGACCCTTGAACTCGGCCAAGCGAAGCCGGTTACGTCGCCCGGGACTGCTTGCCGCTCATGGACTCGATGCGGACGCGCACGACCCGGGTGGCGGCGAGGGTCCGCTCGGGGATCGGGAAGACGCAGGGCGCCTTGTACTTTGCGGCCAGGGCCTTGAGCGTTTCGGCCTTGAGGGTGTCGTCGTCCACCAGGGCGGCGATGCCGGTGCCGCAGACGCTGCGGTAGCGGGTCGTCGTGTTTTCCACGCGGATGTCGACGGCGGTGCAGAAGGCCACCCTGGGGTCGCGACCGATGAGGTCGAGCTTGCGGCCTTCGCCGGCGCAGTGGATGAAGATGCTGTCCTCGTACAGGACGAAGTTGAAGGGCAGGACGTAGGGGAATTCCCCGGTGTTGAACGCCACGGAGACGACGTCCGCTTCCCGCAGTATTTCGTGCATGGCGGACGGGTCCGTGATTTCGCGATCCTTTCTTCTCATCGGCATTCTCCTGGACACGCAGGGCGTCCCTTACGTTTGCGCCGGCATGGGCCCGTGGTTGGCTGTCGGGCTCGGGGCCAGGCTCCCGGCGGGGAAGGGGAGAGACATCGGGACGTTCGCGATGAATCCTTCCGGTCTGGGCATCGGATGCGTCGTCATGACGACGGTCCGCGCAGCGCGACGCGGGCGGCTTTCGCCCGGCCGCGTCACGTGCCGCAGGCGCCGGGACCTACGCCTTTCTGACGAACTCGGATTTGAGCTTCATGGCGCCGATGCCGTCGATCCTGCAGTCGATGTCGTGGTCGCCGTCGACCAGCCTGATGTTCTTGACCTTCGTGCCGACCTTGACCGTGGACGACGAGCCCTTGACCTTCAGGTCCTTGATGACGGTCACGGTGTCGCCGTTCTGGAGTGGCGTGCCGTTGGCGTCCTTGACGACCTTTTCGTCCTGGCCGCCTTCCTCTACCGCGTCCTTGGCCCACTCGTGGCCGCATTCCGGGCAGACCAAGGCCATGCCGTCATCGTAGGTATATTCGGAGCCGCACTTGGGGCAGGGGGGGAATTCGCTCATTTCGGTATCCTTGGGATGGTTGTGTGCGCGACATTGTCGCGAACGGAAAAAACAGCGCTTACCGCTAGCCGCTCGAAGCCGGGGCGGTCAATGCGCAAAACCGGCCGTCTTGGGCCGGCAGGTCAGGCAGGCTTTCCATGTGCTGTGCGATCAAGCTCATTGTTCGACGTGGATCCGTAGGCTGGGCCCACGCGGATGTACCAAAAATACGGAGTGTTACGCCTGTCGCAACTTTCCCATGATCGGTATTTTCAGGGACTTTCCTGCTTCGGGAATCATTTTATGATGTTCCATGACATTGGGCTTGCCCGTCCCGGAAGGCAAATGAATCGAGACGAGGACCTTGACATGCACCAAAAAATGAGGACTCTGTATGCACTGGCAAGTGACCCTCCATCCGAAAGTGCAAAAAGCCTTGCCGCACCTCCCGGCGCGGATTCGAGACGTGTTCGCCTTTTTGGTTAAGGACATGCGCATTTCCGGCCCCGTGCGCGGCGATTGGCCGAATTATGGGAAGCTGGGGAAAGTCCGCCACCACTGCCATATCAAGAAAGGCCGTCCAACCTTTGTCGCGGTCTGGCAGGAGATGGAAGGGACGATTCAACTTATCGAGGTGATTTATGTTGGAACCCACGAAAAAGCCCCATATTGAGTTGTTGCATGTCAGCTGTCCGCAGGGTGTTTATGCCGAAGTGATCAAGATGCTCGAAGGGTATGACTGCCACGTGGAAAGGGCCCTTCCCGCCGACGACCTTCTGGATCAGACACCGGGGACCATGCTTCGTGGCGCCCGCTTCAGGGAAGACATGACGCAGGTGCAGTTGGCCGAGGCCTCGGGGATTCCACGGCGGCACATTTCCGACATGGAGCACAACCGGCGCCCCATCGGCAAGAAGGCCGCCCGCAAGTTCGCTGAAGTGCTGAAAGTCGATTACAGGGTGTTCCTCTGAGGGTCTGGATTTCCCGACTCGGCAGGAGATGCCCCGGCTCGTCCATCGAACTGGATTTCTCCTGGGGGCCCTGACCAACCTTGTCGAACGTATCGGCGAGGTTTTTCTGAATTTGCAGCCCAAGAGTGAAGACGGGCAGCCCTTCTCAATGCTCAGTCGCGAAAGCCGCCTCGTGGACCCCGATATCGATCCGTTCTCATCCGCGACCCAAATAGCTTCCGATCCGGCGGGCCTGCGTGTAAGCAGTCCATCAGGCCGGCGTCTTGGCCTCGATGACGTCCGGCTCCATGGTCGTCGCCCTCATGTGAACGGAGGCATCGCATGCGTTTCCACAAGCTGCTCCGATACGTCACGGCCCTGGCCGTCCTGCTTCTCTGCGGCTGCGCCGCTCTGCACCCCGTCGAGCCGGCCGGGCCACTATTCCTGACCGTCCTGCACACCAACGACCATCACGGCCGTTTCTGGAAGAGCTCCAAGGGCGAGTACGGCCTGGCGGCGCGCAAGACCGTGGTCGACCGGGTGCGGGCCGAGGAGGCGGCCCGGAGCGGCCAGGTGCTGCTGCTGGATGCCGGGGACGTCAACACCGGCGTGCCCGAATCCGACATGCTGGACGCCGAGCCGGACATCCGCGGCATGAACGCCATGGGCTACGACGCCATGGCCGTGGGCAACCACGAGTTCGACAACCCCCTGTCCGTGCTGCGCAGGCAGCAGGGGTGGATGGATTTCCCGCTGCTGGCGGCCAACATCTACGACTCCTCGGGACAGCGCCTCTTTCCCGCCTACCACATCTTCAGGCTGCGCGGCCTGACGGTGGCCGTGTTCGGACTGACCACCGAGACCACGGCCGTTGTCGGCAACCCTGAGCATATCAAGGGCCTGACCTTCCGCCCGGCCGTGGACGAAGCCCGCGAGCTGGTCCCGAAGCTGCGCGGCCAGGCCGACGTGGTCGTCGCCCTGACCCATCTCGGCTACGCGGAGAGCGAACTGCCCGGCGTCCCGAAGACGGGATCGGAGATCCTGGCCCGCGCGGTACCCGGCATCGATCTCATCGTGGACGGCCATTCGCATACGCGGCTGGACGTCCCGGCGCAGGAGAGCGGAACCTTCATCGTTCAGGCCGGCGAGTACGGGAAGTTCGTGGGGCGGGTCGACCTGCTCCTCGAAGGGGGCCGGGTGCGCCTGGCCGGTGCGTCTCTCCTGCCCGTGAACCCGGACGGCGAGGCGGTTCCCGAGGACCAGTCCATGCTGGCCCTGCTCGCGCCGTTCCAGGAGAAGGGGCAGGACGCCCTGCGCACGGTCATCGGCCACGCCGCAGGCGATTTCCCCGCCGACCGCGCCGTCATGCGCAGCGCCCAGACCGCCCTGGGCTCCCTGGTCTGCCGGGCCGTCATGGACAAGACCGGGGCCGACGCCGCGGTCATGAATTCCGGCGGCATCCGCGCCGGGCTCGCGGCCGGGCCCATCACCTACAAGGACCTGCTGACCGTGAAGCCCTTCGGCAACACCGTCTGCACCGTGGACATGACTGCGGAGGAACTGGCCGAGTACCTGCGGCTGACGGCGTCCCTGCCGCCCGGGTCCGGGGGCTTCGCGCAATACGGCGGGGTGGGTTTCACGCTGCGCGGGGGGCGCGTCGGCGACGTGGTCGTGAACGGCGCGCCGCTGGAAGCCGGACGCATGTACACCGTGGCCGTGGACAGCTATCTGGCCGCCGGCGGCGACGGATACCCCAGGGTCGACAACCTGCAGGGCTTCGTGAACACGGGCTTCACGGACGCCGACGTACTGCGGGAGTACATCGCGCGCAGTTCACCCCTCGACCCGGCGGCCTATGCCCCCGCCGGGGCCGTGCGTCGGGAATGAGGAAGGGGCGGGAATGATTCCGGCTCCGGGCCGGTCCCGCGTGGGGACTGCCTTGAAATGAAAAAACCGCCCCGGTTTCCCGGAGCGGTCTGGCACGAGTGCTTCCTTGAGGATTCGCGCAGGACGGTCGGTCAGACCAGCCGCTTGCACCACCGGCACAGCCGCGCGGACGGGGCGATTTCATTCGCGCAGTGCGGGCAGATCCTTCGGACGGGAGTGGGGGGAGCCTCCTTCCTGATGACGGCGGGCATGAAGCAGGCGGCCGTTGTCGCCAGGGGTCCGAAAAACGCCCCCAGGATCAGCCAGCCGACGGGACTCCTGCCCTTGGAGCCGGCCACGATCGCGGCACAGGCCCCCACGGCGACCCAACCTATCACGTAAAACATCACGTCTTCATCTCCTTCGTTGCGATGCGGCGCTGCGCAGCGGCTCGCGAGGTCATACAAACGTGTATGCCGACTAACCGTGTCTGGATTGAAGGTCAAGATTGTCGGCCGACCCACAGGCGGTCTTGACACGAGCCTGTCGATGGAAGGAAGACGGGACCTTCCCCATACTCAACAGACAGGAGAAACCATGGAAGAACAGAAAGGAACATGCCCGGCCTGCGGCAAGGAAATACCCCATCCCGTGCTGTATCGATGCATCTCCTGCCATGTGCAGTATTGCGTAATGTGCGAAGGCTCCGAGTCCGGGATCAAATGCCCCGCATGCGGACAGAGGGGCCGGATGGTGCTGGACCAGTGTGCGTCCAGAAAGGGCGGGGCGTAGCCTTTCCCGGTTCTTCCTCCCGGGTGCCTCGTGTGCGAAAAAGGCCCGCCTCCGGTCGGAAGCGGGCCATGTCCCTTACGCTTTGACGATGATCCCCGTGCCGTGCAGGTCCGGCAGGGGAACGACGAAGGCCCCGCATTCCTCGCAGAATTGCCGCACGGCGTGCTTGGCTCCGGCGAAGCGGCCGTTGTTGTAGTCGTGGACGATGATGTACCCGCCACGGGTCATGCGCGGGTGGAAGTACCGCAGCCCGTCGAGGAGGGGCTTGAACAGGTCTGCGTCGAGGCTGACCACGGCGAAGGTCTCCTCCAGCCCATCGGCGGTTTCGGGGAAATACCCGACCCGGAACACGGCCCGCTCCGGGTGCGGCAGCCTCGCCCGCACCGCCTCGACGCTCGTGTCCGCGAAATTGCCCGCCTCGGCCCGCGAGAAGCGACGCTCACCCTCGACGGCCACGTCGCGGTCGTCGAAGCCGGAAAAGGTGTCGAAAAGGTAGAGGCTGCGTTCGGGGAAAAGGCGGTTCATCTCCGCGGCGAAGGCCCCCTGGTAGACGCCCAGTTCAGCCACGGCGCCGCCGATGCCGCGTTCCAGCACTTCGTCGGCGATCATGCGCAGGGTCGCCAGCCGCAGGTCGAAGGTCCGGCGCAGCTCCGGGGCCGTCACGATGCGCGCGCCCACGTTCATGACCGCAAGGCGCTCCCGCACGCTCGCGCAGGCGTCGGCGTTGAGCATGGAGATGAAGACGGCGTCGGGCGCCATGTCCGCGATTGCCTCGGGCGGCACGATGGGGACACCGCCCAGGCTGCCGCCCCATTTCGACTCGTCGCTGTCGCAGTACGCCTTGACCGTGATGTCGCCGTGCAGCAGATTGGCGACCATGCGCCCGCCTTGCCCCACGCCCCAGATGATCACGTTTTTCATGAGAGTTTCCGTCCTGAAAAATAATGTTTCGTCAACAGACAACGCGATAGCGCCATCGGCTGCGAGCCGTCAAAGGCTATGCTTCCCTGTTTCGCTCCCGTCTGAGGACCGCAGCGCCGTTCGGGGCTGACGCCGGTCCTGCCGCTCGGTCGCGGGGACGCCGACGCGTTCGAGGATGACAATGGTAATTATTTTCCGTAGTGACTGCGTACTACATTTTTGTAGCCGAAAACGGCAGTAGCTCAGTGTTTTGCCCTGCCCGCGCATCGGCATCGGGCGATTTCCGAAGGGCCTCGCGGATTCCGGATCCGGTTCGTTCCCCAGTCCCGAGTCCGGCCGCTGCTGAGGGCCGGGGGATTCCGCAGCCCGGAGCATCAGTTTCATCGTTTCCTGAGGAGAGTTCTGGCGATGTACCATCGACGTGTGCGCGTCTGCATCTACGCGGATGACCCTTGCATCGAGAATGCCCTGAAGGGCGCTGCGGCGCCTGACAATCTCGAATATGTCATCGGCACGTCCCGGACTCCCGATGTGGGCCTGGC
>JANJWV010000105.1 GCA_024709365.1 Desulfomicrobium sp. | reverse complement strand
GAGGAGTACGAGGGCCTGAAGGTGCCCGAGGTCCTGTCTTCCGGGCACCACGGCCGCATCGCCCAGTGGAGGCGGGAGCAGAGCCTGGAAACGACCCTGTGCATGCGGCCCGACATCCTGGCCAGGGCGCCGCTGACGGACGAGGACATCAAGTATCTCAAGGTATTGGATCGGCTCAGGCCGGGGCGCAACCTGCATGTGGCCCTGGTGCACTACCCGGTCGAAAATAAATCCGGCCAGACCATCACAACGTCTTTGACAAATCTCGACCTCCACGATATTGCACGCGTTTCGTGTACCTATGGGCTCGGCGGATATTATATCTGCACGCCCGTGGCGGATCAGCAGGCGCTGGCCCGCACGCTCGTGGGCCACTGGCGCGAGGGGTACGGACTCACGGCCAACCCCGACCGCAGCGAGGCTCTGGGCCGGGTCCGGGTGGTAACTCTCTTGGACGATGCCGTGGCGGATATCGCAGCGTGCACGGGGCGCAGGCCCAAGATTCTGGCCACCAGCGCCAAAGCCGGGAACATGACCTGCGAACAGGCGGCCCGGTGGCTGCGGGACGAGCCGGTCCTGCTGGTGCTCGGCACGGGGCACGGCCTTCGGCCCGAGGTTCTGGAAGGGGCCGACGGCATGTTGCGGGCCATACGTTTTATGGATAGGTACAACCACCTTTCTGTCCGCTCCGCGGCGTCCATCATGGTGGACCGCCTGCTGGGCGATGTGGGTTAAGATTCGTGGCGGCGTACAGGCCGCTTCAGATAAAGGAGAAAATCATGGACATCATCAAAAAGATCGAAAGCGAGCACCTGCGTGCCGACGTCCCCAAATTCCGGGCCGGTGACACCGTCAAGGTGCATACCCGCATCATCGAAGGGGAAAAGGAGCGCATCCAGGTCTTCCAGGGCGTGGTCATGCGTCTGAAGAGAGGCACCACGGACAGCACCTTCGTCGTGCGCAAGGTTTCCGACGGCGTCGGCGTGGAGCGCATCTTCCCCCTGCACGCCCCGAGCATCGACCGCATCGAGGTCGTGTCCGAAGGCGTGGTGCGTCAGAGCCGCATCTACTACCTGCGTCGCCTCAAGGGCAAGGCTGCCCGCATCAAGACCAAGAACGCCTGGTAGGCCCGATTTGCTCAGCCAGAACGGCTGTTCTCGGGGCATGGACGGGGTCCGGGCCGGCATCGACGAGGCCGGCCGCGGTTGCCTGGCCGGCCCGGTCGTGGCGGGGGCCGTCATCCTGCCCCCCGGATACGACCTCCCGGGACTGACGGATTCCAAGAAGCTTTCCCCGCGGCGTCGCGCGGTGCTCGCACAAGCCATCAAGGCCCAGGCAGTGTCCTGGGCCTTAGGTTTTTCCTGGCCCCGGGAAATCGACCGTATCAACATCCTGCAGGCCACCCTGGCTGCCATGTCGAGGGCGCTGTGCGCCCTAGGCGTGCAGCCCGACTGCGTGCTGGTCGACGGCAACCGGTCCTTTCCGACGGCCCTGCCGCTGACGACCGTGGTCGGGGGCGACGCCATCCACCCCTGCATCTCCGCCACCTCCATCCTGGCCAAGACCTTCCGGGACGAGCTGCTCGAACGCATGGACGAGCGCTACCCGGGCTACGGCCTGGCCGTGCACAAGGGCTACGGCACGCAGGAGCATCTCGACGCCCTGCGCCGCCTGGGCCCGAGCCCGGTTCACCGCCGGACGTTCAAGGGCGTGTGCCCCGCGCCCCGGGAGAAGACCCTGTGGCTGCCCGGCATCTGATCACGGGTCTGGCCGGGGAGGACCTGGCCGCCGCGTTCCTGCAGGAGAAGGGGCTGCGGGTCGTGGAGCGCAATGTCCGCTGCGTCGGGGGTGAGCTCGACCTGGTCTGCGAGGATCGGGGATCCCTCGTTTTCGTGGAGGTCAAGACCCGCTCGGGTCACGTGCGCGGCGAGCCGGGCGAGGCCGTGGGCCCGGCCAAGAGAAAGCGCCTGATCCGGGCCGCGTCGCAGTATCTGAGCCGCACGAAGGCCTGGAGCCGGCCCTGCCGTTTCGATCTGGTGGCCGTGCTTTTCCTGGACGGGGAGACCCTCGTCGAACACTGGGAGGATATCATCGATGTACGGGACGGTCTGGATCGTGGCCACGCCCCTTGGCAACCTTGGTGATTTTTCGCCCCGGGCGCGGCAGACCCTCGAAGCAGCCGACGTCATCCTGGCCGAGGACACCCGCCGCGCCGGCCACCTTCTGCAGTTGGCGGGCATCGGCGGCAAGCGCCTCCTGAGCCTGCACGAACACAACGAGGACAGCCGCATCGCCGAGGTCCTGGAACTGCTCGGCCAGGGGCTGCAGGTGGCCGTGGTCTCCGACGCCGGCACCCCCCTCATCGCCGACCCCGGCTACCGACTCGTGGCGGCCTGCCGCAGGGCCGGCGTTTCCGTCGTGCCCGTGCCCGGCCCCTGCGCGCCCATCACCGCTCTCATGGCCAGCGGCCTGCCCCCGTACCCCTTCGTCTTCCTGGGTTTTTTGCCCCGCAAGGCCGGCGAAGTGCGGGCCCTTTTCGGCGCGTACTCTCACGTGCCGGCCACCCTGGTCTTCTTCGAGCGCAAGAACCGCGTCCTGCCGACGCTCGCGCTGGCCTTCGAGGTTCTCGGAGAGAGGGAATTCTGTCTGGCCCGGGAATTGACCAAGAAACATGAGCAGTTTATCAACGGAAGGCTTGGTCAGGCCCTCGACATGGACGGCGAGCTTCTGGGCGAGGTGACCGTGGTCGTGGGTCCTCCCGAGGCGGAAGCCGCCACGGGTGAAGCGGAAGTGCTCGGCCTGGCCAAGGCCATGATCGGCGAGGGCATGCGCCCCAAGGACGCCGCCCGGGCCGTGCGCGAGCGGACCAGGGGCTGGACCGCCAAGCGGATTTACGAGCTGATTCTCGAACAGGACGCGGAGTAGGGTTGGATACGCGCATCTTGCTGCAGGTTTTTCTGCGCACCTACATGGTCGGAGCCACGTTCAACACCCGCGGGATGCAGAACGTGGGCCTGGCCTTCATCATGGAGCCCGGTCTGCGCGCCCTGTACGCAGCCGACCCGGCCGCCCTGAAGCGCGCCCGCGGCAGGTACCTGAAGCACTACAACACCCACCCCTACTGGACGCCGCTTTTGGCCGGGATATTCCTGGCCATGGAGCGCAAGATCGCGGCGGGCCTGCTCCCCGCCGACATCCTGCCCAAGCTGCGTACGACCACGGTCTACACCCTTTCGGCCTTGGGGGACTCGTTTTTCGGGGGCAGCTTCCTGGTCATGTGGTCCCTGGTCGGGGTCAACCTCGCGGCCGCGGACCGCATCTGGCTCCTGGCCCTCTGGGTGCTCCTCTGTCTGGCGGCCCTGCAGTTTTTCAAGATGTTCACCTTCGGCCGCGGCTACGCCCAGGGACTGGCCTTTCTCCAGCGCCTCAAGTCCTGGGGGCTCATCGACTGGGGCCGGCGCCTCAAGCTGGTCAACGGTGTTCTGCTGGCCCTGTTCGTGCTGCAGGTCGCGCCGCGGGGCGGACTCTGGACCCCGGCCTGGGCAGGCTGCGCGGTTCTGCTGGCCGCGTGCGGCATGTTCCGGTCCAGGGACCGCGACCTGATCCTGGCGGCGTTGGTACTGGGCGGTTTGGCCGTCCCCTGGGAGAGGGTTCTCCCCTTTGTATCCATGTAGGTGATGCGTATGGACGACGTGCAGGAAAGAACCATCCGGGTCGGCAACAGTCTCGGCCTCCACGCCCGGCCCGCCGGCAAGATATCGCAGGAGGCCCAGCGCTATGCTGCCAGCATCAGCGTGCACTCCGGCGGCATGGAGGCCGACGCGAAATCCATCCTGGACCTCCTGTCCCTGGCCGCCCCGCAGGGGACGGAGTTGCGGCTTCGGGCCCAGGGGCCAGACGCGGCCCAGGCCATTTCGAGCCTGACGAAGATGTTCGAAGACATGTTTGGAGAGGATCGCTGATGCCTTCCCGCACCCTCTACGGCATTCCGGTTTCCGCAGGCGTCGCCATCGGCAAGGCCTATTGCCTGAACAGGAACCATTTTTCCGGCATGGCCCGCCAGACCTTGGGCGAAGAGGATGTGCCGCGCGAAATGGAGCGCCTGGGCCACGCCTTCGAAGCAGCCCTGCAGGACCTGGAGCGGATTTTGAGCCTCGTGCCCGAGGACCTGAAGGAGCACGCGGCCATCATCGAGTCGCACCTCATGATGCTGCGCGACCACAAGTTCCGCAAGCGCGCCCTGGACCACATCGAGAACACCAGGATCAACGCCGAGTGGGCCCTGGAGCGCGCCGTGGGGGACCTGCAGGAGGTCTTCGCGGCCATCGCCGACGAGTACCTGCGCCAGCGCATGCAGGACGTGCGCCTCGTGGCCGAGAGGGTGCTCGGCAAGCTGGTCGGCGGCGAGGGGGGTCTGAACGCCATCACCCACCGCGCCATCCTCCTGGCCCACGACCTGTCCCCGGCCGACACCATCGAACTGGACGTGAACAAGATCATGGCCTTCGCCACGGCCCAGGGCGGCAAGACCTCCCACGCCGGCATCCTGGCCAGGTCCCTGCAGATTCCGGCCGTGGTCGGCGTGGAGGGTCTCGGGGACGACCTGGCCGAAGGCAACATCATCATCCTCGACGGCTTCCACGGGCGCATCATCCTGGATCCCGACGAGGACGAGCTGGCCCGCTACACGGACCTGCAGGCCCAGTTCGAGAGCTACCAGGCCACCATCATGCGCTCCTGCCAGCTGCCCGCTGAGACCATCGACGGGTACCGCATGCAGGTGCTGGCCAACATCGAGCTCTTCGAGGAGGTCGTGGCGGTCAACGACAACGGCGGCGAGGGCATCGGCCTGTACCGGTCGGAATACAGCTACATGAGCCACGGCGGCATGCCCACCGAGGACGAGCTGACCGAGATCTACATGGACATGGCCTCCCTGGTGGCGCCCAAGAAGCTGGTCATCCGCACCCTGGACGTCGGGGCCGACAAGCTCATGCGCATGCAGGTCCCGAGCGAGCCCAATCCCGCCCTGGGGCTGCGGGCCATCCGCTACTGCCTCAAGCACCGTGACGTGTTCCGCACGCAGCTGCGCGCCATCCTCAAGGCCAGCGTGCTCGGCAACGTGTCCATCATGTTTCCCATGATCTCGGGGCTGCAGGAGCTCGTCGAGGTCAAGAAGTTCTACCGCGAGGTGCAGCGCGAGATGCACGCCGAGGGCATCTGCTTCCGCGAGGACATGCCCATGGGCATCATGATCGAGGTCCCCAGCGCCGTCATCACCGCGGATTTCCTGGCCCGCGAGGTCGATTTCTTCAGCATCGGCACCAACGACCTGATCCAGTACTCCCTGGGCATCGACCGCACCAACAAGGACGTGTCCTACCTGTACCAGCCCCTGCACCCGGCCATCGTGCGCTCCATCAAGTGGGTCGTGGACTCGGCCCACCGGGCCGGCATCGAGGTCTGCCTGTGCGGCGAACTGGCCGCGGACCCCTTCTGCATCCCCGTGCTCATGGGCATGCAGGTCGATTCCATCAGCCTGGGGCCTCACGCCATCCCGGGCATCAAGCGCATCGTGCGCCAGGCCTCCATGGAGGAGTGCAGCGCCCTCCTGAAACAGGTCATGACCAGCCAGTCCGTGGCCCGCAACAACAAGCTCGTCCGGGAAATGATCTTTCGACGCTTCCCCGAGGAGCTCATGTTCTACTCCTCCCTGGTGGACGAGTAGCCTTCAATTCCAAGGATTTTCCCATGTGCGCCAAACCGACGGGCATCAAGGTCATCGCGACCAACCGCAAGGCCCGACATTATTACGAACTGCTGGACTTCATCGAGGCCGGCATCATGCTGACCGGCTCCGAGGTCAAATCCCTGCGCGACGGCAAGGTCAACTTCATGGACGGGTACGTGCGCATTTCAGGCGGCGAGGCCTGGCTCTCGGGCGTGCACATCTCGACCTACGCCAACGCGGGCTACGCCCAGCACGAGCCTGACCGCGAGCGCAAGCTCCTCATGCACCGCCACGAGATCGCCTCCCTCAAGTCCAGGATGGAGCAGAAAGGGCTGACCCTGGTGCCGACCAAGCTCTATTTCAAGGACGGCAAGATCAAGATCGAGCTGGCCCTGGCCAAGGGCAAGAAGGTCCATGACCGGCGCGAGGACCTCAAGCAGAAGGCCGTGGACCGCGACACGGAGCGGGAACTGAATCGCTTCTGAAGCGGGCGCCTAGGACGGTGCCTGGGCCCCGGCGGCCCGGCCGCGCAGGTATTCGTCCACGCTGACGCAGTCCATGCCCGCGTCGCGGATGTCGCGAATGTTGGCCTGGTGGATCTCCTCGGTGCGCGAGGAGGAGGCGTCCGTGAGCAGGGTCATGCGGTAGCCGAGGCAGAGGCCGTCGAAGAGAGTGGCGCGCAGGCAGAAGGGCAGCTGGGTGCCCGTCACCGCGAGGTGCGTGATGCCCTTGCGGCGCAGGATCAGGTCCAGCTCCGTGAACATGAAGGCGCTGAAACGCGGCTTGACGATGCGGTACTCGCCCGCCTCGGGCTCCAGGCCCGGGACGATGCGCACCCCCGGCGTGCCGGGCACGACCATGTCTTTTTCCTTCAGGGCGGCGAGGCGCGTGATCTCGACGTCCGAACCGTCGGCGCGGTATTCGCGCACGACGTGGAACACGGGCAGCCCCAGTTCCCGGAAGCGCAGGAGCACCCTGCGGATGGCCGGGATGGTGGCGTGGGCCCCGGGCACTTCGCATGTCCCTCCGGGCACGGCGAAATCGTTCTGCATGTCGATGATGAGCAGGGCCTCGTTCATGGCGTCCTTCCTGTGGTTGTCATTGCGGGGAAACTGCCCTAGTGCGTGAACGCGGGCGGTGGCCAAGGAACTTAGCGGCCGTGGCCGCGCCCGGCAAGAATCTCTTACACCCCCAGGACCAACGAGTCGGGAGTATTCATGATCGGTTATTTGACCAAGAAGATATTCGGATCCAGAAACGACAGATACCTGAAATCCCTGCGCCCCATCGTGGAGCAGGTCAATTCCTTCGAGCCCGCCATGCAGGCCCTGTCCGACGCCGACTTCCCGGCGCGCATGGCCGCCTGGCGCGAAGAGGTGGCCGGCGGGCGCGAGCTCGACTCCCTTCTGCCCGAGGTCTTCGCCCTGACCCGCGAGGCCAGCAGGCGCGTTCTGGGCATGCGCCACTTCGACGTGCAGCTCATGGGCGGCGTCATCCTGCACCAGGGCAAGATCGCGGAAATGAAGACGGGTGAAGGCAAGACCCTGGTCGCCACCCTGCCCGTGGTGCTGAACGCCCTGTCCGGCAAGGGCGTGCACGTGGTCACGGTCAACGACTACCTGGCCCGCCGCGACGCGGCCTGGATGGGACAGCTCTACACCTTCCTGGGCCTGACCGTGGGCGTCATCGTCCACGGCCTGACCGACGCCGAGCGCCAGGCCGCCTACGGCTCCGACGTGACCTACGGCACCAACAACGAGTTCGGCTTCGACTACCTGCGCGACAACATGAAGTTCTACCGGCACCAGCTCGTGCAGCGTCCCCTCAATTTCGCCATCGTCGACGAGGTGGACTCCATCCTCATCGACGAGGCCCGCACGCCGCTCATCATCTCCGGCCCCGGCGAGAAGTCGACCTCCCTCTACGCCCGCGTCAATTCCATCATCCCGAAGCTGGCCCGCGACGAGGACTTCTCCATCGACGAGAAGGCCCGCACCGTCGTGCTGACCGACGAAGGCGTGGTGCACTGCGAAGAGATCATGAACGTCGGCAACCTCTTCGACCCGGCCAACATCACCCTGCAGCACCACATTCTGCAGGCCCTGCGCGCCCACTACCTCTTCACTCGCGACGACCACTACATCGTCAAGGACGGCCAGGTGGTCATCGTCGACGAGTTCACGGGCCGCCTCATGCCCGGTCGGCGCTTCAGCGACGGCCTGCACCAGGCCCTGGAGGCCAAGGAAGGCGTCAAGGTCGAGGCCGAGAACCAGACCCTGGCCAGCATCACCTTCCAGAACTTCTTCCGCATGTACGAGAAGCTGGCCGGCATGACCGGCACGGCCGACACCGAGGCCGTGGAGTTCCAGCAGATCTACGGCCTCGAAGTCATCGTGGCCCCGCCCAACAAACCCATGGTCCGCAAGGACTTCCCCGACGTCATCCTCAAGACCCAGAAAGAGAAGTTCGAGGCCATCGTCGAGGAGATCCGGGAGCTTCACGCCAAGGGCCAGCCGGTCCTCGTGGGTACGACATCCATCGAGAAGTCCGAGTTCATCTCCGAGCTGCTCAAGAAGAAGCGCGTCCCTCACGAGGTCCTGAACGCCAAGCACCACGAGAAGGAAGCCGAGATCGTGGCCCAGGCCGGCCAGAAGGGCCGCGTGACCATCGCCACCAACATGGCCGGCCGCGGCACGGACATCGTGCTGGGCGAAGGCGTGCGCGAACTGGGCGGCCTGCACATCCTGGGCTCCGAACGCCACGAGAGCCGCCGCATCGACAACCAGCTGCGCGGCCGCGCCGGCCGCCAGGGCGACCCGGGCTCCTCGCGCTTCTACCTGGCCCTCGACGATACCCTCATGCGCCTCTTCGGCTCCGAGCGCATCGCCGGCATCATGGAGCGCCTCGGCCTCGAAGACGGCCAGACCATCGAAAACCCGCTCATCACCCGCTCCATCGAGAACGCCCAGAAGCGCGTCGAAGGCCACAACTTCGAAATCCGCAAGCAGCTCCTCGAATACGACAACGTCATGAACCAGCAGCGCGAGGTCATCTACTCCCTGCGCCGCGAATTCATGACCGTCGAGGACGTGCAGCCCACCGTCGAGGAGTTCATCGACGACCTTTTGGCCGACATCTACGAGCCCATGGAGAACCGCAAGGGACATACCGAGTCCCCCGAGGAACTGAAGGGCATGGTCCGCTCCAAGCTGGACGAGATCTTCGCCCTGGAACGCAGGGTCGAGGCCGGCAAGTACGTCGAGAAGGACGAGGCCCGCGCCGCCGTCCTCTCGGTCCTCGACGAGCACCGCGCCGCGGCCCCGGACCAGTACCAGGAAGTCCTGCGCTTCTTCCTCCTCGACGCCCTGGACCGCAACTGGAAGGACCACCTGCTGCAGATGGACTACCTCAAGGAGGGCATCGGCCTGCGCGGCTACGCCCAGCGCGACCCCAAGCAGGAGTACAAGCGCGAAGGCTTCGAGCTCTTCGAGGACCTGCTCTTCCGTATCCGCGAGAACACCATGAAGGCCCTCATGCACCTGCGCATCGAGATCGTCCGCCAGGAGGAGCTCAAGCACGAGGAGCAGGAAGAGGTCAAATACGCCGGCGGCAGCGAGCCCGCCGAAACCAAGCCCGACACCGTGCGCCGCGTCGACCCCAAGGTCGGCCGCAACGACCCCTGCCCCTGCGGCAGCGGTCAGAAATACAAACGCTGCTGCGGCAAGCAGGCCTGAAAAACGAAAACCCCGGTGCGAGCCGGGGTTTTTCGTTTGTGTGGGGGAGGAGGAAGAGGCCTCCGGCGGGCAGGGGGCGCGCCCCCTGCACCCCGTTTAGGGGGGGATGGTCGGAACGCCTCGCCGGAAGCGGGAATCGAGCCCCTTACCCCAACCGGGTCAAGGGGCGAGCCCCTTGCGGGGCGCGGGGCAGAGCCCCGCATTGCATCAGCCTACTTGCCCATCCAGCCCTTCACGGTGTCCGGGTGTTCCTTCAGGAAGCGTTCGGCGTTCTCTTCGGGGGTGCCGCCGGCCTGGTTCCAGGCCATGACCATCTGCAGCTGGGCCGGGGAGTCCCACTTGAAGTTGGAGAAGAAGGCGTGGACCTCGGGCATGTCCTTCTTCAGGCCCTTGCGCACGATGGCCTCGATCTTCTCTTCGCCGCCCAGCACGCCCTTGGGGTCCTTCAAATACTTGAGGTCCCATTTGCCGAACATCCAGTGCGGGGACCAGGCCGTGACGACCACCCACTCCTTGTTCTTGATGGCGGTGTCCAGGGCCGCGGTCATGGTCGCGCCGCTGCCTTCCATGAGTTCGAGCTTGTTCAGGCCGTAGTCGGCCATGGCCTGCTCGGACAGCTTCATGAGGCCCGCGCCCGGGTCGATGCCGATGACCTTGCCGTCGAACTTGTCGGCGTTGGCGTTCAGCTCTTCGATGGAGTCGATGGTCACGTACGCGGGCACGGCCCAGCCGAGCTTGGCGCCGCCGGAGACCACGGAGACCTTTTCGACCTTGTCCTTGACCTTTTCGTAGTAGTCGGCGTGGGTCACGGGCAGCCAGGCCGTGACCATGGCGTCCACGTCGCCCGTGCCCAGGGCCTGCCACATGGCGGCCGCGGCGACGGGCAGGGTCTCGACTTCATATCCCATCTGCTCCAGGGCGGCCTTGGCCGTCATGGTGCTGGCCGTGGCGCAGTCCCATTCGACGTAGGCGATGCGGACCTTGCCCTTGGCGGCCATGGCCGGCGCGGCCAGGAACATCAGACAGATCAGGGTAAGCAGGGTTTTTTTCATGCGTTTCTCCTTTGTTTTCATGTGTCTTTGCGGGTGCCCAGTTTCTGCAGCACCCGGTCCAGGATCATGGCCACGATGACGATGGCGATGCCCGCCTCGAAGCCGCGGCCCATCTGCAGCCGCTGGATGGCCTTCCAGACTTCGCCGCCCAGGCCCTTGGCGCCGATCATGGACGCGATGACGACCATGGACAGGGCCAGCATGACCGTCTGGTTGACGCCGGCCATGATGGTCGGCGCGGCCAGGGGCAGGTCCAGCTTCATGAGGCGCTGCATGCGCGTCGCGCCGAAGGCCGTGGAGCATTCCACCAGTTCCGCCGGGATCTGGCGGATGCCCAGGCAGGTGAAGCGGATGGCCGGCGGCATGGAGAAGACGACCGTCGAGAAGATGGCCGCGGTCTTGCCCAGGCCGAAGAAGGGGATGGCCGGGATGAGGTAGACGAAGGCCGGCATGGTCTGCATCACGTCGAGCACGGGCATGACCGCCTGGTACATGCGTGTGTTGATGGCCGAGAGGATGCCAAGCGGTACGCCCAGGGCGATGGCGCACAGGGTCGAGACCAGCACCAGGGCCAGGGTGCTGACCGTGGCCGCCCACAGCCCCATGTTCCAGATCAGGGCCAGGCCCAGGACGCTGCCGAAGGTCAGCCTGCGGTCTTTTGTCAGGAGCCACACGCCGGCCGCCGTCAGCACGATGAAGACCGGGATGGGGACCAGCAGCAGGCCGCTTTCCATGGCCCCGAGGACCGTTTCGATGATGTCGGCGCTGGCCTTGGTGATGAAGGACAGGTGCTCGACCAGGAAGTCGATGCCGGACTCGATGAATTCGCCCACGGGCAGTCTGAAACCGTTCATGCGGCACCTCCCCGCTCGGCCAGGGCCGCGACCAGGGTGCCGCGCACGATGAGGCCCTTGAACTTGTTGTTCTCGTCGACCACGGCCAGCGGGTAGGGCAGGTCGGCCATGATGCCGAAGAGGTCCTGGGCCGGCGTGTCCGGGAAGACGGTCTTGATCTCGGTGCAGATGGCCTCGGCCAGCTGTTCCTCGCCCCGGGCGGCCAGGTTCGCGGCCGCGTCGGCGGACACGATGCCGACCAGCCGATGGTTGTGGTCGACCACGAAGAGATGGGCGATGTTGTGCTTGCGCATCTTGCGCAGGGCAGCGCGCGGGCCGTCGGTGCGCAGGTCGGCCACGGCCTCGCTGCGCTTCATGACGGATTCGGCCGTCAGGACCTTGGTGATGTCCACGTCCTCCACGAAGCGGGCCACGTACTCGTCGGCCGGCGCGGTCAGGATCTGTTCGGGCGTGCCGATCTGCACGATGGCGCCGTCCTTCATGAGGATGATGCGGTCGCCGAGCTTCAGGGCCTCGTCCAGGTCGTGGGAGATGAAGACGATGGTCTTGTGCATCCTCTCCTGCAGGTTGATGAGTTCGTCCTGCATGTCGCGGCGGATGAGCGGGTCCAGGGCGCTGAAGGCCTCGTCCATGAGCAGGATGTCGGGGGAGAGGGCCAGGGCGCGGGCCAGGCCAACGCGCTGCTGCATGCCGCCCGAAAGCTGGCGCGGGTAGGAATGCCCCCACCCTTCAAGCCCTACCAGGCCCAAAGCCTCTTCGGCGCGCCGCAGGCGCTCGCCCTTGTCCATGCCCTGGATTTCCAGGCCCATGGCGGCGTTTTCCAGCACGGTCCGGTGCGGGAAGAGCGCGAAATTCTGAAAGACCATGCCCATCTTGCGTTGCCGCAGTTGCCTGAGCTCCTCGTCGCCCATGGTCGCGACGTCCTGGTCGTCGACGAGGACCTTGCCGGCCGTGGGCGTGATAAGGCGGTTGAGGCAGCGCACCAGAGTGGACTTGCCGCTGCCGGACAGCCCCATGACAACCACGATCTCGCCTTCCTTCACCTCGAAGGAAGCGTTGTTGACGCCGACGCCATGGCGGGTCTCGGCCATGATCTCGTCCTTGGTCCTGCCCTTGGACAGCATCTGCAGCGCTTTCTTGGGGTTCGGCCCGAATATCTTGTACAGTCCTTCGACACGTATTTTTGCCATTCAATCTCCTTGGCTGCGGGTTCGGGGCGCGCCGCCATCCGCGGCCCGCCTGTATTCAGCATCTGGCAGAATACCCATGACGGGCAGGGGATCAAGGGGACTTGGCGGGGATGGATCGGGTATGCGGACATACCCGACGGCTAGAGAGGCGGGTGCTGCTGGAGGAAGGCGGACAGCGGGACGGGCCCGCCCTTGAGGCCGAGCTTGCGGCGGATGTTCTTGCGGTGGGTCTGCAGGGTTTCGAAGGAGATGCCGAGCTGCTCGGCGATGGCGCGGCCCTGCCAGCTCTGTTGGATCAGGCGGCAGATGTCCATTTCTCTGGGGGTGAGCAGGGCGAAGAGGGCGGCCGTGTCCGACGGGGCCTCGGCCATGTCCGCGATGCGCTCCTCCAGGGCCGAGCGGTAGGCCTGGCGGACGAGGTGGGAGTCCTCCTGGACGATGCGCTCCACCGTGGGCAGGACCTCCTCGCGGACCTGCTGCACGAGGCCCTCCTTGAGTTCCTGGCGCTCTTCCTCGACGTTGCGCAGGACGTGCTTCAGGGCCGTGTCCATGTCCGCGACCTGCCGGCGGCTCCTGGCCAGGTCGCGCTCCAGGGCCATGCGCCTGCGCTGGTCGCCCAGCATGAACTGGTAGAGCCGCACCCGGCCGACGCTCAGGCAGCGGATGGTCATCCTTACGGGCGTTTCCTGGCCGGCCGGTCCGAGAGTGGCCTGGGGGCCGCGCCAGGACGCGCCGTTTTTGAGGGCCCGGGCCGTGGCCAGGATTCTGGGCTCGTCCGACGGGGGCAGGATGCGCGGCAGAGCCGAGCCGTCCAGGCATTCGTCACCCGCGGCATAGAGCGTGTGGGCCTTGCGGTTGGCCGCAAGGATGCGGAAGGAGTCGTCCGTGAGCAGGATGGCTTCGCGCGCGTCGTTGAAGACCGCGTTGAACACGGCGTAGTCGAGGGCGGATGCCGTGGGGGCGGGCGAGTCCCCGGTCGGCGCCGTCAGGGTCAGGGCGGCCATGGTCAGGGTCGCCAGGTACCCGCCCGATGGCGCCAGCCGGTCCGGCAGGGGGACGAGGTTCAGGATCAGGGGCTGGCCCAGGGGGCCGGTCAGGCTGTGGGCGGTGCCTGCCGGGAATCGCGTCAGCAATTCACCGACATCGGACGCCTCCATGCCCAGCGCCTCCCACAACGGCGCTCCCGGCGGGAGGTTCCACTCCGGGTTCTTGCCGGCGCGGGCTTCCACGATCCGCCCCGCTTCATCGCAAAAAATCAGCACCGTCGGCATCGAGGGTCCTCCATGGCGCGCCAAAAAACAACCGTCAGGTCCGGGACACCGACGCGGCCATGCCCGCCTGGCCGAGCGCTTCGGGAAGCGCGCCTCCAGGCGGGTTTTCGGGGGGTGTGTCGAAATGACCCGGTCACTTGCCCAGGAATCCGATGTCCTGCCCCGCCACGTCCGTCAGACTGTATTCCTCGAGCTTCCGGTACAGGGTCTTGCGGCCGATGCCCAGCATCTGGGCGGCCTTGGACTTGTTGCCCTGCACGGCGTGCATGACCATGCTGATGTGCGAGCGTTCCAGTTCCTCCAGGGTGGAGAAGCCCTTTTCGCGCGGGTTCTGGCAGCTTTTCTGGCAGAAGGGCAGGGCCTTGACGTTGATCAGGTTGTTCTCGGCCAGGATCATGCCGCGCTCGATGATGTTCTTGAGCTCGCGCACGTTGCCGGGCCAGGGGTTGTCCATGAGCTGCTGCAGGGCCCGGGGCGAGATCTTGTACTCCTTGCCGTCCTTGGCCAGGGACATCAGGAAATGCTCGACCAGGGACGGGATGTCCTCGCGACGTTCGCGCAGGGGCGGCAGCTCGATGGTGAAGACGTTGATGCGGTGGTAGAAGGCGTCGTGAAACCGCCCCTCCTCGACCTCCCTGGCCAGGTTCTTGTTCGTGGCGAAGATGAAGCGCACGTCCACGCAGCGCTCCTCCTTGTCGCCCACCCGGCGGAAGTGCTGGGTTTCCAGCACGCGCAGCAGCGCCCCCTGCAGCTCCAGGCTCAGTTCCCCCACCTCGTCGAAGAAGAGGGTGCCCTTGTGGGCCAGGGTCAGCAGACCGTCGGTGCTGCGGTCGGCGCCGGTGAAGGCGCCCTTGCAGTAGCCGAAGAGTTCGCTCCGAAGGAGTTCCTTGTCGAAGGTGCCGCAGTTCTTGATGATCAGCGGCTGGTCGGCGCGGCGGCTCTGGGCGTGCAGGGCGGCCGCGGCCACGTTCTTGCCCGTGCCGCTTTCGCCCGTCAGCAGCACCGGCACGTCCGTAGGCGCGGCGCGCTCGATCAGGTAGCGGACCTGCTGCACGGACTTGGAGTGGCCGATGAACTTGGGCATGGACTTGTGCTCCGAGTTGTGCCGCAGGAGTTCGTTCTCCCGCTGCAGCCGCACCCGTTGGTAGGCCTTCTCGATGACCTGTTCCATGCGTTCCAGGGAAAAGGGCTTGGTGATGTAGTCGTAGGCCCCGTTCTTCATGGCCTCCACGGCGTTGTCCACATCGGCGTATCCGGTGATGAGGATGATGGCGACGTTGGGTACCGTCTCCAGCAGCTTGCTCATCAGCTCCAGGCCGTTGGCGTCGGGCAGCCGGATGTCGAGGATGATGATGTCGCAGAAGTTCTTGTGCAGGAAATCGAAGGCCTCGGCAGCGCTGCCCACGGTGTGGATGTTCCGTCCCGGGGAGGCCAGTTCGCGGGAGAAGAGCTTGCGTATATTGGACTCGTCGTCGACGACGAGGATCTCGATGGAATTGAAGATGCTCATGTGTTCTGTTCCTTGTTGTTTCCGGGGAATCCGGTGGGGAGCATGACCTTGAAGATGGAGCCCTTGCCCGGTTCGCTGCAGACGAGGATCTCCCCTCCATGCTGCTGGATGATGTTGTAGCAGATGGACAGGCCGATGCCGATGCTGTGGCCCTTGGTCTTGGTCGTGAAGAAGGGGATGAAGAGCTTGCCCAGCTTGTCCGGGGAGATGCCCTGGCCCGTGTCCTCGACGGTCAGGGTCGCGTGTCCCGGCCTGTCGAGGCTGGTGCGGATCGTGATGGTCCCTTCGGAGTCGATGGCGTCCATGGCGTTGAGCACCAGATTCAGAAGAACCTGCTTGAGCTCTCCCTGGGCCCCCTGGATGGTTACGGCTTCCGGGTGCAGTTCCAGGACCAGATTGATGCCCGGGCGCAGCTTGATCTGGTGGTGCAGGATCTTGACGGAGTCGGCGACCAGCGTGTTGAGGTTTATCGTGTTGAATTTGCAGGTTTTCTGGCTGCTGAAGGACAGCAGGTTGCCGACGATGTCGCGGCAGCGGTTGCATTCCTCCAGGATGGTGGTTGTGTAATCGGTGAAATCTTCGAGCAACGTCGTGTCCGCGTTCTCGGCCAGCAGGGCGGCCAGGGCCGGGATGCGCCGTTTGAGGGCCTCGGAGAACCCGCTGATGGCCGCCAGGGGGTTGTTGATCTCGTGGGCCACGCCGGCGGCCAGAAGGCCGATGGTGGCCATTTTCTCGGCCTGGTAGTATTTGGCCTGGTACTCCTTTTCCATGGTCACGTCCCGCTTGGAGACGAGGACCGTGCGGACCTGCCCCTTGTCGTCGAACATTGGGGAGGCCACCACCTCGAAGCGCAGGTTCCGTTCCGAACGGGGGTCGAGGTACGAGGTGCGGTCGGGCTTGCCCGTCTGCAGGGCCGTGCGCAGGGGGCAGGTCCGGCAGGGAGCCGAGCGGCCGCGGAAGACTTCGTAGCAGTACATGCCCTTGGGCTCGTCGATGTCGAAATAGTCGTGGAAGACCTTGTTCACGTAGACGATCCGGTAGTCGGGCGAAACCACGGCCAGAAGATCCATGATGCCGTTCAGGATGTCCTGGATCTCCTGCTTCTTGCGTTCGAGCTCGGCATTGTAGGTTTCAAGCTCGCCCATCTTCTCCTGCACTTCACGGAAGAAGCCGAGCTTGGTGTATTCGGGCCCGACGATGTCGGACAGCTTCGTCCTGTTCATCACCAGACCTCTTCGCAAATGGCCAGAAGCTCCTCGGCCGTGGCCGGGCGGGGATTGGTCAGCAGGCAGGCGTCCTTGGTGGCCATCTCGCAGATCTGCGGGAAGGCGCTGCGGTCGTTGACGATCTCCCGGAAATGCGTCGCAGTCCCGAGTTCCAGGAAAATTTCGTGCAGCCGGGTGATGCCTCCTGCGGCGGTCTGCCGTGCGGAGGACAGGCGCTTGCCCAGGACGATTTCGCCGATGGTGGCCATTTTCTCCTCGCAGGCCGGGAGGTTGTACTTCATGACTGCCGGCAGCAGGACCGGATGCACCATGCCGTGGGTCGTGTCGAAGAAGCCGCCCAGGGAATGGGCGATGGCGTGGCAGGCGCCGAGGCTCGCGTTGCTGAAGCTCATGCCCGCCGCCGTGGCGGCGATGGACAGGAATTCGAGCGCGTTGGGGTTCCTGGTCTTGAGGGCCGGCTGCATGTTTTCGAGAATGAGGTGGATGGCCTTCAGGGCCTGGGTCTCGGTCAGCGTGTGGGCGATGAGGGACACGTAGGACTCGACGGCATGGGCCAGGGCGTCCACGGCCGAGGAGATGAGCAGATCGTCGTCCACGGTGGACAGGAGTTCCGGGTCGATGATGGATACGTTTGGCGTCAGCGAACGGCTGATGAGGGACATCTTCACCTTGCGGCCCACGTCGGTGATGATGGCGAACTGGGAGATGTCCGACCCGCTGCCGGCCGTGGAGGGCAGGAATATCATGGGCGGCAGGGGGCTGGTGATGAGGTTGGCGCCCTCGTAGTCCTGGATGGTCCCGCCGTTGCTGACCACGGTGGCCACGCCCTTGGCCATGTCCATGGGACTGCCGCCGCCCAGGGCGATGACCACGTCCGCTCCTTCTGCCTTGTAGAGTTCCGCTCCGGTGTGCACCTCGTAGTCGCGCGGGTTGGAGCTGACATTGGAGTAGTAGACCCAGCGCAGGGAGGATGCTTCGATGATCTGCAGCAGTTTCTTCACCCAGCCGCTCTTCTCCAGCCCCGGGTCGCTGACCACGAAGACCTTCTTCGCTCCGAGTTGAAGCGCGTAGGAGCCGGTGTACTCCATGCTGCCGTGGCCGAATATGATCTCCGGCAAAGAAAATTTCCGAATGTCCATGCTCATCCTCGCTTGGGTAGGTTCGACGTGCTTCGGGTCTGGCGGTGGGACCGTCCGTTGGAGTGTGTGCAAAAAGGATACGATCAGCGCCCTTCAGCCGGAGCGGGTGTGCCCATTTTCGAGAGATGTTTTGTAACACCCCGTAAATAAGGCGTAAAATTCATTCCAAAGAAGCTTATTCTGCCGGAGGTTCACGGAGAGAGCAGAGGTGGGTTGGAGAGGCGAACAGGCATAATGAGTCTTTTTGACCCAGAAGCTTCTTCAAGGCAAGGATCAAAGTGATACAAAGAGCGAGTGCACCGCGCCGGGGATGCGGCGTCCCTGTTTGCTCGCAGGGGGATGCGGAAGGGACGGATGCAGTGATTATGGCCTGTTAGCGCAAGAATGGGACAAAAAAAACGTCCTTTTTCCATTCTGGCCCCGTTCTTGCCTAAGGGAGAGTCACGAGAGTCAACTAGGGTCCTTTTCGTTTGTAACAATCTTTAGCGAGGTGCAATCATGGCTGTTCAAGAAATGGTTTACGGTTTCTTCATTCCCAGCGTTACTCTGATCGGTATTGGCGCATCCAAGCAGATTCCCGAGAAGATCAAGGCCCTGGGCGGCAGCAAGCCTCTGGTCGTCACCGATAAGGGTATCACCGGCTGCGGTCTGACCAAGCAGATCACCGACCTGCTGGACGCTGCCGGAATGAAGTACGAAGTATACGACGAGACCATCCCGAACCCCACGGATAAAAACGTCCATGATGGCGTCGACGTTTACAAGAAGAAGAAATGCGACTCCCTGATCTCCCTGGGCGGCGGCTCCTCCCATGACTGCGGCAAGGGCATCGGCCTGGTCGTGGCCAACGGCGGCAAGATTCACGATTTCGAAGGCGTTGACAAATCCACCAAGCCCATGCCCCCGTACCTGGCCGTGAACACCACCGCCGGCACCGCCTCTGAAATGACCCGTTTCTGCATCATCACCGACACTTCCCGCAAGGTGAAGATGGCCATCGTCGACTGGCGCGTCACCCCCGGCATCGCCATCGACGACCCGATGCTGATGGTCGGCATGCCCCCGGCGCTGACCGCCGCCACCGGCATGGACGCCCTGACCCACGCCGTGGAAGCCTATGTTTCCACCATCGCCACCCCCATGACCGACGCCTGCGCCCAGAAGGCCATCGAACTGATCGCCAAGTACCTGCGCAAGGCCGTGGCCAACGGCAAGGACATCGAAGCCCGCGAAGGCATGTGTTTCGCGCAGTACCTGGCCGGCATGGCCTTCAACAACGCCAGCCTCGGCCACGTCCACGCCATGGCTCACCAGCTGGGCGGCTTCTATGACCTGCCGCACGGCGAGTGCAACGCCATCCTGCTGCCCCACGTCGAGCGCGCCAACCTGAACGCCAAGCTGGAACGCTTCGTCGACATGGCCAAGTTCCTGGGCGAGAACGTGGAAGGCCTGTCCATCCGCGCCGCCGCCGAGAAGTGCCTCGACGCCATCAAGCAGCTGTCCACCGACGTCGGCATTCCTGCCGGCCTGATCGAACTGGGCAAGCGCTACGGCAAGAACGTCCGCAAGGAAGACATCGCCATCATGACCGGCAACGCCCAGAAGGACGCCTGCGGTCTGACCAACCCCGTCTGCCTGAAGGACGCCGACGTGGCCCGCATCTACGAGGCCGCTCTGTAAGTTTGAAGATAACGCCCGCGCGCCGGAGAGAGTCCGGCGCGCAACCGACTTCGCGGCTTTCGCCGGAAATGAGGTGCACCATGTGGTTCGACGACGCTTCACTCCTTCGCCTGGAAGAGGTCGACTGGAAGATCGGCAACGATCGCGGTGAGCTCAGCGTATCCGTGTGCGACCAGCACGTTCCGGAAACGGCCGGCTTCGATGAGATGTGGTGCGGCATGCAGGAGGAAGCTACGACTGCTTATGAATGCACATGACGCTGGGATCACCATGATCTGAGCCGGAAACGAGACTGCCGCGTAGTTTGCGATGCCAGTCACCGGGGGCAGGGTTGGAGTTGGCATTAACTCCAACCCTGCCCTTTTTTTTGCTTTATGTCATAATTGGCAGCACTTGCTGCCGTTCAAACCTGTTACGTGCTGTAGGAGAGACCATGAAGATTTTGCGCATCAATACCCGCACCAAGTCCTTCACGTTCGAGGAACTCGGCGACTACGCCGGTCTCGGCGGACGCGCCCTGACTTCCAGGGTCGTCAACAGGGAAGTGCCGGCGGACTGTCACGCCCTTTCCGCCGACAACAAGCTCATCTTCGCCGGCGGCGTCCTGGCCCCGACCAACGCCGCCAACTCCGGCCGCGTCTCCGTGGGCGCCAAGTCGCCCCTGACCGGCGGCATCAAGGAGAGCAACTCCGGCGGCCAGTTCGCCCACACCCTGCCCAAGCTGGGCCTGCAGGCCATCATCCTCGAGGACAAGCCCGAGGCCGGCAGCCCCATGCAGGAGATCTTCGTCTCCGCCGACAAGGTCGTCTTCAAGGACGCCGCCGTGGCCGGCATGCGCACCTACGCCGCCCAGGAAAAGCTCCTGGCCGCCTACGGCGACAAGGCCGTGACCGCCCTGGTCGGCCCCGCCGGTGAGCAGTGCCTGGCCGCCGCCACCATCCAGTTCTCGGACCCCGAAGGCCTGCCCTCCCGCTCCGCCGGCCGCGGCGGCATGGGCGCGGTCATGGGCTCCAAGGGCGTCAAGGCCATCATCCTCGACGGCGCGGCCAGCGTGAAGACCGAATACGGCAACGAGGAACTCTTCAAGGAAGCCCGCAAGGAGTGGGTCGACATCCTGCGCGGCCACCCCGTCACCAGCCAGGGCCTGCCCGGCTTCGGCACGGCGGTGCTGGTCAACGTCATCAACGAGGCCGGGGCGCTGCCGACCAAGAACTTCCGCATG
>JANJWV010000058.1 GCA_024709365.1 Desulfomicrobium sp. | reverse complement strand
TGTTTTGGCTTAGTCGCTCTGGTTGGATGTCGAAAGAAAATTGTGCATTAGTCTATCCTGAATCTCGCCCGCAAAACAAAAGGCAGGGTCAAACGACTCTGCCTTTCTTCGTATAATATACAATAAAATCAAACAAAAAGCATGCCTAGCAAGAGGACATGACAAGAAGAGAGTTCCAGCAACTGGAGCCAATCTCCTTGGACCCGCGCCTACCTAAGAAAAGAAAATTTCCTCGTAAACCGCGGCCCGCGCCCGCGCCGCCGCATCCAGAACACCCACCCGGGCATCGACAAAATCATAAACCTTTGGCTGAGCTTTTCCGATGGAAGGCCGTAGCACCCGCCCCAGGTACTGGATGAGGCGGCCGCTGAATTTGACGGGCGTGGCCAGGAAGAGGGAGGTCAGGTTGCTGGCGTCGAAGCCCTCGCCGATGAGCTGGCCCGTGGCGAAGACGACCTTTTCGCGGCCGTCCTGAATGCGGCCGACCAGACTCTTGCGCTCTGCCAGGGGCGTGTCGCCCGTCAGTACGGCGCCTTTGATGCCGTGACGTTCCTCCAGCATGGACTGCAGCGCGCGGCAGTGCCCTTTACGGTCGGACAGCACCAGGGCCACCCCGCCGCCCGCGCGGATTTCCCGCTCCACCTCGTCGACGATGAGGGCGTTGCGGTCCCTGTCCTCGGTCAGGTCGGCGATGATGAGGGCGTATTCCTCCGAAGGGTCCCGGCGGGTGAAGAATTCCGTGGGTCTGATGCAAATCTCGGGGCGCAGGATGGCCCCGCTGTCCATGAGGTCTTCGCCGTCGATGCGGGCGTGCATGGCACCCAGATGCCAGAAGATGAGCTGCGTCAGCCCGTCGCGGCGATAGGGCGTGGCCGAGAGGCCCAGGCTGAAGGCGCTGTCGAAGGCCGTCACGGCGGTTGTGAACGTTCGGCTGGGGGCGCGGTGGCACTCGTCGACCACCAGATGGCCGACGCGTTTTTTCAGCTCCTTGGCCCTGGCGTAGACCGACTGGACCGTAGCCACGGTCACGCGCTCGCCCACGCGGCTCCTGCCGCTGCCGATCATGCCGACCTCGCGGGCCGGGATGCCCAGAAACTGCTCGATGCGCTCCACCCACTGCATGGCCAGGTCGCGGGTGTGCACGATGACCAGGGCCGGCTGGCGGCGGCTGGCGATGAGGGACAGGCCGCAGACGGTCTTGCCCGCCCCGGTGGGGGCGCAGAGGGTACCGAAGCGCCTGCGCAGCATGGCCTCGCAGGCCGTGCTCTGGTAGGGGCGCAGCTCCCCGGTAAAAGCGAAGTCCACCTCGGGCAGGCTGCGGCGCTCGTCCTCGTACTCGACCGCCTCACCCTGATCGGCGCAGATGCGCGCCAGCCGCTCGCCGTAGCCGCGCGGTACGATGAGCCCGCCGCACTTGCGGGCCGAATAGAACTTGAGGTGCCGGGAGACGCGAAAATTGGTGCGGCCCATCTTCAGATTTTCGAGCCACTTGGGGTTCTCCAGGGTCAGCTCGGCCATGACCGCGTCCTTCACGGACTCAGGCATGTCGGACAGGAAAAGCTTGTGGCTGATCCGGCAGCGCATCACGCCTGCGACCCCAGAAGCCGCGCGAAACTCTCTGGAACCCGCGCGACCTTCCGCGCCGCGTAGTCGAAACAGACCATGCCCGTCTTGACCACGGCGATCTCGGCCGCGTCGGACACACGGGTCAAGCGATAGACCAGCTCGAAACCGGAACGCCGCACTTCCGTGACACCCAGGTCAACATCCAGTTCGTCGCCCAGAAAGGCCTCGGCCCGAAAAACCAGCGCCGCGTCGGCCATGATCAACCCCACCCCGCCCACGTCCTTTTCGGACAGCCCCAGGGACGACAGCCATATCACCCGCGCCTCGTGCGCCAGCCCCAGCACCCGGTCGTTGCCCAGATGCCCGCCGTAATTCACGTCCGAAACCCGCACCGCCAGCCGCGCCCGGAAAAGCCATGCCTGCGGCGTCTCAATCTGCACTCGCGCCATATTACCAGTCCATCCCGTCCACTTCGTCCGTTGAGTCCATAGAGTCCATCATGCCGATTCACATGAACACCCGGAGGCTGTCCAAAATTCGTTCTGGCAAGGCGCGAGCCGATTTTGAAGGGCGAAGTGTAGCCGACTACATGAGCCCTTCGAAATCGGGGAGCAACGCAGTCCAGAACGGATTTTGGGCTGCCTCCCCTAGGAAATCAGCCCCTCCAGACTCTCCCCCCGCCCGATAACCGCCAGCGTATCCCCCTTCCGGAGAGCCGCGTCGGCCTTGGGCACGAACACGAACTGCTGCTCTTCAGCCGCCCGCACGGCCACGACCTGGATGCCGTAGGCGTTGGTCAGGTTCAGCTCGCGCAGGTTCTTGCCGGCCCATTTGTCGACCACCAGCTGCTTCAAGACGACGTTGGTACCCAGAGGCAGATAGTCGATGAGGCCCGGCACGGCCAGTTTGGCGGCCAGTTGCTCGGCGGCGTAGCGTTCCGGAAAGATGACCGAATCGGCCCCGACCTTGCGCAGCACCTTCTCGTGGTCGTGGCTGATGGCCTTGACCGTGACGTTGCGGCAGCCCAGTTCCTTCAGGAACAGGGTGACGAGGATGCTCGCCTCCATGGAATGCCCCGTGCTGACGATGACCTCGGGCAGCTCGCCGAAGCCCAGCTGCTGCAGGGCCGTCTTGTCCACGGCCTCGGCCTGGTAGGCGTGGGTCAGGGTCTCGGCGGCCGCCTTGACCTTCTCCGGGTCGATGTCCAGGCCAACGACCTGCTGGCCGTGCCTCATGAGGGACTGGGCCAGACTCAGGCCGAACTTGCCCAGGCCCACCACCCCGAATTCCTTGCGTGCCATATGATCTCCTAGCCTATGAGCATGTTGCGTTCCGCGCGGCGGAAATGTTCACGAGTCTGCCAGGCCTGCAGAATGGTCAGAAAGACGATGGGCCCCAGGCGCCCGACGAACATGAGCGTCATGATGACGAGCTTGCCCGGCACCGACAGCCTCGGGGTCAGGCCGGTGCTCAGCCCCACGGTGCCGAAGGCCGAGGCGGCCTCGAAGAAGAGCTCGATGAACTTGCCGCGAACCATCTGGTGCGGCACGTTTGCCCCCTCGGTCACGGTCAGAACGAAGACCGAGGCCAGGACGAGGACCACGGCCAGGATGGTCAGGGTCATGGCCTTGTTCACCGTCGGGCCGTCCACGGCGTAGCCCTCGACCACGACCTGCTCGCGACCCTTGACCTGGGAGGCGCCGAAGCCCAGCAGCACGCGCAGGGTCGTGGTCTTGATGCCGCCGGCGCAGGATCCTGGCGAGCCGCCGATGATCATGAGCAGGATGAACACGAAGAGGGACGTGTCCGTCATGACGCCGATGTCCATGGTGTTGAACCCGGCCGTGCGGGCCGTCACGGACTGGAAGAGGCTCTGCAGCATGGCCGTAAGCAGGCCGTCCTGGCGCTTCTCAATGCAGAAAAAGACCAGCCAACCGATGAAGACGAGCCACAGGCTGGTGCGGATGACCAGCGAGCTCTGCCAACTGAGCCGGCCCGAAAGCCGCTTGAGACCCAGGAGCGACCCGAAGAACCCGGGCAGTTCCACCAGCACGTAGAAGCCGATGCCCCCCAGGAAAATGAGGAGCATGAAGATGAGGTTCACGGGCAGGTTGTCAGCGAAGCGCATGAGGTTGTCCGGGTAGAGGGCGAAGCCGGCGTTGCAGAAGGCCGAGACGGCGTGGAAGAAGGCCCCGAACCAGCCCATCTCGCCGCGGGTGAAGGCCTGTAGGGCCACGGCCCCGGCGGTCTCGATGCTCAGGCAGACCACGAAGACGTGCACGAGAAACCGCCCCAGCCTGAAGGACGGGTCGCCCAGCAGGGACTCGCCCACGGCGAGGCGGTCCGTGAGGGTCACGCGGCGGCGCCAGAGGTAGAAGACGAGGCTCGTGTACGTCATGACGCCCAGCCCGCCGACATGGATCAGCACGGCCAGGACGCACAGTCCGAAGGTCGAGAAGGTCGTGCCCGTGTCGACCACGGCCAGACCCGTGACGCAGGTGGCCGAGACCGAGGTGAACATGGCGTCGATCCAGGAAATGGCCGTCCCATTCTGGGAGGCGGGCAGGTGCAGGAGGACGCCGCCCAGAAGAATGGTCGCGGCGAAGAAATAGACCGGCAGGAAGGCGGGGGACACGAATCTGCGCGCGAAGTTCACGGTCTCACTCCAGGGCTGCGGCCAGCAGGGCGCGGGTGTACTCCTGGCCGGGGCGCTCGAAAATGGCCCCTGTCTCCCCCTGCTCCACGATGCGCCCGTCCTTCATGATGACGACGCGGTGACACAGGGCCCGCACCAGGGCCAGGTCATGCGTGATGAACATGTAGGTCAGGCCGAAACGGGCCCGCAGGTCGCGCAACAACTCGACGATCTGGAACTGCACCGTGCGGTCCAGGGCCGAGGTGGGTTCGTCCAGGACCACGAATTTGGGGCGCAGGATCAGGGCCCGGGCGATGGAGATGCGCTGGCGCTGGCCGCCCGAGAACTCGTGGGGGTAACGGTGCATGGCGGAGGGGTCCAGGTCCACGGCCTCCAGGATCTCGGCGATGCG
Organism: Desulfomicrobium sp.; assembly: GCA_024709365.1. GTDB lineage: Bacteria > Desulfobacterota > Desulfovibrionia > Desulfovibrionales > Desulfomicrobiaceae > Desulfomicrobium. The sequence goes on along the minus strand of JANJWV010000058.1, from coordinate 16,905 downwards.
CCGCTCGCGCTCGGCGCCGGAGGCCAGACCGTGGGCGTCGAGGCCCTCGGCCACTATCTGGCCTACGGTCATGCGCGGGCTGAGGCTGCCGTACGGGTCCTGGAAGACGATCTGAAAATTCCGGCGCAGGTCCCTGACCTGCCTCTCGCGCATGGCCGACAGGGCCTGCCCGTCGAAGACGACCTCGCCGCGGCTCGGCAGCAGGCGCAGCAGGGCCAGGCCCAGGGTGGTCTTGCCCGAGCCGCTCTCCCCGACCACGCCCAGGGACTCGCCCCGGCGGATGTTCAGGTCCGCATCGGTCACGGCTTTGATGAAACTCTTCGGACGCCCGAAAATGCTCTTCCCCTGCGGGAACCACACCCGCACGCCCCTGGACTCCACCAGATTGCCGGCCGCCTCTTCCAGTGGATCCGGCCGCCCCGAGGGCGCGCTGGTCAGCAAGGCCCTGGTGTAGGAGTGCGACGGCGCGGAGAAAATTTCCTCGCGCGGGCCGTGTTCGACGATGCGGCCCTCGCGCATGACGTGCACCTCGTCGGCCATGTGGCGCACCACGCCCAGGTCGTGGGAGATGAGCAGGATGGCCATGCCCAGCCTTTGCTGCAGGTCCCGCAGCAGGCCCAGGACCTGGGACTGGATGGTCACGTCCAGGGCCGTGGTCGGCTCGTCGGCGATCAGGAGGGCCGGGTCGTTGGCCAGGGCCATGGCGATCATGACGCGCTGGCGCTGCCCTCCCGAAAGCTGGTGCGGGAAGGCCCCCAGGCGCGAGGCCGGGTCCGGGATGCCGACGAGATCCAAAAGCTCCAGGGTGCGCGCCCGGGCGTCGGCGCCTGGCCGGTGCAGGCCGACGGCCTCGCCGATCTGGCGGCCGATGGTGTGCAGGGGGTTCAGGGAGGTCATGGGCTCCTGAAAGATCATGCCGACGCGCCCGCCGCGCACCTCGCGCAGGGACGCCTCGTCCAGACCGGTCAGGTCGCGACCTTCGAAACGGATCTCGCCGCCGACGCGCGCCGAGGGCGGCAGCAGACGCAGGACCGAGAGGGCCGTCACGGATTTGCCCGACCCGCTCTCCCCCACCAGGGCCGTGGTCCGGCCAGGCAGCACGGACAGGGACACGCCCTGCACGGCCGCGACGCTCCGCCCTTCCACCGCGAAATCCACGCGCAGGTCGCGGATGCTCAGGAGCGGCTCCACGCGGTCCGCCTCCGGCGTCACGGACGGCCGGCTAGGCGTTGTGGCGGGGATCAAAGGCATCGCGTACTCCTTCTCCGATGAAGACCAGAAGGCTCAGGATGGTGCCCAGGACCGCGAAGGCCGAAAGCCCGAGCCAGGGCGCCTGCAGGTTGTTCTTGCCCTGGGCCAGCAGTTCGCCCAGGGACGGCGAGCCCGGCGGCAGGCCGAAGCCGAGGAAGTCCAAGGACGTCAGGGTGGTGATGGATCCGCTGACGATGAACGGCAGGAAGGTCACGGTGGCGATCATGGCGTTGGGCAGGATATGCCGGAACATAATGACCCGGTCCGGCAGCCCCAGCGCCCTGGCCGCGCGCACGTACTCGAGGTTGCGGCCGCGCAGGAACTCTGCCCGCACCACGTCGACGAGGCTCATCCAGGAGAAGAGCATGGTCACGGCCAAAAGCCACCAGAAGCCCGGCTCGACCATGGAAGCCAGGATGATGAGGATGAAGAGGCCGGGCATGCCCGACCAGATCTCCATGAAGCGCTGCCCGGCCAGGTCCGTCAGCCCGCCGTAGTAGCCCTGAAAGGCGCCCACGGCCACGCCGACAAAGGAGCTGCCTAGGGTCAGGGTCAGGCCGAAGAGCACGGACAGCCGCACGCCGTAGATGATGCGGGCCAGGACATCACGGCCCTGGTCGTCGGTGCCGAGCCAGTTCTCGGCCGAGGGCGGTGCCGGTGCGGGCACGGGCAGGTCGTAGTTGATGGTCTTGTAGCTGTAGCGGATGGGCGGCCAGAGCATCCAGCCCCTGGCCTCGATGAGCTCCTGGACGTACGGGTCGCGGTACACGGCCTCGGTCTCGAAATCGCCGCCGAAAACGGTCTCGGGGTATTTTTTGAGGACCGGCGCGTAGAAGCCCCCGTCGAAATAGACGACCAGAGGCCTGTCGTTGGCGATGAGTTCGGCCCCGAGGCTGGCCAGGAAGACGAACAGGAAGACCCACAGGGACCAGAAGGCGCGCCTGTTGGCCCGGAAGGCGCGCAGCCGGCGTCGGGTGATGGGGTTCATCTGCCCTCCCTGCCTTCGAAGTCGATGCGCGGGTCCACCAGCACGTAGGTCAGGTCCGAGATGATCTTGGTGAGCAGGCCGATGAGGGTGAAGATGTAGAGGGACCCGAACATGACGGGGTAGTCGCGGCTGATGGTCGCCTCGAAGCCCAAAAGGCCCAGGCCGTCCAGGGAGAAGATGACCTCGATCAAGAGCGACCCGGTGAAGAACATGGAGATGAAGGCCGCCGGGAAGCCGGCGATGACCAGGAGCATGGCGTTGCGGAAGACGTGGCCGTAGAGGATGCCGCGCTCGGTGACGCCCTTGGCCCGGGCCGTGACCACGTACTGCTTGCCGATCTCGTCCAGGAAGGAGTTCTTGGTCAGCATGGTCAGGGTGGCGAAACCGCCGATGACCATGGCCGTCACGGGCAGGGCCAGGTGCCAGAAATAGTCCGTGACCTTGTGCCACAGGGAAAACTCGGACCAGCCCGGCGAGGTCAGGCCGCGCAGGGGGAACCAGTCGAGGTAGCTCCCGCCCGCGAAGAGGACCACGAGCAGGATGGCGAAGAGAAAGACCGGGATGGCGTTGCCGACGATCATGACGGTGCTGGTCCAGACGTCGAAGCGCGAGCCGTGGCGCACGGCCTTCATGATTCCCAGCGGGATGGACAGGGCGTAGATGACGAGGGTGCTCCACAGGCCCAGGGACAGGGAAACGGGGATCTTCTCGCCGATGAGTTCGAGCACGCCCTTGCTGCGGAAGAAGCTCTCGCCCAGGTCGAAGGTGGCGTAATTGACGAGCATCTGCACGTAGCGCTCCCAGATGGGCTTGTCGAAGCCGTACATGCGCTCGATGCGGGCCACCACGTCGGGGTCCAGTCCCTGGGCCCCGCGATAGGCGGATTTCGAGGACGCCTGGGCAGCCTGGGAGCCGCCGGCCGCGTCGCCGCCCGGGCCGCTGACGCGGGCCGCGGCCGCCACGTCGAGGCCCTGCAGGCGCGCGATCATCTGCTCCACGGGCCCGCCGGGCGCGGCCTGGATGATGAAGAAATTGAGCGTCAGGATGCCCAGCAGGGTCGGGATGATGAGGGCCAGACGGCGCAGGATGTAGGCGAGCATTGTTTCCGGGTGTTATCGGTTCATTTCTGTTGCACGCTTAGGGCATGGCAACCCGCCTACTTGAGCCCCACGCCCTTGCGCTTCCCGGCCAGGTCCTTCTCCTTCTGCGGGTCGACCCACCACGACTGGAAATCGAGCCCGTAGTCGGCCAGCTTGGTCGGCCGCCCGAACTTGTCCCAGAATGCAACGCGCCAGGACGTGGCGTGCCAGTGCGGGATGACATACCAGCCCCACAGCAGGGCCCGGTCCAGGGCCTTGCAGCGCAGGATCAGGCTCTCGCGGTCCGGGGCGGCGATGACCAGATCCACCAGCTTGTCGATGGCCGGGTCCTTGATGCCGCAGTAGTTGCGCGAACCGGGCATGTCGGCCGAGGCCGAGTGCCAGAAGGAGCGCTGCTCGTTGCCCGGCGACAGGGACTGCGGGAAGCTGGTCACGATCATGTCGAAGTCGAAGCCGCGCAGGCGTTCCAGATACTGCGACGTATCGACCATGCGTACGCTCATGGTGATCCCGAGGCGCGCCAGGTTGCGCTGGAACGGCAGGACCACGCGCTCGAAGTCCGGCTGCACGAGGAGCATCTCAAAGACGAAGGGCCTGCCGTCCCTGGTCAACTTGCCGTTCTGCACGACCCAGCCGGCCTCCTTGAGCAACTCGGCCGCCGTGCGCAGGTTTTCGCGGATGTTGCCGCTGCCGTCGCTGGCGGGCAGGCTGAAGGCCTGCGTGGACACCGCGGCGGGCAGACCGAGGGGTTCGAGGATGGCCTTTTCCTCCGGAGTCGGGGCGCCTGAGGATGCCATGTCGGAATTGGAGAAGAAGCTCGTGGAGCGGGCGTACTGCCCGTAGAAGAGGTTGCGGTTGCTCCACTCGAAATCGAAGGCGTGGTTCAGGGCCTTGCGCACCAGGGGGTCGGCAAAGATCTCGCGGCGCGTGTTGAAGGCGAAGCACTGCATGCCCTGGGACAGCTTGTGCGGGATGTTCTCGGTGCGGATGAGTCCGCGTTCCACGGCCGGGCCGGTGTAACCCGTGGCCCACTGCTTGGAGTTGTACTCCTGCCGGAAATCGTACTCCCCGGCCTTGAAGGCCTCCAGGGTGACCGTCAGGTCGCGGTAGTAGTCATAGATGAGGGTGTCGAAGTTGTGCCGCCCCCTGTTCACGGGCAGGTCGCGGCCCCAGTAGCCGGGGTCGCGCACGAAGGTCAGGCGCTGGCCGGCCTTGAATTCGCCGATGCGGTAGGGCCCGCTGCCCACGGGGACCTCCAGGGAGGAGGCGGAGAAATCCTTGCCCTGCCAGAACTTCTCCGGGAGCACGGGCAGTTGGCCGAGGATGAGAGGCAACTCCTGGCTGGCGCCGGGCTTGAAAAAGAAGGTCACGGTCAGGGGACCGGCGGTCTCGACCCGCTCCACGTCGGCATAGTACTGGGCGTAATGCGGGTTGCCCTGCTCCACCAGGGTCCTGAAGGTGAAGGCCACGTCGGCGGCCGTCACGGGGCTGCCGTCGTGGAAACGGGCCTCCTTGCGCAGGCGGAAGGTCAGGGAGGAACGGTCCGGGGCCAGTTCGATGCGCTCGGCCACGAGCCCGTACTCGGTGAATGGTTCGTCCAGGGACTGCTCGGTCAGGGTGTCGAAGAGCAGGCCCAGGCCGTCGGCCGAGTTGCCCTTGACGATGAAGGGGTTGAAGCTGTCGAAGGTGCCCGTGGCCGCCAGGCGCACCGTGCCGCCCTTGGGGGCGGCGGGGTCGGCGTAGTCGAAGTGGGTGAAGTCCGGGCCGTACTTGGGCTGGCCATTCATGGCCAAACCGTGCACGGGCCCCTCGGCCGAGGCGGGCAGGACGGAAACGAGAAGAAGTACGAGGGCAAGGAGACGCTTCATGGTGTACCTGCTCGGGTTGCGGATTTGCGCCCTTGTAGCCCCGGCGGTCCTGGGCGTCAAACCTGGCCCGGGTCCGCACGGCGCAGGTCGTCGAAAATCGATTTTCTTTTTCCCCCGTATTGACGCTTGCCCGCCTTAGGAAATATCCCTCAATGGCTTTCGGGCGCGGCCGGCCCTGTCCGCGGCGCCCCTTCACCCCTCAGCCTTCCAGGACAGCCCATGAAAGCCAAACTTCGCGTCGAAAAGATCGGCGGAACGTCCATGTCCCGCTTTCCGGAGATCGTCGACAACATCATCCTGCGCAACCCAGGCGACGTCTACGGCCGCATCTACGTGGTCTCGGCCTACGGCGGCGTGACCAACGAGCTCCTGGAGCACAAGAAGAGCGGCGAACCGGGCATCTACCAGCTCTTCCGCAACCAGGAGAACTACGCCAGGAAGATGCTGGCCCTGCGCGACCATCTCTTCAAGCTGAACGAGACCTTCGTCCCCGCGGGTCTCGATCTGGCCGCGGCCAACGAGTTCGTCGACGACCACATCGACCTGGCCATCAACATCCTGCGCAGCATGGACAACGTCCTGGCCTCGGGCTACGTGTCCCGCAAGGCCCTGCTCCTGGCCGCACGAGAGCTGCTGGCGTCCCTCGGCGAGATGCACAGCGCCTTCAACTCGGCCAACATCCTGCAGAACCGGGGCTTCGACGCCACCTTCATCGACCTGAGCGGCTGGGAGGACAGCAGGCAGCTGACCATCGACGAACGCATCAAGGCCAGCTTCGAGGGCATCGACCCCTTCAGGACCATCTGCTTCGCCACGGGCTACACCAAGGGCACCGAAGGCATCATGCGCGAATTCGACCGCGGCTACTCCGAGGTCACCTTCTCCAAGGTGGCCGTGCTCCTGGGCGCGTCCGAGGCCATCATCCACAAGGAATACCACCTCTGCTCCGGGGACCCGGTGCTCATGGGCGTGGAGAACATCCACCCGGTCTGCAGCACCAACTTCGACGTGGCCGACCAGCTGGCCGACGTGGGCATGGAAGCCATCCACCCCAAGGCGTCGAAGCCCCTGGAGATCAACAACATCCCCATCCGCATCAAGAACGCCTTCGACCCGGATCACGCCGGCACCCTCATCACCAAAGACTTCATCGCGCCCAAGTCCATGGTCGAGATCGTGACCGGCTCGGACAAGGTCACCTGCATGGAGGTCCACGACACGCGCATGGTCGGCGAGGTCGGTTTCGACCTGCGCATCCTGCAGGTCCTGGCCAAGCACGACATCTCCTACATCAGCAAGGCCACCAACGCCAACACCATCGGCATGATCATCGGCGACCGCGACTGCAAGCCGGAGATGATCGCCGAGCTGCAGGACAGGTTCGAGCAGATCACCCTGCGCAAGGTCGCCATCGTCTGCGCCATCGGTTCCAACATCGGCCAGCCAGGCATCCTGGCCAAGGCGGCCGGGGCCCTGGCCGCCGACGGTATCAACATCCTGGCCGTGTCCCAGACCGCGCGTCAGACCAACATGCAGTTCGTGGTCGAGCGCGACCACTTCGCCAAGGCGCAGATCGCCCTGCACAAGGCCCTGTGCGCGCGCCAGCCCCAGACGTGCGCGGGCTGACGTCCCGCTGCGAACGACCCCGACCTCGATCCCCCGGACCTTCCACCCGGGGGATTTTTTTTCGCCGACGCAATGCCCTTGGCCGCAGACAGTGTCACGAAACCGTGTCTGCACAGATCCGTGTTGACTATCTCCGCGATACTGGAATAGGTAAAAACTATTCATAGTTCTCATTCGCATTTACACACATAATGAGAACTCGAACCGTGTCATGGAGGGTGGACTATGCAGGATGATCTGAAAAAAGTCCTGGCCGGCTGCTGCCTCACGGCGCTGCTGGCCAGTGCAAGCGTCGGGACGACCGTCGTCGCTGCCAGCGGCTGAGGCGGCGGAGCCAAGACCGGTGCCGGGAGCACCGATGACGGGAATTCGACGAAACCCGCCCCGGGCGGGAGCGGCTGAGGCGGCGGAGCCAAAACCGGTGCCGGGAGCACCGAAACACCCAAGAAACAGTAGCGTTTCACTGTCGGAAGCCAGGGGGCCTAGGGCCCCCTTGTCTTTTGCACGGGAAGCCGAACAGCCGGAAATCCGGCCACCTTCTTCAGCCCGCTGGACGGCGAGAACATGAAGACATCCACGTTCCGTGACAGATGCCCCGTGACGGCATCCTTTCTGGCCGACGGCACGATTCGGGCCCTGAACGACGAGGCAGCCCCACCCGAAGTCCTGCGCCAAATGGTCCGCCTCGGACAGGCCCCCTTCTTCACGCCCGACCTCTGCACGCTGGAACTGGCCGTGGATGCCGTGGGCCGCTTATCCGCAGCCTATCCGCCGGATGGGACCAGCCCCGTGATCAACCCGGCGCTGCAGCTGTGCGCCCTCGAATCCCAAGGCTGCATCGACCTGCTGCGCGGGAACCAGTTTCAGCAACAGGCAGTGCCCGGACGGGAGATGGTTCTGGTCTGGAAGATGGACGGCATGGTCCGTGTCGAGGTCGCCGCGCCCGAAGAGCTGGCCGCCCTCAAGATCACGGCCGAGGGTCTGGACCCGGCCGCGGCCGCGCACGAAGCCAGCGCCGAGCCGGGACTGGTCCGGGCGCTGTTGCAGCGGGCCGTGGCCAAGGGTCTCATCCTGGCCCCGCCCTCACGAATCCGGCGCGACGTCACGGACAGCCCGAGCGGCTCCCCATCTGCGGAGCAGGCGGCCGAGGTCTTCACCCTGCAGTGGCACCTGACCCAGTCCTGCGACCTGTCCTGCCGCCACTGCTACGACCGCAGCGCCCGGCCGGAGACGCCATTGGCCCGGGCCATGGAGGTCATGGCGGACTTCCGGGACTTCTGCCGGCAGCGCAACGTGCGCGGCCAGATAAGCCTGTCGGGGGGCAACCCGCTCATGTACCCGCATTTTCTGGAGGTTTACCGCCACGCGGCCGACGAAGGCTTTGCCCTGGCCATCCTCGGCAACCCGGCGCCCCGGGAGCGGATCGCGGAAATCGCCGCCATCGCGCGGCCGGTCTATTTCCAGGTCAGCCTGGAAGGCCTCCCCGAACACAACGACGCCATCCGCGGCCTCGGCCACTTCGAACGGGTCATGGATTTCCTGGACGTGCTGCGGGATCTCGACATCCAGGGCCAGGTCATGTTGACCCTGACGCGGGACAACATGCAGCAGGTCCTTCCCTTGGCCGAACTGCTGGAGGGACGCGTCTGGGGGCTGGCCTTCAACCGGCTCTCTCCCGTGGGCCGCGGCGCGGCCCTGGCCCTGCCCGAACCTTCCGCCTTCCAGGACTTTCTCGGGGAGTATTGCCGCGCCGCGGAACGGCTTTCCGTGCTGTCCTTCAAGGACAACATGCTGAACGCCCATCTGTCCCGCTCCGGGCGGCCGACCTTCGGGGGCTGCACGGGCTTCGGCTGCGGCGCGGCCTTCAACTTCATGGCCCTGCTGCCCGACGGCGAGGTGCACGCCTGCCGCAAGTTCCCCTCCCCGATCGGCGACATTTCCCGGGCCAGCCTCGGGGAAATCTACGACGGCCCCCAAGCCGCCCGCTACCGCAAACGCAGCCGGGCCTGCCTGGACTGCTCCATCGCGTCGGTCTGCGGCGGCTGCCCGGCCGTGACCTCGGGCCTGGGCCTCGACATCGCCATAGACCGCGACCCCTTCTGCCCCGGCCCGATCCTCCCGCCTGAACAGCAGTCCGGCAAGTCGGACTGACCGCCTTCAGGGCTTTCCCGTCGTCATGGCACAGGCCGGTCCCCTTGCGGAGCGCCGGCCTGCGCGCAATTCACCTCCCCCGCTACGGATGGACCCAGAGCACCGAGTCCGTCAGCTCCGTGAACAGGAAGCTGCTGACGGAGCCGAAGAGCAGGTTCTTGCGCGGATTCGACGTCGAGCCCACGGCGACCACGGCGAACTTGCCCCAGTTGGCGTTGTCCAGGATGGCCCGCGGGGCGAAGTCCGCAGGGTAGATCATGTGGCGCAGCCGCCCGGCATCGAAGCCCTCCCCGCTCATGATCTCCTCGCAGCGCCTGAAAATGGCCTGGCTGCCGTCGCGTTCATCAGATGTGTCCTTGATGATGTTGCACAGGGTAACCAGATGGGACTCCCCTTCCAGCATCGTCGCCACGAAACGGGCCATGGCGTAGGAGGATTCAGAACCGTCCACGCACAGCAGGACGTTCTTGCGATTGAGGTCCGGCTTGCGGCAGAGGATCATGGGAATCTCGGGCTGGCGCTCGAAAAGCCTGCGGGAAAGGCTCTTCCGGGTGAAATCCATGAGACGGTTCAAGCCCCGGCGCCCCATGACCACGGCGTCGTAGGACTCGCTCCCGATCTCCTCCTCGATGTCCTCAATGCGGCAGATCATGCTAGAAGCGCTCTTGACCTGGATGCGGCCGGGTTGAAAACCGTCCCACTGCAGCATGCGCATGGCTTCCTCGCGCGCCAGGCTCCAGTTGCTGTCCATGCCCGGCTGCTCCCCGGCCGGCTTCGCCTGACCGTTCCCGGCGCGCCAGCGGCAATAGGTGCTGTCCGGCGACGCCATGCACAGAAGGGTCAGGTCGAAACGGCTCTTGTTCTGCAGGAAGCGGCACAGAAAACGCAACCCGTTGAACATGTTGGGGTCGTCACTGACCGTGAACAACAATCTCTTCGTGGCCGCCTTCTCACCCGTGATCCTGCCTTCGTCTGCGGAAGAAGCAACAATCTGGTCTGGTATAGTCAACATGATCCTTTCCTCGCGTAGGTTGGTTGAGTCACAAAACAACAGATAACCATCAAGAATACATACACATCGAGCTTGTTATTTTTTTCTCAAGGCTCTTGATGACAGTGCTACGCCCAACTCGCGGATTGTCAATAAAAATTTCGAAAAGGAACAAAACAATGTCGAACGATCATGGAAAACGAAAATTCCACTCGATTGCGACAAGAATTATCGAATTTTTCTGAATGTGGGGCGAGGGGAACGGAATACGGGACGGGACGCCATGCACGGCGGCCCGGCAGGGAGGAGGGGCGCCGCTCCCGGTCGAGGGGGCGGCGCCTGCGCAGACGGTTCAGCGTTTCGTCTTGAGGGCCTTGCCGGCGTTCCAGGGCTTGCCGACCACCTCGCCCAGGGACCAGTAAAGGATGCGGGTGAAGTCGAACAGGAGCGGGTCGACCTTGCGCAGGTCCACCTTGCCGTCCGTGAGACAGTCCTGGCAGGCGTAGGTCTGGACCAGTTCGCCGATGAAAAGTTCGTGCTCGCCGACCATGACCGCCTGCCGCACCCGGCATTCCATGGTCAGGGGGCACTCGGCGATCATGGGCGCAAACTCCAGCACCCCCTGAAACACTTCGAAGAGCCCGCTCTTGTCCGTGGACTTGCCGCTGACGATGCCGACGTAGTCCGTGACCTCGAGCATGGACCGCGAAGGCACGTTGATGCTGAACTGGCCGTGCTCGCGGATGCCGACATTGGTCAGGTGCGACGGGTGGACGGAAATGCCCAGGTACTGCGGCACCTCGCCCATGGCGTGGTTCATGATGCCGACGTGGGCCACGGTCATCCAGTTGGGACGACCGTCGACCACGCTGCCGACGATGGTTGTCAGGGACGGGTAAAGGCCGTTGACGGTTCCGATGGCATGGTGGGTCATGGCGGCTCCTGTCGGTTGATGGACGAAATGGACGCGATGGACGAAATGGACGTTATGGACGGGCCTCCTGGATGAACAGGCGCGGGCCCTGGGGGTGGTCTTCCAGGCGCAGGTTCATGAGCGCAAGCTCGTCGCGCAGGGTGTCGGCCTGGGCAAAGTCCCTGGCCTTGCGGGCCTCTTCGCGGCGGGCGACCAGGTCGGCGGCGGCGGCGGGCCAGTTCCGGGGCGCCAGGGGCAGGCGCGCGTGGTCCAGGAAACCAAGAACGCGGTCGCAGGCCAGGAGCTGCTCGGCCACGAACTTGGCCTCCTGGGCGCTCAGCCTGGCGGCGCGGGCGTTGACGGTCTTGGCGAAGGCGAAGAGGGCCGGCCAGAAGTGGGCCAGGTCGAGGTTGGCTTCCAGGGCCGTCGTGAAGGCCGTCTTCAGGTCGTAGATGGCCTGCTCCATGTCCGGCGAGACGCCCTCGCCCTTCCCGCCGAGAACGGCGGCCGCGTAGGCGTCCTGCAGCCGGCGCTGGTTCTTGGACCACATGGCCAGACTCTCGGGCGAAAAGGCCAGGGACTTGAGGTACGAGGCAGACAGGAACCACAGGCGCAGGGCCGCGCCGCTTTCGACCAGGCCGAGGGCCTCGGGCAGCTGCGGCAAGGCGAGGTCCTGCTCCCGCGGTATCACGGGCTGGGCCACCATCCAGGCCAGGGGCCGCACGCCGGCGCCGGCGTTCCAGATGGCGCTGAAATTGTCGAGGTGCGGGAAGCGGTGCGCCTCGGCCACGAGCATGACCGAGACGGTGCCGAGGGAATCCAGAGCCGCGGCGGCGAGCTGCAGAAACCAGCTGGGGCGGACCTTGCCCCACTCCGTTTCGAGGACATCGCCGAGCTTCAAGTCCTGCAGGGTGGCGCGCTTGAGGAGGGTGAAGTCGGCCGGGTTCTCCTTGACGTAGTCGGCCAGGTCCACGGTGTGCCCGACGTTCATGCCGGCCGTGTCCACGCAGGAGGTGCGGCCGTAGGTCTTGTCGCGGGTCACGTCGAAATAGACGGAACGCAGTTTCTCGTAGGCCTGCCCCTTGGCCAGGAGCTTGCGGGCCAGGCCCAGGGCGCGTTCCCGGCTGGCTCCGGCCAGGGGGAAAACGACGCTGTCCGAGACGCCCAGGGCGCGGGCCTGCTCAAGCATGACGGCCTGGGCCCTGGCCCCGAACTCCCCGGCTGGCACCTTGGCCTCGCGGGCCGCTGCCAGGGCGCGGTCGTCCATGTCGGCCAGGCCCACGGCCATGCGCGCGGGCTGCCCCCGCTCCGCCAGGGCCCGGGTCAGGATGTCGAGCCACACGATCCGCCGCCAGACCTCCAGATCGCCCAGTTCGTCGAGGCTGGGCCCCGGCGTGAACAGGGCGTGCCCGCCCGCCGGGCTGACCAGGATCTCCAGGCACTCGGAAGCCACGCTGCGCACCCCGAGCCCGTGCCTGGCCGGCGGCGCGAAGAGCGTGGTCGAAAGATAGCGCTCGCCCGTGTCGGGGCAGATGAAGACGATGAGCCCCTCCTCCCCGGCCGCGTCCAGCTCGCTCGCGATGCGCAGGGCCCCGGCCAGGGCCGCGCCCGCGCTCATGCCCGAAAGAATCCCCTCCTCCCGGGCCAGCCGACGGGCGCACTCGTAGGCCTCCTCGTCCTCGACGTGGACGATGCGGTCCAGGGCGCGCTTGTCGTAGATGCCGGGAGGATAGGACTCCTGCATGTTCTTGAGGCCCTGGATCTTGTGCCCGGCGTAGGGCTCCACCGCCACCACCCTGATGTGCGGGGCCGAGGCCTTCATGCGCTTGGCGATGCCCATGGCCGTGCCGGAAGTGCCGAGGCTGACGACCACGTGCGTGGCCCTTCCCTCGGTCTGGGCGATGATCTCCTGCCCCGTGCCGATGAAGTGGGCGGCGATGCTGGCCGGGTTGTTGAACTGGTCCATCAGGACATACGTCTGCGGCTCCTCGCGGGCCAGTCGGTAGGCCTCCTCGATGGCGCCGTCCGTGCCCAGCCGGCCGGGGGTGAGGCGCAGTTCCGCACCGAAGGCGCGCATGATCCGCTTCCTTTCCTCCGAGGCCGAGTCGGGCATGAGCAGGGTCAGCTTGTAACCCTTCACGGCGCAGACCATGGCCAGCCCCACGCCAGTGTTGCCGCTGGTGGCCTCGATGACGGTCTTGTCCGGTGTCAGCTCCCCCGAAGCCTCGGCCGCCTCGATCATGGCCAGGGCCACGCGGTCCTTGATGGACCCGCCGACGTTCTGGGCTTCGAGCTTGGTGGCCAGCCGGATGCGGGGGTGCTGAAAGACACGGTTCAGATAGACCACGGGTGTGGCGCCGATGAGGGAGAGGATGTTCGGGTGAATCATTGACGCAACCTTGCTGAGGGATTGGACTTGAGGGCGCAAACCTAGGTCAAAACCCGGTTACGGGCAAGGGGCGGGGTTCCGCCTGTACATCAATACCCAGCCAGCGCCTGAAAATTACCGACTCATCCAGCAACAAGACAGAACAATTACCTAAGTAGTCTACAACTCACTGAAATTATGTCTTGAATCGCAGAAGCTCCGTGCGCTATGGCCTTGAAAATTTGAGTGTACTTGAATCGTTACATCGTGCTGCCTCATATCTATTTCCCGTTCTGATCGATTGAAAAATGGTTAACCAGATAGGTTAATCATAATTGACGGAGGCCGATTTTGGAGATATTTTTCAAAAACAAAAAGCTTGCAAAGGAATTTTGCGAAGGGGCGCGGCTTGAAAGACTTCACGGAGTTCAACGTGCTCGAAAAATTCGTCTGCGAATGTGCGAGTTTCGAGCTGCGGCTTGTCTCATGGATTTCTGGCCGCCCAAAAGTGGGCCCGGTCGATGCCACGAACTGACGCAGGGCAAGCGTAACGGTCAGCTTTCCGTAGATCTGGATCATCCCTATCGGCTGATTTTTTCTCCTGCCCACGATCCGATACCCACGCACGAGAATGGCGGCCTGGACTGGTCGAAGGTGACCGCCATCGTAATTTTGCGAGTGGAGGATACCCATGAATAACGTACAAAATAACAAATTCATTCCGGACTATCTGGTTACGCCTGGAGAGGTGCTGGCAGAATACTTAGATGATTTGGGCATGACCCAGGCCGAGCTTGCGGATCGAACAGGTTTGACCAAAAAAACCATCAACGAAATCATCAAGGCCAAGGCGCCTATCACTCCTGAAACGGCCTTGAAACTCGAACGCACTCTGGGGCGCCCGGCCCACTTCTGGAGCAACCTGGAACGCCACTATCAAGACGATCTGACGCGACTTGCCGAGCAGCGGCGCATGGCGTCGTATCTGGAGTGGCTCAAGCGGGTGCCGGTTTCCGCCATGGCAAAGCTGGGCTGGATTCCCAAGCTCAAGGATACGTTCGAGCAGCTCGACGCGGTGCTGTGCTATTACGGCGTGGCGTCTCCAACGCAATGGCAAACAGTCTGGAGCGAATACCAGGTCGCCTATCGGCAGACTGCCAGATTCGAAGGGTGCGCGGAGGCCGTATCAGCGTGGCTGCGGCAAGGGGAAATCCAGGCTCAACGCATCGCGTGCGCCCCTTTTGATCGCAAACGTTTTCTGGAGGTTCTTGACCTCGTTCGCGCCCTGACCACTGCCCCTCCCAATGTTTTTACGCCCCAACTGGTTTCCCTTTGCGCTTCCGCGGGAGTGGCCGTGGTTTTTGTTCCGGAACTGCCCAGGACAGGCACGTGGGGAGCTACAAGATGGTTGGGAGATCGCGCGGTAATCCAACTCAGCATGCGCTTCAAAAGCGATGACCATCTCTGGTTCACCTTTTTCCACGAAGCCGGGCACATCCTCAAGCATGGCCGCAAGACGGTGATCATAGAAGGCAATGGAGTCGATGACGAAAAAGAAAGGGAAGCAGACGCCTTTGCCAGGGACAGACTCATCCCACCGGCCGAGATGCGCCGGCTTGTCAAGACTGCTAGTCTATCGGCATTGGACATCAAAACCTTTGCCGCAGAAATCGGAATCGCTCCCGGCATTGTCCTTGGGCGCCTGCAACACGACGGGATCATTCCCTATAAAACGGGACTTAATAGCTTGAAAATGTTCTATCGTTGGAAAAATGCAGACGATGAGTTATGAATCAGGCGTCGAAAATTTAAAATTCAATGCCTGAGCCAAATTTCTATTCATACATATTATTTTGAATTATTTTAAAGTTTTATAATCAGCCCAAATTTTTTCAATATCTATTACTGGCAAGTTTTTTTTCAACAGGTCTAAAGCCCGTACCGAGTAACGTTTGAATTCATTTTTACCAATTTTTATTTTTTTGTAATAATCATCTGAATCTTGAACATTGAGAAAAATTACTAAGGCAAGAGTCTTTGGTTGAGTAATACCTAATTTATTTGCAAGATCCTTAAGCCCAAGCGAATAAAAATCGAGTTCATTGACCCTCTTTACAGCCAATACAGTAGCTCCTGGAGTGCCCTCAGGAACAATATGAACTGCATCTCCTTCTTTTTTAGTTATCCTAATATCAACTTTTATGCCAGAACCTTCTGTGCTAAACTCCAAACCTGCGACGCCAGGGAAAATTTCTTTCCAATTTTTCCCTGATTGAACTTCCTTGACCAGTTTCCTCATTTCGATTTCACTTGGTTGCGAGCGAATGCCCTCAAGTGAGGCTTCAACAATTGCCAACGATTTTAATTTAGCCTTCGCCTCGATTTGTCTTCTTGATCGAGGTTTTAGTAGTTCTCTTACCTCTGCAAATCCAGCATCTATCATTGTATGCAGATCCTTTGGCTGTTCTACCGAAATGGGGAGCACTCTCTCCGGAAGATAGTTCTTTAAGTTTTCCTTGAATTCACTTTTTATCAAATCTCTGTAAAGAGTAAGGCCAGCTTGGCTATACATATAAAGCTCTTGCTCGGATAGTTCGACAAGATCGTGTTGGGCTGCGTCACGAAAACTATTGATTATCTGAATTGTTAACCCTTGTTCCTCATTTAGACATTTTACTTTCTCTTCTGTTAGACATTTCCTGACGCACTTTTCGTGTCCTATGGTTTCTTTCGCAAATGGCTCTCTAATTTTTCCTCCCTTATGCAAAATTATTGCTTTCAATAATAACTCATAAGATCGATCAAGAAGTATCAAAACAACCTCTGGGCGCCCCCTATCCCAAGGCCTATTGAAATGTTCGATTGATAACAAAAGGGAGTCCAATGACTTTTCGAAAAGGATTCTGGCTCTTTTCTTCATTTGATTCTCGTTTCAGGTTGGAGAAACGTATCAAGGACATTATGGAAGTGTCGCTACAATAAATGATGTGTATACAGCAAGCGCTTCCTTTATCATATTGAAAATATAAAACGCGTAGTGATCGGGAGGCATCCAAGTTCAAGTCACCCAGTCTTGGATTTCGCCCACCACATATTGACAGCTCATAGTCGACCGGTCTATTTTTGTACGGCATGTCAAACACCACCCGCGAACACATCCTCGACGTCGGAGGCCGCCTCGTTCACCACAAGGGGTATACGGCCACCGGCCTGCAGGAGATCCTGTCCGAGGCGGGAGTGCCCAAGGGTTCGTTTTACTTCTATTTCAAGAGCAAGGAAGACTTCGGGCTCGCCCTTATCGACCATTACCGCACCGTGCTCACGAATCAGGTCGGACCCATTCTCAGGGATGAAAGTCTGGCGCCGCTGGAGCGTCTGGCCCGGTTTTTCCTCTGGTTTCGGGACAATTTTGAGCGCGAAGGGTTCATCAAGGGCTGCCCACTGGGCAATTTGACCCAGGAGATGGGCGACGTGAACCCCGCGTTCCGCGAAAAACTGCACGCGAGCCTGGAAAACCTGATCAAAGCCGTTACTCTCGTCCTGAAACAGGCGTCGGAGCGTGGTGAACTGGCGGACGGACTGGAACCCGAGGCCACGGCCCGATTCATCATTTCGGCCTGGCAGGGAGCGCTCCTGCGCATGAAGGCGG
>JANJWV010000045.1 GCA_024709365.1 Desulfomicrobium sp. | reverse complement strand
GGCCCCGGTGGGGCAGACCCGGACGCAGGCCCCGCAGCCCAGGCAGCGGGACGGGTCAAGACCGATGGCGTCGCCCAGGGTCAGGGCCTTTTCGGCGCAGGCGTCGACGCACAGCCCGCAGGCCGTGCATGCGTCCGGATCGACGTCGACGCGGCCGAAGGCGATCAGGCCGAAGTCGGCGATATGCGGCTGTGAGCATCCGTTGGGGCACGAGGCCACGGCGAGGCGGAACTGGTGATGGTGACGGATGGGCTTCACGCCGGCGGCGAGGAAGGCGCCCCAGCCGGAGCGGGCCATGACGGCGCCGATTTCCTCGGAAACATCCCGGCCGATGACGGCGTGGGGGCATCCGGTCGCGCCGCGGCAGACCTTGAGACTGTGCGTGGGGAGAGTGTCGGTGGTGGTCATGCCGTCATCCTGGCGAAAAACGATTCGGGAATCCTTGACCTGGGTCAAAAATTCCCGAATTGCACGCGCTGCCGCGCGCGGAAATTGACGCTGTCCGTCAGGCGATCCTGATGGTAAAGGGAATGACGTGCAGGCTGCGGGAGATCTCCCGGGTGGCGCCCAAGGCCCAGGCTGCGGGGATTTTTCCGATGCGCTCGCCGAGGGTCTGGGCCAGCTTGGCCACGGCCAGGACCGGGTGGCGGGTGAAGACCTGGGGCAGGCCGTAGGTCAGGTTGCAGGCCAGGCACATGCCCGGGCGCTGGTGCAGCTGGAAGGTGAAGGCGAGTTCTTCCGGGCCGTGCTTTTCGAACCGCAGCCGGATGTCGTAGGCCCCGTCCTCGGCGTCGCCGAAGAGGGCCTCGAAAAAGGCGTCGGTCCGCGACTGCGGGAAGACCTCGTCCAGGTAGTCGGGTGTGAAGATCTGGGCGGCGTTGGTCATGGGGCGTCTCCTGTGGGTGCCGGATTGATGGCGGATTCCTATCGGCGCCCCCCGCTTCAGGTCAAGAGAGATGACCGCCAAACCGTCCCGTTGCCGGAGGAGCACATGCAGGAAAGATTGGAAGACATTGAGATCAAATACCTCTATTTACAAAAAACGGTTGATGAGCTGAGCTCGGTTGTCATAGAACAGCAGAAGGAAATCCGGGAGCTTCGGCACCTGGTGACGCTCTTGGGCAGGAAGCTGAAGGACGTCTCCGCCATGCCCCCCTTCGATCCAGATGAAAAACCGCCCCACTATTGAACAGGCCGGAGTTGCCGTGGACCCCACCCCCTCCCGTCGAGAGACCGTGCCAGGAAAGACCGCACCAGCCGCCGGAGCCGACCGCTCCCTGCATGCCCTTCTCCAGCGCATCGAGGCTCTGCCTTCGTTGTCCTCGGTGGCCAAGGCCATTCTCGATCAGGTCCTGACCCAGGACTTCGACCACGCGAAGCTCGCCCGCATCGTCGAGACGGACCAGGCCCTGACCATGAAGATCCTGGACCACGCCAACAGCGCGACCTATATTTCCAGGGGCATGGTCTCCCAGGTGGAGCAGGGGCTCAACCGCCTGGGGAGCCGGGTCGTCCAGACCCTCATGCTCTCGGTCCTGATCAAGGATTCGCTGATCACGGGCGACAGAAACGGCGAGGCGGCGCACAAGACCCTGTGGCGGCACTGCCTGGCCACTGCCGTCTACGCATCCCTCATCGCCGGCAGGAGCTATCCGGCGCTGGCCCACGAGGCCTTCGGCGCGGGCATCATGCACGATCTCGGCCGCATCTTCCTGCAATTGCATGTGCCGGACGAGTACGGCCATGTCACCGAGCGCATGGAGGAACTGTACGAAGCCGTCCTGGACGCGGAGCAGGAGGTCTTCAAGACGGACCATACGGCCGTGGGCCGCTGGATAGCCCAGAAGTGGAAGCTTCCGCCGGCCATGACCGACGTCATCTGGCTGCATCACCACTCGGCCCCGGCCCTTGGCGCCATGAAGGACAACGGCCCCCTCGTGGCCATCGTTGCCCTGGCCAACATCCTGGCCCATTTCACCCTGATGGACGCGCCCCGGAGCATGAGCCGGGAAAAGCAGCGCCAGGCCGGTCTGCAGGACATGCTGGGGCTGGGTGAGAAGGAGATCCAGGACATCCACCGCGCCTTCGCCCCGGCCTTTGCCGAGCGCGCCGAGCCCTTCGACCTGGACGGAGACCAGGTGACCCTCTTCCTGTCCTCCCTGCAGAAGGCCAACCAGCAGCTCATGCGCATGGGGCTGGATCTGGAGCAGGCCGTGGGCAGGCTGGAGGACGCCAACCGCTTCACCAACCTGGGCTCCACGGTAGGGCTCAAGATGAGCACGGCGACCAGCGTCGACGAGATCTTCGAGGCCGCTGCCATGAGCATGCAGGAGGAGGTCGGAGTCCGCGGAGGGTTCGCGTACTGGATGGTGCCGTCCGAGCGGCTCATGCAGGGGCTCATCTGGGGCGGCGGCAACCGCCGCAGCGTGTCCTACGCCCTCGACGGCGACGGCCTGCCCCTGACCTCCGAAGGCCCTGCCCTGCCCGAAAGCCTCCTGGTTCTCCTGCGCAGCCATCACGAGCGCCACGAAGGCGCCTTCGCCATGGACCGCGAACTCCGGCTCAAACAGTTTTTCGTGGTCCAGGGCTACTGCATCTTTCCCCTCGTCGGCAGCGACTTCACCGGCGAGCTCTGCATTCTGCGCTCCCAGGACCGCCCGCCCAAGATGACCCCCCAGGAATACATGGGGTATTCGCAGGTTTCCTGCGTGGCCTCGGCCACCCTGGACCGTCTGCGCCTCTTCGACAGCCTGCAGATGCGCGCCGACGAACTGTCCCGGGCCCTGTGGAAGAACCAGCAGATCAACCTGCAGCTCCTGCAGACCGAGCGCCTGGCCGCGGTGGGGCAGCTGGCCGCCGGCGCGGCCCACGAGATCAACAACCCCCTGGCCATCATCTCGGCCCGCACCCAGCTCCTGGAGAGCCGCGAGGACGACGAGAAGAAGCGCCGCGACCTGCGCCAGATCTCCGAGCAGATCGAGCGCATCTCGTCCATCCTGCTGAGCCTCATGGGATTCGCCCGGCCCAACGCGCCGCAGGTGACCAAGGTGGACCTGAACGCCCTCTTGCAGAAGATCGTCGGCCTGGTGGACTCCATCTTCCACACCCACCGCATCCCCATCGTGCAGAACCTGGCGCCGGAGATGCCCCTGATCCTGGCCGACGCCAACCAGCTCGAACAGGTTTTCCTCAATCTGGTCATCAATGCCCAGCACGCCATGGAGAACGGCGGCGGGGTCCTGACCATCACCTCGTCCTTCCTGTCCGACGGCAAGCGCGTCTGCGTGACCGTGAAGGACACGGGCTGCGGCATCCCCCCGGAAAACCTGTCGCGCATCTTCGACCCGTTCTTTTCCACCAAGTCCGAGGGCAAAGGCACGGGCCTGGGGTTGTCCACGGCCTACGGCATCGTCGCCAACCACTACGGGGAGATCAAGGTCTTGAGCGAGCCGGGGCGGGGGACGGAGATGGTCGTCATCCTGCCGGTATCCACCCCGGTGACCATGCCCGAGAAGCCCGCGGTCATGCCCGTCCCGCAGTGCGTTCCCCTGCAGGAGAACGACGGGCGGATTCTGGTCGTGGACGACGAGGGGCACATCCGCGACATCCTGGCCGAGACCCTGCGCGAGGCCGGCTACGTCGTGGAGACCGCGGCCAACGGCGAGGATGCCGTGCGCAAGCTGCGCGTCGGGGCTTTCGACCTCATCCTTCTCGACATCCGCATGCCCGTGCATTCGGGCCTCGACGTGCTGAAACTCCTCCGGCGCAAGGGCGGGTTCCCGCCGGTCATGGTCATCACGGGCCTTGCCTCGTCCGAGGAAATGGACGAGGCCCTGCGTCTGGGCGCGACCAAATGCGTGCGCAAACCCTTCCACCTGAAGACCCTGCTGGCGGACATCTCCTGCCTGCTGCAGGCCCAGCGGTCAGGACAGGCCTAGCTTTTTCGACTCATGGAGCAGACGTTGAACACAGTTCGCCACAGGCATACCCGCATCCTGGCCCTGGCCAGCGGCAAGGGCGGCACGGGCAAGACCACCGTGGCCGTGAATCTCGCCCTGGCCCTGAACCGCGCCGGGCACACGGTCTGCCTGCTGGACGCCGATTTCGGCCTGGCCAACGCCGAAGTGCACCTCGGCCTGCCTGCGCCCGCCAAAACCCTGGAGCACGTACTTTTCGACAACCTGCCCCTGGAGGACTGCCTCGTCCCGGTGCGGCCTGGCCTGGACCTCATCTCCGGCAGCAGCGGCGTGGCGCGCATGGCCGAGCTGGACACGACTGCGCGCAAGCGCCTCATCGGAGAGTTCTCGGGCCTTTCGAACTACGATTTTCTCATCCTGGACAATTCCCCGGGCATTTCGGCCCAGGTCGTGTCCCTGTGCCTGGCCACGCGGGAGATCATCCTGGTGGTCAATCCCGAGGCCAGCTCCCTGGTGGACGCCTACGCCCTGATCAAGGTCCTGAAGGAGAACGGCTTGTGGTGGCCGCCGCTGGTCCTGGTCAACCGCGCCGAGTCCGGGGCCCAGGCCCGGCAGGTCTTCTCGCGTTTCCAGGAGACGGTGGTGCAGTTTCTGGATCTCAAGCCCCTTTTTCTCGGCGCCATCCCCATGGATGACGCTGCCCGTCGCATCTCGGCCGCGGGCAAGCCTTTCGTGGCCCTGCGCGAGGACCTGCCCGCGAGCCAGGCCATTCTGTCCGTGGCCAAGCTGCTGGGCGAACGGCTGAACAAGGACTGGACCAGAAACGAACCGGCCGGGTTTTTCGAGAACGTGGTCGTGCGCATGAAACAGCGCCCGGATTTCGGCCGTCTCGTGACCCGCTCCGCAGCTCCGGTTGGCGATATGTCACAGCCCGACACGTACATGGATCTGGTGGCCACCCTCGACAGAGCCTCAGGCCTGTGCGAGCGCCTCCTGGAAAACCCGGCCTACGCCTTCGTGCGCGAGCGTTTCGGGCTGGTCCGCCTGGC